>NZ_PTRD01000019.1:0-162215 GCF_002965005.1 Escherichia sp. MOD1-EC7011
CATTAATTCTTAACATTAATCGATCAATAATATTCATAAAATCAATATCAAAACATTCACTCAAAATATAATTCAATACAAATCATCAGGATAGATAGGGTAAAGAATAAATTTCCCTCCTTCTTACCTCATTGATTAAATGCCATAAATTATTCTGAAGTATGTCCACCAATGAAAGGTATGTGTTGTTAAGCAGAAATTAATATCGACTGTTTTAACCCGCGCAGCACAATTAGCTAATTCAACTCATGCAGAACTCACGCTGACGGGACGTTTTTGTTGCGTCAGGGTTGACATCCGTTTTTGTATCCAGTAACTCTAAAAGCATATCGCATTCATCTGGAGCTGATTTAATGACTCACATCGTTCGCTTTATCGGTCTACTACTACTAAACGCATCTTCTTTGCGCGGTAGACGAGTGAGCGGCATTCAGCATTAAGCCAGCACGCAGTCAAACAAAAAACCCGCGCCATTGCGCGGGTTTTTTTATGCCCGAAGCGAGGCGCTCTAAAAGAGATAAGGACCCAAACCATGAGCCAGCAAGTCATTATTTTCGATACCACATTGCGCGACGGTGAACAGGCGTTACAGGCAAGCTTGAGTGTGAAAGAAAAACTGCAAATTGCGCTGGGTCTTGAGCGTATGGGGGTTGATGTGATGGAAGTTGGTTTCCCCGTCTCTTCGCCGGGCGATTTTGAATCGGTGCAAACCATCGCCCGCCAGATCAAAAATAGCCGCGTATGTGCGTTAGCCCGCTGCGTGGAGAAAGATATCGACGTAGCGGCCGAATCTCTGAAAGTCGCCGAAGCCTTCCGTATTCATACCTTTATTGCTACCTCCCCAATGCACATCGCCACCAAGCTGCGCAGCACACTGGATGAGGTGATCGAACGCGCTATTTATATGGTGAAACGCGCACGCAATTACACCGATGATGTTGAATTTTCTTGCGAAGATGCCGGGCGTACACCGATTGCCGATCTGGCACGAGTGGTCGAAGCGGCAATTAACGCCGGCGCCACCACCATCAACATTCCGGATACCGTGGGCTACACCATGCCGTTTGAGTTCGCCGGAATCATCAGCGGCCTGTATGAACGTGTACCGAACATCGATAAAGCCATTATTTCCGTGCATACCCACGACGACTTAGGCCTGGCGGTCGGCAACTCACTGGCGGCGGTACATGCCGGAGCGCGGCAGGTAGAAGGCGCGATGAACGGGATCGGCGAGCGTGCCGGTAACTGTTCGCTGGAAGAAGTGATCATGGCGATTAAGGTACGTAAGGATATTCTCAACGTCCACACCGCCATTAATCACCAGGAAATATGGCGCACCAGCCAGCTAGTTAGCCAGATTTGTAATATGCCGATCCCGGTAAACAAAGCCATTGTCGGCAGCGGTGCGTTCGCACACTCCTCAGGTATTCACCAGGATGGTGTGCTGAAAAACCGCGAAAACTACGAAATCATGACACCAGAATCTATTGGTCTGAACCAAATCCAGTTGAATTTGACCTCTCGTTCCGGTCGTGCGGCGGTGAAACACCGCATGGATGAGATGGGATATAAAGAAAGTGAATATAATTTAGACAACCTGTACGACGCGTTCCTGAAACTGGCAGATAAGAAAGGTCAGGTGTTTGATTACGACCTGGAGGCGCTGGCCTTCATCGGTAAACAGCAAGAAGAACCGGAGCATTTCCGTCTGGATTACTTCAGCGTGCAGTCTGGCTCTAACGATATCGCCACCGCCGCCGTCAAACTGGTCTGTGGCGAGGAAGTAAAAGCGGAAGCCGCCAACGGCAACGGCCCGGTCGATGCCGTCTACCAGGCAATTAATCGCATCACTGACTACAACGTCGAACTGGTGAAATACAGCCTGACCGCCAAAGGTCACGGTAAAGATGCGCTGGGTCAGGTGGATATTGTCGCCAACTACAATGGTCGCCGCTTCCACGGCGTCGGCCTGGCCACTGATATTGTCGAGTCCTCCGCCAAAGCGATGGTACACGTGCTGAACAATATCTGGCGCGCCGCAGAAGTCGAAAAAGAGTTGCAACGCAAAGCTCAACACAACGAAAACAACAAGGAAACCGTGTGATGTCGAAGAATTATCATATTGCCGTATTGCCCGGAGATGGGATCGGGCCGGAAGTGATGACCCAGGCGCTGAAAGTGCTGGACGCCGTGCGCAACCGCTTTGCGATGCGCATCACCACCAGCCATTACGATGTAGGCGGCGCAGCCATTGATAACCACGGGCAACCACTGCCGCCTGCGACGGTTGAAGGTTGTGAGCAAGCCGATGCTGTGCTGTTTGGCTCAGTTGGTGGCCCGAAGTGGGAACATTTACCACCAGACCAGCAACCGGAACGCGGCGCGCTGTTGCCTTTGCGTAAGCACTTCAAATTATTCAGCAACCTGCGTCCGGCAAAACTGTATCAGGGACTGGAAGCGTTCTGCCCGCTGCGAGCAGACATTGCCGCTAACGGCTTCGACATCCTGTGCGTGCGCGAACTGACTGGCGGCATCTATTTCGGTCAGCCCAAAGGCCGCGAAGGTAGCGGACAATATGAAAAAGCGTTTGATACCGAGGTGTATCACCGTTTTGAGATCGAGCGTATCGCTCGCATCGCGTTTGAATCTGCCCGCAAGCGTCGCCACAAAGTGACGTCGATCGATAAAGCCAACGTGCTGCAATCCTCTATTTTATGGCGGGAGATCGTTAACGAGATCGCCATTGAATATCCGGATGTCGAACTGGCGCATATGTACATCGACAATGCCACCATGCAGCTGATTAAAGATCCATCGCAGTTTGACGTTCTGCTGTGCTCCAACCTGTTTGGCGACATTCTTTCTGATGAGTGCGCGATGATCACTGGCTCGATGGGGATGTTGCCTTCCGCCAGCCTGAACGAGCAAGGTTTTGGTCTGTATGAACCGGCGGGCGGCTCAGCACCAGATATCGCAGGCAAAAACATCGCCAACCCGATTGCGCAAATTCTGTCGCTGGCACTGCTGCTGCGCTACAGCCTGGATGCCGATGATGCGGCTTCCGCCATTGAACGCGCCATTAACCGCGCATTAGAAGAAGGCATTCGCACCGGGGATTTAGCCCGTGGCGCTGCCGCCGTTAGTACCGATGAAATGGGCGATATCATTGCCCGCTATGTGGCTGAAGGGGTGTAATCATGACTAAGACGTTATACGAAAAATTGTTCGACGCTCACGTAGTCTACGAAGCTGAAAACGAAACCCCTCTGTTATATATCGACCGCCATCTGGTACATGAAGTGACCTCACCGCAGGCGTTCGATGGCCTGCGCGCCCACGGCCGCCCGGTGCGTCAGCCAGGTAAAACCTTCGCCACCATGGATCACAACGTCTCTACCCAGACCAAAGACATTAATGCCTGCGGTGAAATGGCGCGCATCCAGATGCAGGAACTGATCAAAAACTGCAAAGAGTTTGGCGTTGAGCTGTATGACCTGAATCACCCGTATCAGGGGATCGTCCACGTGATGGGGCCAGAACAGGGTGTCACCTTGCCGGGGATGACCATTGTCTGCGGCGACTCGCATACCGCCACTCACGGCGCGTTTGGCGCACTGGCGTTTGGTATCGGTACTTCCGAAGTTGAACACGTACTGGCAACGCAAACCCTGAAACAGGGTCGTGCGAAGACCATGAAAATTGAAGTCCAGGGCAAAGCTGCGCCTGGCATTACCGCGAAAGATATCGTGCTGGCGATCATCGGTAAAACCGGCAGCGCAGGCGGCACCGGGCATGTGGTGGAGTTTTGCGGCGAAGCAATCCGTGATTTAAGCATGGAAGGCCGCATGACTCTGTGCAATATGGCAATCGAAATGGGTGCGAAAGCTGGTCTGGTTGCGCCGGACGAAACCACCTTTAACTATGTCAAAGGCCGTCTTCATGCGCCGAAAGGCAAAGATTTCGACGACGCCGTCGCCTACTGGAAAACCCTGCAAACCGACGAAGGCGCAACTTTCGATACCGTTGTTACTTTACAGGCAGAAGAGATCGCCCCGCAGGTGACCTGGGGAACTAACCCAGGACAGGTGATCTCCGTTAACGAGAATATCCCTGATCCCGCTTCGTTTACCGATCCGGTTGAACGCGCGTCGGCAGAAAAAGCGTTGGCCTATATGGGGCTGAAACCGGGTATTCCGCTGACCGAAGTGGCTATCGACAAAGTGTTTATCGGCTCCTGTACCAACTCACGTATTGAAGATTTACGCGCGGCGGCGGAAATCGCCAAAGGCCGGAAAGTCGCGCCAGGCGTACAGGCACTGGTGGTTCCCGGCTCCGGTCCGGTAAAAGCCCAGGCAGAAGCAGAAGGTCTGGACAAAATCTTTATTGAAGCCGGTTTTGAATGGCGCTTGCCTGGCTGCTCAATGTGTCTGGCGATGAACAACGACCGTCTGAATCCGGGCGAGCGTTGTGCCTCTACCAGCAACCGTAACTTTGAAGGCCGCCAGGGGCGCGGCGGGCGCACGCATCTGGTCAGCCCGGCAATGGCGGCCGCCGCTGCCGTGACCGGACATTTCGCCGACATTCGCAACATCAAATAAGGAGCACACTATGGCAGAGAAATTTATCAAACACACAGGCCTGGTGGTTCCGCTGGATGCCGCCAATGTCGATACCGATGCGATTATCCCGAAACAGTTTTTGCAGAAAGTGACGCGCACTGGTTTTGGCGCGCATCTGTTTAACGACTGGCGTTTTCTCGATGAAAAAGGCCAACAGCCAAACCCGGACTTTGTGCTGAACTTCCCGCAATATCAAGGGGCTTCCATTTTGCTGGCGCGAGAAAACTTCGGCTGCGGTTCCTCGCGTGAGCACGCGCCGTGGGCGTTGACCGATTACGGTTTTAAAGTGGTGATTGCGCCGAGTTTCGCCGATATCTTTTACGGTAACAGCTTTAATAACCAGTTGCTGCCGGTGAAATTAAGCGATGAAGAAGTGGACGAGCTGTTTGCCCTGGTGAAAGCCAATCCGGGGATTCACTTCGATGTGGATCTGGAGGCGCAAGAGGTGAAAGCGGGAGAGAAAACCTATCGCTTTACCATCGATGCCTTCCGCCGCCACTGCATGATGAATGGTCTGGACAGCATCGGTCTGACCCTGCAGCACGACGACGCCATTGCGGCTTATGAAGAGAAGCAACCGGCGTTTATGCGTTAGTTTGTACACCGTCCGGCACTCAATCGCTAAAAAGAAAAAAGCCAGCAGGTATTCACTGCTGGCGTGGCGATTAACACCAATACTCAGTCACACATGATGTCTGCAAATCAGTAGTCAGAATCACTCCCCTCCCACTGCATCTTGTTCTTCAGGCATAGCTAAACGTTGTAGAACGCTTAACCCGCGAAGCCAGCACATCTTCTCTGTCACGATAAAATAGTGCCGCTAAAACTGACGCATGGGATACCTCATTGCTTCATCGTTAAGAATTATTGACTTAATATAGGGAAAATAAAATTGCTGACTTTTGCGCAGGAGTTCCCCTTTTATGCCATCTGCTCGTCTGCAACAACAGTTCATCCGCCTGTGGCAATGCTGTGAGGGTAAATCTCAGGAGACAACGCTGAACGAACTGGCGGAGTTATTGAGCTGCTCCCGTCGTCATATGCGCACCCTGCTCAACACCATGCAGGATCGCGGCTGGCTGACGTGGGAAGCGGAAGTCGGGCGCGGCAAACGCTCGCGTTTAACGTTCCTCTATACCGGGCTGGCGCTACAACAACAGCGGGCAGAGGATCTGCTGGAGCAGGATCGCATCGACCAACTGGTACAACTTGTCGGTGATAAAAGCGCCGTGCGGCAAATGCTGGTCTCTCATCTGGGGCGTAGCTTCCGCCAGGGACGGCACATCCTGCGCGTCCTCTACTATCGTCCGTTGCGCAACCTGCTGCCTGGCAGCGCATTACGCCGTTCCGAAACGCATATCGCCCGGCAAATCTTCAGCGCGTTAACCCGCATAAATGAGGAAAATGGGGAACTGGAAGCGGACATCGCCCACCACTGGCAACAAATTTCCCCGCTTCACTGGCGCTTCTTTTTACGTCCGGGTGTCCATTTTCATCATGGTCGTGAACTGGAAATGGACGACGTGATCACCTCATTGAAACGGATCAATACGCTGCCGCTCTATTCGCATATTGCTGAAATTGTATCGCCGACGCCCTGGACGCTGGATATCCATCTCACGCAGCCAGACCGCTGGTTGCCGTTACTGCTGGGGCAAGTTCCGGCGATGATCCTGCCGCGTGAATGGGAAACCCTCAGCAACTTTGCCAGCCATCCTATCGGCACCGGTCCGTATGCGGTAATGCGTAACAGCGCCAATCAACTGAAAATTCAGGCATTCGATGACTTCTTCGGTTATCGCGCGCTAATCGACGAGGTTAACGTCTGGGTCTTGCCGGAAATTGCCGACGAGCCAGCCGGAGGGCTGATGCTGAAAGGACCACAGGGCGAGGAAAAAGAGATTGAAAGCCGTCTGGAGGAAGGTTGCTACTATTTACTGTTCGACAGCCGCACCCATCGCGGGGCGAATCAGCAAGTCAGAAACTGGGTAAGCTATGTGCTTTCTCCGACCAATCTGGTTTATTTCGCCGAGGAACAGTACCAGCAACTATGGTTCCCGGCTTATGGAATGCTCCCCCGCTGGCACCATGCCCGCCCGACACATTGCGAAAAACCAGCCGGACTGGAACATCTCACCCTGACCTTTTACCAGGATCATATTGAACATCGGGTCATTGCCAGGATCATGCAGCAGATTCTGGCAAGTCACCATGTCACGCTGGAAATCAAAGAGATCAGCTACGATCAGTGGCACGAAGGTGAGATCGAAAGCGACATCTGGCTTAACAGCGCCAACTTTACGCTACCGCTAGATTTTTCGCTGTTCGCGCACTTGTGCGAGGTGCCGTTGCTACAACACTGTATTCAGATCGACTGGCAAGCCGACGCCGCCCGCTGGCGCAATGGCGAGATGAATCTGGCGAACTGGTGCCAGCAACTGGTCGCCAGCAAAGCAATGGTGCCGCTGATCCATCACTGGCTGATTATTCAGGGGCAACGCAGTATGCGCGGCCTGCGCATGAATACCCTCGGTTGGTTCGATTTTAAATCGGCGTGGTTTGCGCCGCCGGATCCATGATTGCTGGTTGATAACAAAATCACTACACTAACGCCGTTCTCAACGGGGTGCCACGCAGACGCGTGCGCTGAGAAAATACCCGTCGAACCTGATCCGGATAACGCCGGCGAAGGGATTTGAGGCTCCTTCTCAAGTCCTTTGCCACTCTTTTTTGAGGTGCAAAGTGTTAAAAAAATGTCTTCCCCTGCTGTTGCTGTGCACAGCGCCCGTTTTCGCTAAACCCGTTCTGACTGTTTATACCTACGACTCCTTCGCCGCCGACTGGGGGCCTGGTCCGGTGGTTAAAAAAGCCTTTGAAGCCGACTGTAACTGCGAACTGAAACTGGTGGCGCTGGAAGATGGTGTCTCACTGCTCAACCGTCTGCGGATGGAAGGCAAAAACAGCAAAGCCGATGTGGTGCTGGGGCTGGATAACAATCTGTTAGATGCCGCAAGCAAAACTGGGCTGTTTGCTAAAAGCGGTGTGGCAGCGGATGCCGTTAACGTTCCCGGCGGCTGGAATAATGACACGTTCGTACCGTTTGATTACGGTTATTTCGCCTTCGTCTATGACAAGAACAAACTAAAAAATCCGCCGCAAAGCCTGAAAGAGCTGGTTGAGAGCGATCAGAACTGGCGAGTGATTTATGAAGATCCGCGTACCAGTACGCCGGGGCTGGGTCTGCTGTTGTGGATGCAAAAAGTCTATGGCAATAACGCCCCGCAAGCCTGGCAGAAACTGGCGAAAAAAACCGTCACGGTAACGAAGGGCTGGAGCGAAGCCTACGGCCTGTTTTTAAAAGGCGAAAGCGATCTGGTACTGAGTTACACCACCTCTCCGGCTTATCACATTCTCGAAGAGAAGAAAGATAACTACGCCGCTGCGAACTTCAGCGAAGGTCACTATCTGCAAGTGGAAGTCGCTGCCCGCACCGCTGCCAGCAAGCAGCCGGAGCTGGCGCAAAAGTTCCTTCAGTTTATGGTTTCTCCGGCTTTCCAGAATGCGATCCCAACCGGCAACTGGATGTATCCGGTGGCAAACGTCACGCTGCCTGCCGGTTTTGAACAATTGACCAAACCAGCAACCACGCTGGAGTTCACGCCAGCCGAAGTGGCGGCACAACGTCAGGCATGGATTAGCGAATGGCAACGCGCCGTCAGCCGTTAATTCCCGGCTGGTTAATTCCAGGCGTAAGCGCCGCCACGCTGGTGGTAGCGGTTGCACTGGCGGCGTTTCTCGCCCTGTGGTGGAACGCGCCGCAGGGTAGCTGGGCGGCAATCTGGCAGGACAGCTACCTGTGGCATGTGGTGCGCTTCTCCTTCTGGCAGGCGTTTCTCTCGGCGTTGCTCTCTGTCGTACCCGCGATATTCCTTGCCCGCGCGCTCTATCGCAGGCGCTTTCCGGGTCGGCTGGCGCTGTTACGTCTGTGCGCAATGACCTTGATCCTGCCGGTGCTGGTCGCCGTTTTCGGCATTCTTAGCGTCTATGGTCGCCAGGGCTGGCTGGCATCACTCTGGCAAACGCTTGGTCTGGAATGGACATTTTCCCCCTACGGCCTGCAAGGCATTTTGCTGGCGCACGTATTTTTTAATCTGCCGATGGCGAGCCGTTTATTACTTCAGGCACTGGAAAATATTCCCGGCGAGCAGCGCCAGCTTGCCGCACAGCTTGGGATGCGCGGCTGGCACTTCTTTCGTTTCGTCGAATGGCCGTGGTTACGGCGACAAATCCCGCCGGTTGCTGCGCTGATCTTTATGCTCTGTTTCGCCAGCTTCGCCACCGTGCTGTCGCTGGGCGGCGGGCCACAGGCGACGACTATCGAACTGGCAATCTATCAGGCGCTGAGCTACGACTACGATCCCGCCCGCGCGGCGATGCTGGCGCTGATCCAGATGGTGTGCTGCCTTGGGCTGGTGCTGTTGAGTCAGCGATTAAGTAAGGCCATTGCGCCCGGCACCACGATGCTGCAAGGCTGGCGCGACCCGGACGATCGTCTGCATAGCCGCATTTGCGACACTGTGTTGATTGTGCTGGCGCTGCTGCTGTTGCTGCCACCGTTACTGGCGGTCATTGTTGATGGCGTGAATCGCCAGCTACCGGAAGTGCTGACGCAACCGGTGCTGTGGCAGGCGCTGTGGACCTCGTTGCGTATTGCGCTGGCAGCAGGCGTATTGTGCGTGGTGCTGACCATGATGCTGCTGTGGAGCAGTCGCGAACTACGGGCGCGGCAAAAAATACTGGCGGGTCAGGCGCTGGAGATGAGCGGCATGTTGATCCTCGCCATGCCGGGTATTGTACTGGCAACGGGTTTCTTTTTGCTGCTCAACAATACGACTGGCCTGCCGCAATCTGCTGACGGCATTGTGATTTTCACCAATGCGTTAATGGCGATCCCTTACGCGCTGAAGGTGCTGGAAAATCCGATGCGCGATATCACCACCCGCTACAGCATGTTGTGTCAGTCGCTGGGCATTGAAGGCTGGTCGCGCTTAAAAGTGGTCGAGTTTCGCGCGCTGAAACGCCCGCTGGCGCAGGCGTTGGCCTTTGCCTGCGTGCTGTCGATTGGTGATTTTGGCGTGGTGGCGTTGTTCGGTAACGACGATTTCCGCACCCTGCCGTTTTATCTCTACCAGCAAATTGGCTCTTATCGCAGCCAGGACGGTGCGGTCACCGCGTTAATTCTGCTGCTGCTCTGTTTTCTGCTGTTTACCGTGATTGAAAAACTACCGGGGCGAAATGTTAAAACTGACTGATATCACCTGGCTTTACCACCATTTGCCGATGCGTTTTAGCTTAACGGTGGAACGCGGCGAGCAGGTGGCGATCCTCGGGCCAAGCGGCGCAGGTAAAAGTACCCTGCTGAATTTGATCGCCGGTTTTCTGACGCCAGCCAGCGGTTCGCTGACTATCGACGGCGTTGAGCACACCACGACGCCGCCGTCACGCCGTCCGGTGTCAATGCTGTTTCAGGAGAACAACCTGTTCAGTCACCTGACGGTCGAGCAGAACATCGGGCTGGGTTTGAATCCGGGATTGAAGTTGAACGCGGTACAACAGGAGAAAATGCACGCTATCGCCCGTCAGATGGGGATTGATAATTTAATGGCGCGGTTACCTGGCGAGCTTTCCGGCGGTCAGCGGCAGCGCGTAGCGTTAGCGCGTTGTCTGGTACGCGAACAGCCGATTTTATTGCTTGATGAACCGTTCTCCGCGCTCGATCCGGCGTTACGTCAGGAGATGCTGACGCTGGTGAGCACGAGCTGCCAGCAGCAAAAAATGACGCTGTTGATGGTATCGCACAGTGTGGAAGATGCGGCGCGGATCGCCACGCGCTCGGTGGTGGTCGCCGACGGGCGAATCGCCTGGCAGGGTAAGACTGATGAGTTGTTGAGCGGTAAAGCGAGTGCTTCGGCGCTGTTGGGAATTAAAGGTTAAAAGCGCACGGACAGTCCCCTCGCCCCTCTGGGGAGAGGGTTAGGGTGAGGGGAACAAACCAGTGCCGGTGCGAACTATCCCCTAAACCCCAACCACTTTACGCAAAATATCGATATACACCGGCATCAACGGATGGCGAATTAACACCACCAGCGCCACCACGCCAGTGGCAGATATCAACGGTGTCAGCCACAACAAATGACCACGCGACAAATAATGACTTAAACGGTCAGTTGCTTTACCGCTGCGCCATAACCGCCAACACAGCCAGCCGCCAACCCACAAAAACACCGCCGTCGCCAGCAACAGCCACTTAAACTCACCGCTCTGCATTCCGGCAGGAATATCAATCGCCGCGCCCGCCAGAATCCCCGGCAGGAAGTAAAACGGCGGCCACAACAAACAGCCGATAATATTTGGCGTGATAAATTTCGCCACCGGCAGATCCAGCATCCCCGCCACCATTGGCACCAGCGGACGCGTCGGGCCGACAAAACGACCGACCAGAATGGTGAACATGCTGTGCTGATGCAGCGCATGTTCGGTTTTGTCGAGTAGTGCTTTGTTTTTCTTCAGAAATGACCAACGATGCAACGGCTTTTTAAAACGCCAGCCCAGCCAGAAGGAGATCCAGTCGCCCATCAGGCAGCCAATAATCCCTGCCAGCCAGGCGTGCCAGAAACTTAACTCGCCACTGCCAATCAGCGCCCCCAGCCCCGCCATCAGCACCGTACCGGGTAGAATCAACCCGACCAGCGCCAGCGACTCCAGAAAAGCCACCAATAACACCGCCATCAATGAGTACACGGTGGATTGGGTAATAAAGTGTTCCAGCAATGCTTGCATAATGTGCCTGTCAAAGGGACGAAGCAGGGATTCTGCAAACCCATTGCCACTCCGTCAAGCCATCAATTGTCTGATTCGTTACCAGTTATGACAACCTGACAGCTACATCATTCACTTTTTCTTCACAACCAGCACGGAACTCACTAGGGCTCGCCCCGGTACATTTTTTAAATACCCTGGAAAAATAGAGTTGATCATCAAAGCCAACATTGCGCCCGACGGTGGCGATAGGCATCCGGGTGGTGCTCAAAAGCAGCTTCGCCTGACTAATGCGCTGGTCCTCGCGCCAGCTTAAGACGCTAATCCCTAACTGCTGACGGAACAGATGCGACAGACGCGACGGCGACAGGCAGACATGCTGCGCGACGCTGGCGATATCAAAATTGCTGTCCGCCAGGTGATCGCTGATGTACTGACAAGCCTCGCGTACCCGATTATCCATCGGCGGATGGAGCGACTCATTAATCGCTTCCATACGCCGCAGTAACAATTGCTCAAGAAGATTTATCGCCAGTAATTCCGAATAGCGCCCTTCCCCTTGTCCGGCATTAATGATTTGCCCGAACAGATCGCTGAAATGCGGCTGGTGCGCTTCATCCGGGCGAAAGAAACCGGTATTGGCAAATATTGACGGCCAGTTAAGCCATTCATGCCAGTAGGCGCGCGGACGAAAGTAAACCCACTGGTGATACCATTCACGAGCCTCCGGATGACGACCGTAGTGATGAATTTCTCCCGGCGGGAACAGCAAAATATCGCCCGGCCGGCAGACAAATTCTCGTCCCTGATTTTTCACCACACCCTGTCCACGAATGGTGAGGTTGAGAATATAGCCTTTCATTCCCAGCGGCCGGTCGATAAAAAAATCGAGATAACCGTTGGCCTCAATCGGCGTTAACCCCGCCACCAGATGGGCGTTAAACGAGTAACCCGGCAGCAGGGGATCATTTTGCGCTTCAGCCATACTTTTCATACTCCCGCCAATCAGAGAAGAAACCAATTGTCCATATTGCATTAAACATCATCAGCATTGCGTCTCTGGTGGGCTATCTTCACTAATCCAACCGGCAACCCCGCTTGTGAAAAGCATTTTGTAACAAGGAGGGACGAAAGCCATGACAAAAACGCGTAACAAAAGTGTCTATAATCGCGGCAGAAAAGTCCACATTGATTATTTGCACGGCGTCACACTTTGCTATGCAATAGCATTTTTATCCATAAGATTAGCGAATACTGCCTGACTGTTTTTATCGCAACTCTCTACTGTTTCTCCATACCCGTTTTTTTTGGATGGAGTGAAACGATGGCGATTGCAATTGGCCTCGATTTTGGCAGTGATTCTGTGCGAGCTTTGGCGGTGGACTGCGCCACCGGTGAAGAGATCGCCACCAGCGTAGAGTGGTATCCCCGTTGGCAGAAAGGGCAATTTTGTGATGCCCCGAATAACCAGTTCCGTCATCATCCGCGTGACTACATTGAGTCAATGGAAGCGGCGCTGAAAACCGTGCTTGCAGAGCTTAGCGCCGAACAGCGCGCAACTGTGGTCGGAATTGGCGTGGACAGCACCGGCTCGACGCCCGCACCGATTGACGCTGACGGTAACGTGCTGGCGCTGCGCCCGGAGTTTGCCGAAAACCCGAACGCGATGTTCGTATTGTGGAAAGACCACACTGCGGTTGAAGAAGCAGAAGAGATCACCCGCTTATGTCACACACCGGGCAACGTTGACTACTCCCGCTATATTGGCGGTATTTATTCCAGCGAATGGTTCTGGGCGAAAATTCTCCACGTTACCCGTCAGGACAACGCCGTGGCGCAATCTGCCGCATCGTGGGTTGAGCTGTGCGACTGGGTGCCAGCCCTGCTTTCCGGCACCACCCGCCCGCAGGATATCCGTCGTGGACGTTGCAGCGCCGGGCATAAATCACTGTGGCACGAAAGCTGGGGCGGCCTGCCACCAGCCAGTTTCTTTGATGAGCTGGATCCAATCCTCAACCGTCATTTACCTTCCCCGCTATTCACTGATACCTGGACTGCCGATATTCCGGTGGGCACCTTATGTCCGGAATGGGCGCAGCGTCTCGGCCTGCCTGAAAGCGTGGTGATTTCCGGCGGCGCGTTTGACTGCCATATGGGCGCAGTTGGCGCAGGCGCACAGCCTAACGCGCTGGTAAAAGTTATCGGCACTTCCACCTGCGACATTCTGATTGCCGACAAACACAGCGTCGGTGAACGCGCGGTGAAAGGTATTTGCGGCCAGGTTGATGGCAGCGTGGTGCCTGGATTTATCGGTCTGGAAGCAGGCCAATCGGCGTTTGGTGATATCTACGCCTGGTTTGGTCGCGTACTCGGCTGGCCGCTGGAACAGCTTGCCGCCCAGCATCCGGAACTGAAAGAGCAAATCAACGCCAGCCAGAAACAACTGCTTCCGGCGCTGACCGAGGCGTGGGCCAAAAATCCGTCTCTGGATCACCTGCCGGTGGTGCTCGACTGGTTTAACGGCCGCCGCACACCGAACGCAAACCAACGCCTGAAAGGGGTGATTACCGATCTCAATCTCGCTACCGACGCCCCGGCGCTGTTCGGCGGTTTGATTGCCGCCACCGCCTTTGGCGCTCGCGCGATTATGGAATGCTTCACCGATCAGGGGATCGCCGTCAATAACGTGATGGCGCTGGGCGGCATCGCGCGGAAAAACCAGGTCATTATGCAGGCCTGCTGCGACGTGCTGAATCGCCCGCTGCAAATTGTTGCCTCTGACCAGTGCTGTGCGCTCGGTGCGGCGATTTTCGCTGCCGTCGCCGCGAAAGTGCACGCAGACATCCCATCAGCACAGCAAAAAATGGCCAGTGCGGTAGAAAAAACCCTGCAACCGCGCACCGAACAGGCACAACGCTTTGAACAGCTTTATCGCCGCTATCAGCAATGGGCGATGAGCGCCGAACAACACTATCTTCCAACTTCCGCCCCGGCACAGGCTGCCCAGGCCGTTCCGACTCTATAAGGACACGACTATGACGATTTTTGATAATTATGAAGTGTGGTTTGTCATTGGCAGCCAACATCTTTACGGCCCAGAGACTCTGCGTCAGGTCACCCAACATGCCGAGCACGTCGTTAATGCGCTGAATACTGAAGCGAAACTGCCCTGCAAACTGGTGCTGAAACCGCTGGGCACCACGCCGGATGAAATCACCGCTATTTGCCGCGACGCCAATTACGACGATCGTTGCGCCGGTCTGGTGGTGTGGCTGCACACTTTCTCCCCGGCAAAAATGTGGATCAACGGCCTGACCATGCTCAACAAACCGTTGCTGCAATTCCACACCCAGTTCAACGCGGCGCTGCCGTGGGACAGCATCGACATGGACTTTATGAACCTGAACCAGACCGCGCACGGCGGCCGCGAGTTCGGCTTCATCGGCGCGCGTATGCGTCAGCAACATGCCGTCGTTACCGGTCACTGGCAGGATAAGCAAGCGCATGAGCGTATCGGCTCCTGGATGCGTCAGGCGGTATCTAAACAGGATACCCGTCATCTGAAAGTCTGCCGTTTTGGCGACAACATGCGTGAAGTGGCTGTCACTGACGGCGATAAAGTTGCCGCACAGATCAAGTTCGGTTTCTCGGTGAATACCTGGGCGGTTGGCGATCTGGTGCAGGTGGTAAACTCCATCAGCGATGGCGATGTTAACGCGCTGGTCGATGAGTACGAAAGCAGCTACATCATGACGCCTGCCACACAAATCCACGGCGAAAAACGGCAGAACGTGCTGGAAGCGGCACGTATTGAGCTGGGGATGAAGCGTTTCCTGGAACAAGGTGGCTTCCACGCGTTCACCACCACCTTTGAAGATTTGCACGGCCTGAAACAGCTTCCGGGTCTCGCCGTACAGCGTCTGATGCAGCAGGGTTACGGCTTTGCGGGCGAAGGCGACTGGAAAACTGCCGCCCTGCTTCGCATCATGAAGGTGATGTCAACCGGTCTGCAGGGCGGCACCTCCTTTATGGAGGACTACACCTATCACTTCGAGAAAGGTAATGATCTGGTGCTCGGCTCCCATATGCTGGAAGTCTGCCCATCGATCGCCGCAGAAGAGAAACCGATCCTCGACGTTCAGCACCTTGGCATTGGCGGTAAAGACGATCCTGCCCGCCTGATCTTCAACACCCAAACCGGCCCTGCGATTGTCGCCAGCCTGATTGATCTCGGCGATCGTTACCGTCTGCTGGTTAACTGCATCGACACGGTGAAAACCCCGCACTCCTTGCCGAAACTACCGGTGGCGAATGCGCTGTGGAAAGCGCAGCCAGATCTGCCAACCGCTTCCGAAGCGTGGATCCTCGCCGGCGGCGCGCACCATACCGTCTTCAGCCATGCGCTGAACCTGAACGATATGCGCCAGTTTGCCGAGATGCACGACATTGAAATCACGGTGATTGATAACGACACCCGCCTGCCTGCGTTTAAAGACGCGCTGCGCTGGAACGAAGTGTATTACGGATTTCGTCGCTAAGTAGTCGCATCAGGCATTCAGCGCCTGATGCGACGCTGGCGCGTCTTATCAGGCCTACGCGTTGCGATTTTGTAGGCCGGATAAGCAAAGCGCATCCGGCATTCTTTTCCCCCTCGCCCCTTTGGGGAGAGGGCCGGGGTGAGGGGAAATGACCTCTCTGGAGTCAACATGTTAGAAGATCTCAAACGCCAGGTATTAGAAGCCAATCTGGCGCTCCCAAAACACAACCTGGTCACGCTCACCTGGGGCAACGTCAGCGCCGTTGATCGCGAGCGCGGCGTCTTTGTGATCAAACCTTCCGGCGTCGATTACAGCGTCATGACCGCCGACGATATGGTCGTGGTCAGTATCGAAACCGGTGAAGTGGTTGAGGGCAAGAAAAAGCCCTCCTCCGACACGCCAACTCACCGGTTGCTCTATCAGGCATTCCCGTCCATTGGCGGCATTGTGCATACGCACTCGCGCCACGCCACCATCTGGGCGCAGGCGGGTCAGTCGATTCCAGCAACCGGCACCACCCACGCCGACTATTTCTACGGCACCATTCCCTGCACCCGCAAAATGACCGACGCAGAAATCAACGGTGAATATGAGTGGGAAACCGGTAACGTCATCGTAGAAACCTTCGAAAAACAGGGTATCGATGCGGCGCAAATGCCAGGCGTGCTGGTGCATTCTCACGGTCCGTTTGCGTGGGGTAAAAATGCCGAAGATGCGGTGCACAACGCCATCGTGCTGGAAGAAGTCGCTTATATGGGGATTTTCTGCCGTCAGTTAGCGCCGCAGTTACCGGATATGCAACAAACATTGCTGGATAAGCACTATCTGCGTAAGCATGGCGCAAAAGCCTATTACGGCCAGTAATGACTGTATAAAACCACAGCCAGTCAACCAAAACCAGGCTATACTCAAGCCTGGTTTTTTATTGGATTTTCAGCGTGGCGCAGGCAGGTTTTATCTTAACCCGACACTGGCGGGACACCCCGCAAGGAACCGAAGTTTCCTTTTGGTTAGCGACGGACAACGGGCCGTTGCAGGTCACGCTTGCGCCGCAAGAGTCCGTGGCGTTTATTCCCGCTGATCACGTTCCCCGCACTCAACATATTTTGCAGGGTGAGCAAGGATTTCGCCTGACGCCGCTGGCGTTAAAGGATTTTCACCGCCAGCCGGTGTATGGCCTTTATTGTCGCGCCCATCGCCAGTTGATGAATTATGAAAAGCGCCTGCGTGAAGCTGGCGTTACCGTTTACGAGGCCGATGTGCGCCCGCCAGAACGCTATCTGATGGAACGGTTTATTACCGCTCCGGTGTGGGTCGAGGGTGATTTGCGTGATGGCGCTATCGTTAATGCTCGCCTGAAACCGCATCCCGACTACCGCCCGCCGCTCAAGTGGGTCTCTATAGATATTGAAACCACCCGCCACGGTGAGCTGTACTGCATCGGCCTGGAAGGTTGCGGGCAGCGCATCGTTTATATGCTGGGGCCAGAGAATGGCGACGCCTCCTCGCTCGATTTCGAACTGGAATACGTCGCCAGCCGCCCGCAGCTACTGGAAAAACTCAACGCCTGGTTTGCCAACCACGATCCCGATGTGATCATCGGCTGGAACGTGGTGCAGTTCGATCTGCGAATGCTGCAAAAACATGCTGAGAGATACCGCATTCCGCTGCGTCTGGGGCGTGATAACAGCGAGCTGGAGTGGCGTGAGCACGGCTTTAAAAACGGCGTCTTTTTTGCCCAAGCCAAAGGCCGGCTAATTATCGACGGTATCGAGGCGCTAAAATCCGCGTTCTGGAATTTCTCTTCATTCTCGCTGGAAACCGTCGCTCAGGAGTTGTTAGGCGAAGGCAAATCTATCGATAACCCGTGGGATCGGATGGACGAGATTGACCGCCGTTTCGCCGAAGATAAACCTTCGCTTGCGACTTATAACCTGAAAGATTGCGAGCTGGTCACCCAGATCTTCCACAAAACCGAAATCATGCCGTTTTTACTCGAACGGGCGACGGTTAACGGCCTGCCTGTAGATCGCCACGGGGGATCGGTGGCGGCGTTTGGTCATCTCTATTTTCCCCGTATGCACCGCGCTGGTTATGTCGCGCCTAATCTCGGCGAAGTGCCGCCACACGCCAGCCCTGGCGGCTACGTGATGGATTCACGGCCAGGGCTTTATGATTCGGTACTGGTGCTGGACTATAAAAGCCTGTACCCGTCGATCATCCACACCTTTCTGATTGATCCCGTCGGGCTGGTGGAAGGCATGGCGCACCCCGATCCAGAGCACAGTACCGAAGGTTTTCTCGAAGCCTGGTTCTCGCGGGAAAAACATTGCCTGCCAGAGATCGTAACTAACATCTGGCATGGACGCGATGAAGCCAAACGTCAGGGCAATAAGCCGCTGTCGCAGGCGCTGAAGATCATTATGAATGCCTTTTATGGCGTGCTTGGTACGACTGCCTGCCGGTTCTTCGATCCGCGCCTGGCGTCGTCGATCACCATGCGCGGACATCAGATCATGCGGCAAACCAAAGCGTTAATTGAAGCGCAAGGCTATGACGTGATCTACGGCGACACCGACTCAACGTTTGTCTGGCTGAAAGGCGCACATTCGGAAGAAGAGGCGGCGAAAATCGGTCGTACACTGGTGCAGCACGTTAACGCCTGGTGGGCTGAAACGCTGCAAAAACAACGGCTGACCAGCGCACTGGAACTGGAGTATGAAACTCATTTCTGCCGTTTTCTGATGCCAACCATTCGCGGAGCCGATACCGGCAGTAAAAAGCGTTATGCCGGGCTGATTCAGGAGGGTGACAAACAGCGGATGGTATTTAAAGGGCTGGAAACGGTGCGCACCGACTGGACGCCACTGGCTCAGCAGTTTCAGCAGGAGCTGTATTTGCGCATCTTTCGCAACGAGCCATATCAGGATTATATCCGCGAGACCATCGACAAACTGATGGCAGGTGAACTGGATGCGCGGCTGGTTTACCGTAAACGCCTTCGCCGTCCGCTGAGCGAATATCAGCGTAATGTGCCGCCTCATGTACGCGCCGCACGCCTTGCCGATGAAGAAAACCAAAAGCGTGGTCGTCCTTTGCAATATCAGAACCGTGGCACCATTAAATATGTCTGGACCATAAACGGCCCGGAACCGCTGGACTATCAACGTTCACCGCTGGATTACGAACACTATCTGACTCGCCAGCTTCAACCGGTGGCGGAAGGAATACTCCCTTTTATTGAGGATAATTTTGCTACACTTATGACCGGGCAACTTGGGCTATTTTGAGCAAAAAAAAGAGTTCGTCAGATACCATTTTGATGCGTGACGAATCCTTTGCCATCCAGTACCATAGCGCCCTTTCCATTCCTGGACCTGAATAACGCCACTACCACATAAGCCCGGTAGCGGGTAGTTATTGCCTGCAATTAAAGATATAGAGCCGAACACATATGCCTTTTACACTTGGTCAACGCTGGATCAGCGATACAGAAAGCGAATTGGGACTTGGAACCGTTGTCGCGGTGGATGCGCGAACTGTCACTCTGCTTTTCCCATCTACGGGTGAAAACCGTCTGTACGCACGCAGTGATTCCCCCGTGACCCGCGTGATGTTCAACCCTGGTGATACCATTACCAGCCACGATGGCTGGCAGATGCAAGTCGAAGAAGTAAAAGAAGAAAATGGCTTGCTGACCTATATCGGTACTCGCCTGGATACTGAAGAAGCCGGCGTGGCCCTGCGCGAAGTTTTCCTTGATAGCAAACTGGTGTTCAGCAAACCGCAAGACCGCCTGTTTGCCGGGCAGATCGACCGCATGGATCGCTTTGCGCTGCGTTATCGCGCGCGCAAGTATTCCAGCGAACAGTTCCGTATGCCGTACAGCGGCCTGCGCGGTCAGCGTACCAGTCTGATCCCGCACCAGCTCAACATCGCTCATGATGTTGGTCGCCGCCACGCGCCGCGCGTTCTGCTGGCTGACGAAGTGGGTTTAGGGAAAACCATTGAAGCTGGGATGATCCTGCATCAGCAGTTGCTCTCTGGCGCTGCTGAACGTGTGCTGATTATCGTCCCGGAAACTTTACAGCATCAGTGGCTGGTAGAAATGCTGCGCCGTTTCAACCTGCGCTTTGCCCTGTTTGATGATGAGCGTTACGCCGAAGCCCAGCACGATGCCTACAACCCGTTCGACACCGAACAGCTGGTGATTTGCTCGCTGGATTTTGCCCGCCGCAGCAAACAGCGTCTGGAACATCTCTGTGAAGCCGAGTGGGATCTGCTGGTAGTCGATGAAGCGCATCACCTGGTGTGGAGCGAGGATGCACCGAGCCGTGAATATCAGGCCATTGAACAACTGGCAGAGCATGTGCCGGGCGTTCTGCTGCTGACCGCAACCCCGGAACAGCTGGGGATGGAAAGCCACTTCGCCCGTCTGCGTCTGCTGGACCCGAACCGTTTCCACGATTTTGCGCAATTCGTTGAAGAGCAGAAAAATTATCGTCCGGTTGCGGACGCCGTTGCCATGCTGCTGGCAGGTAACAAACTGAGCAATGACGAACTGAACATGCTCGGTGAGATGATCGGCGAACAGGATATCGAGCCGCTGTTGCAAGCAGCAAACAGCGACAGCGAAGATGCCCAGAGCGCCCGCCAGGAACTGGTTTCGATGCTGATGGATCGCCACGGCACCAGCCGCGTGCTGTTCCGTAACACCCGTAACGGCGTAAAAGGCTTCCCGAAACGCGAGCTGCACACCATTAAGCTGCCGCTGCCGACGCAGTATCAGACGGCTATTAAAGTGTCCGGCATTATGGGCGCACGTAAAAGTGCGGAAGACCGCGCCCGCGATATGCTCTATCCGGAGCGTATTTATCAGGAATTTGAAGGCGATAACGCCACCTGGTGGAACTTTGATCCGCGCGTTGAGTGGCTGATGGGCTATCTGACCAGTCATCGCTCACAGAAAGTGTTGGTGATCTGCGCCAAAGCCGCCACCGCGCTGCAACTGGAGCAGGTGCTTCGCGAACGTGAAGGTATTCGCGCAGCGGTGTTCCACGAAGGCATGTCGATTATCGAACGTGACCGCGCAGCCGCCTGGTTCGCCGAAGAAGATACCGGCGCACAGGTGCTGCTGTGCTCGGAAATCGGTTCTGAAGGACGTAACTTCCAGTTCGCCAGCCACATGGTAATGTTCGATCTACCGTTCAACCCAGACCTGCTGGAGCAGCGTATTGGTCGTCTGGATCGTATCGGTCAGGCGCACGATATTCAGATCCACGTACCTTATCTGGAAAAAACCGCTCAGTCGGTGCTGGTGCGCTGGTATCACGAAGGTCTGGATGCGTTCGAGCACACCTGCCCGACCGGACGTACTATCTACGATAGCGTGTACAACGATCTGATTAACTACCTGGCTTCACCCGATCAAACCGAAGGCTTTGACGATCTGATCAAAAACTGCCGCGAGCAACACGAAGCCCTGAAAGCACAACTGGAGCAGGGTCGTGACCGCCTGCTGGAGATCCACTCCAACGGTGGCGAAAAAGCCCAGGCACTGGCAGAAAGCATTGAAGAGCAGGATGACGATACCAACCTGATCGCCTTCGCCATGAACCTGTTCGATATTATCGGTATTAATCAGGACGATCGCGGCGACAACATGATCGTGCTGACGCCGTCCGATCATATGTTGGTGCCGGACTTCCCTGGCCTGTCGGAAGATGGCATCACCATCACCTTTGATCGTGAAGTGGCGCTGGCGCGTGAAGATGCACAGTTTATTACCTGGGAGCATCCGCTGATCCGCAACGGTCTGGATCTGATCCTTTCTGGCGATACCGGTAGCAGCACGATTTCACTGTTGAAAAACAAAGCGTTGCCGGTAGGTACGCTGTTGGTGGAACTGATTTATGTCGTTGAAGCCCAGGCTCCGAAGCAGTTGCAGCTTAACCGCTTCCTGCCACCGACGCCGGTACGTATGCTGCTGGATAAAAACGGCAACAACCTGGCGGCGCAGGTGGAGTTTGAAACCTTTAACCGTCAGCTTAACGCAGTGAATCGCCACACCGGTAGCAAGCTGGTTAACGCCGTACAGCAAGAGGTTCACGCTATCCTGCAACTGGGTGAAGCGCAGATTGAGAAGTCTGCCCGTGCACTGATCGATGCGGCGCGTAACGAAGCTGACGAAAAACTGTCTGCGGAACTGTCGCGTCTGGAAGCACTGCGCGCAGTGAACCCGAACATTCGTGACGACGAACTGGCCGCCATTGAAAGCAACCGTCAGCAGGTAATGGAAAGTCTGGATCAGGCAGGCTGGCGTCTGGATGCCCTGCGTTTAATCGTTGTGACGCATCAGTAACGGAGCCGAAGATGGGGATGGAAAACTACAATCCGCCGCAGGAACCCTGGCTGGTTGTCCTGTATCAGGATGATCACATTATGGTGGTCAACAAGCCGAGCGGTTTGTTGTCTGTGCCGGGACGTCTGGAAGAGCACAAAGACAGCGTGATGACGCGCATTCAGCGCGATTATCCGCAGGCGGAATCGGTGCATCGTCTGGATATGGCCACCAGCGGCGTGATTGTAGTGGCGCTGACTAAAGCTGCGGAGCGGGAATTAAAACGCCAGTTCCGCGAGCGCGAGCCGAAAAAACAGTATGTGGCTCGCGTCTGGGGGCATCCATCCCCTGCGGAAGGTCTGGTGGATCTGCCGTTGATTTGCGACTGGCCAAACCGCCCGAAACAGAAAGTCTGTTACGAAACGGGTAAGCCTGCGCAGACAGAATATGAAGTCGTGGATTATGCGGCGGATAACACGGCAAGAGTGGTGTTAAAGCCGATTACCGGACGTTCGCATCAGCTACGTGTGCATATGCTGGCGCTGGGGCATCCGATTCTCGGCGATCGTTTTTATGCTTCACCAGAAGCCAGGGCGATGGCACCGCGTTTGCTGCTACATGCAGAGATGTTGACGATTACCCATCCGGCATATGGCAATAGTATGACGTTTAAGGCGCCAGCGGATTTTTGATAGTGACGACGGCGCAGTCCGGTAGTCCGGATAAGGCGTTCACGCCGCATCCGGCAATTTGTGCCGCCGGATGCTGATCGCCGGATGCGACGCTGGCGCGTCTTATCCGGCCTACAATTTCTTACTCGCTCTGAAACTTATTTAAACCCTTTCTGCTGCTTAATCAGCTCATACGCCTGCTGAATTTCCTGCGCTTTCTGCTTCGCCATCTCCATCATCTCTGGCGGCAAACCTTTCGCCACCAGCTTATCCGGATGGTGTTCGCTCATCAGCTTACGGTAGGCTCGTTTAATGGTGGTTGCATCGTCCGTCGGCTTCACGCCCAGCACGTTACAGGCATCTTCCAGTGTCGGGCCACGCTGCGCTTGCTGCCAGTTACCACCGCCAGATTGCTGCTGATAACCGCCGCCAAATTGCGCCCCACCCTGCATCATGCGCAGAAACTGGTCAAACTGGGCGCGGGAGATCCCTAACTCTTCAGCAATCACATACAACACCGCCCGTTCATTCGGGTGCAGTGAACCATCAGCAAACGCCGCCTGAATCTGGATCTCCAGAAACATACGAATTAAGTCGAAACGACCAAAGCAAACACTGCGAAACTGACGCATCTTTTCGCGCAGCGGGTAATTGTCTGATTTTCCCACCCGAAATGCATTTTGCGCCGCAGTACGGGAAGCACCGTGTAAATTCATCCGATCCATGAGCAATGTGGCAATATGAATATCAGCCTCAGTAACACGTCCTTTGGATTTGGTTAAATGCCCCATTACTTCAAAAGTGGTGGCAAAAAACAGCGCCTGACGCTCGCGCTGGTTGGCGAACCACGCCATTTTGCGGCTGCGGGCTTTATCAAACATATGGCCGATTAACAGACCTAATACAACGCCCCAAAAGCCGCCGCCCATCAGTAAGGCCACGGCCACGCCAATGATTTTTCCCCAATACTGCATATATTCCCCAAATCGACACACGGATATCAGGGCTATCTCCCACAATATAAAGGTGCTTTTACCGTTTTCCGGCTGCGGTCAATTGTGGGACATCGCCTATAATTTGCATTATCATACCTGTCATTCAATGCCGTGCCTAACACCACTGACGCTATTCGGACAGGATTAACACTAGCGTAGAGATGACGAGTACGTTAGTCTCTGACCGTTTGTCACGCGCAACGTTACCGATGATGGAACAATAAAATCAACGTATGAAAAAACGTATCCCCACTCTCCTGGCCACCATGATTGCCACCGCCCTTTATAGTCAACAGGGACTGGCAGCCGACCTCGCCTCACAGTGCATGTTGGGCGTGCCAAGCTATGACCGTCCTCTGGTACAGGGCGATACTAACGACTTACCCGTGACGATTAATGCTGACCACGCAAAGGGGAATTACCCCGATGACGCCGTGTTTACTGGCAGCGTAGATATCATGCAGGGTAACAGCCGTCTGCAGGCCGACGAAGTGCAGCTCCATCAAAAAGAGGCACCAGGACAACCGGAGCCGATACGTACTGTTGATGCGCTCGGTAATGTCCATTACGACGATAACCAGGTGATCCTCAAAGGGCCGAAAGGCTGGGCGAATCTGAACACCAAAGATACCAACGTCTGGGAAGGTGATTACCAGATGGTGGGTCGCCAGGGTCGTGGTAAAGCGGACCTGATGAAACAACGTGGCGAAAACCGCTACACCATTCTGGATAACGGTAGCTTTACTTCCTGTTTGCCAGGTTCCGATACCTGGAGCGTGGTAGGTAGCGAAATTATTCATGACCGCGAAGAACAAGTTGCGGAGATCTGGAACGCCCGCTTTAAGGTGGGTCCGGTACCGATCTTTTATAGCCCATATTTGCAGTTGCCGGTGGGTGACAAACGTCGCTCTGGTTTCTTGATCCCGAACGCCAAGTACACCACTACCAACTACTTTGAGTTCTACCTACCATATTACTGGAACATCGCGCCAAATATGGATGCCACCATCACGCCGCATTATATGCATCGTCGTGGCAACATCATGTGGGAGAACGAATTCCGTTATCTCACCCAGGCAGGCGCAGGCTTGATGGAACTGGATTATCTGCCTTCGGATAAAGTCTATGAAGATGAACACCCGAACGATGATAACTCACGTCGCTGGTTGTTCTACTGGCAACACTCCGGGGTCATGGATCAGGTGTGGCGCTTTAACATTGACTACACCAAAGTCAGCGATCCCAGCTATTTCAATGACTTCGATAACAAGTACGGTTCCAGTACTGACGGCTACGCCACGCAAAAATTCAGCGTTGGCTATGCAGTGCAGAACTTTGACGCCACGCTTTCGCATAAACAATTCCAGGTTTTTGATGATACCAGTGGCAACAGCTACGCCGCTGAACCGCAGTTAGACGTCAATTACTACCATAACGATCTCGGTCCGTTTGATACCCGCATCTATGGTCAGGCTGTGCATTTTGTAAATACCAATAGCAATATGCCAGAAGCCACACGTCTGCACCTTGAACCGACAATCAATCTTCCGTTGTCGAATAACTGGGGGAGTCTGAATACCGAAGCCAAACTGATGGCGACGCATTATCAACAGACCAATCTTGACTGGTATAACAGCAACCCACAAAACAATAAGTTGGCAGATTCTGTTAACCGTGTAATGCCGCAATTCAAAGTTGACGGCAAAATGGTCTTTGAACGCGATATGGAAATGCTGGCGCCGGGTTACACCCAGACGCTGGAACCGCGCGCGCAATACCTGTATGTGCCGTATCGCGATCAGAGCGATATCTACAACTACGACTCGTCTCTGCTGCAATCTGACTACTCTGGCCTGTTCCGGGACCGGACTTACGGTGGTCTTGACCGTATTGCTTCGGCTAACCAGGTGACGACCGGTGTCACAACTCGCGTATATGATGACGCAGCCGTTGAACGTTTTAATATTTCCGTTGGTCAAATCTACTACTTCACGGAGTCTCGCACCGGCGATGACAACATAACATGGGAGAATGACGACAAAACGGGCTCACTGGTATGGGCAGGCGATACCTACTGGCGCATCTCCGAACGCTGGGGATTGCGTGGCGGCATTCAGTACGATACTCGTCTGGATAACGTAGCCACCAGTAACACCAGCATTGAATACCGTCGGGATGAAGACCGTCTGGTACAGCTGAACTACCGCTACGCCAGCCCGGAATATATTCAGGCTACGCTGCCTAAGTACTATTCCACCGCCGAGCAGTACAAAAACGGTATTTCGCAGGTAGGCGCAGTCGCCAGCTGGCCAATCGCCGATCGTTGGTCAATTGTCGGGGCTTACTACTACGACACCAATGCGAACAAGCAAGCCGACTCAATGTTAGGCGTGCAATACAGCTCCTGCTGCTATGCGATTCGCGTCGGTTACGAGCGGAAGCTGAACGGTTGGGATAACGATAAACAACATGCGGTATATGACAACGCAATCGGCTTTAACATCGAACTTCGCGGCCTGAGCTCCAACTACGGTCTGGGTACGCAAGAGATGCTGCGTTCGAACATTCTGCCGTATCAAAACTCTTTGTGATTTGTTGATTTACCACGTAATCCGCAGTGCGGTTAATTGAAATGGAAAAAGTATGAAGAACTGGAAAACGCTGCTTCTCGGTATCGCGATGATCGCGAATACCAGTTTCGCTGCCCCCCAGGTAGTCGATAAAGTCGCAGCCGTCGTCAATAACGGCGTCGTGCTGGAAAGCGACGTTGATGGATTAATGCAGTCGGTAAAAATGAATGCCGCCCAGGCAAGGCAGCAACTTCCTGATGACGCGACGCTGCGCCACCAAATCATGGAGCGTTTGATCATGGATCAAATCCTCTTGCAGATGGGGCAGAAAATGGGAGTGAAAATCTCCGATGAGCAGCTCGATCAGGCGATTGCCAATATTGCCAAACAGAACAATATGACGCTGGATCAGATGCGCAGCCGTCTGGCCTACGATGGTCTGAACTACAACACCTATCGTAACCAGATCCGCAAAGAGATGATTATCTCTGAAGTGCGTAACAACGAAGTGCGTCGTCGCATCACCATCCTGCCGCAGGAAGTTGAAGCTCTGGCGCAACAAGTCGGTAATCAAAACGATGCCAGCACTGAGCTGAACTTAAGCCACATCCTGATCCCGCTGCCGGAAAACCCGTCTTCTGAGCAGGTAAACGAAGCGGAAATACAGGCGCGTGCCATTGTCGATCAGGCGCGTAATGGCGCTGATTTCGGTAAACTGGCGATCGCTCACTCTGCCGATCAGCAGGCGCTGAACGGCGGCCAGATGGGCTGGGGTCGCATTCAGGAACTGCCGGGAATTTTCGCCCAGGCATTAAGCACCGCGAAGAAAGGCGATATTGTTGGTCCGATTCGTTCTGGCGTTGGCTTCCATATCCTGAAAGTTAACGATCTGCGCGGCGAAAGCAAAAATATTTCGGTAACCGAAGTTCATGCTCGCCATATTCTGCTGAAACCGTCGCCGATCATGACTGACGAACAGGCTCGCGTAAAACTGGAGCAAATTGCAGCGGACATCAAGAGTGGTAAAACCACGTTTGCCGCTGCGGCGAAAGAGTTCTCTCAGGATCCAGGCTCTGCCAACCAGGGCGGCGATCTCGGCTGGGCTACGCCAGATATTTTCGATCCGGCCTTCCGTGACGCGTTGACCCGCCTGAACAAAGGTCAAATGAGCGCACCGGTTCACTCTTCATTCGGCTGGCATTTAATCGAACTGCTGGATACCCGTAATGTCGATAAAACCGACGCTGCGCAGAAAGATCGTGCTTATCGTATGCTGATGAACCGTAAGTTCTCGGAAGAAGCAGCAAGCTGGATGCAGGAACAACGCGCCAGCGCCTACGTTAAAATCCTGAGCAACTAATGGTTAAAACCCAACGTGTTGTGATCACTCCCGGCGAGCCAGCCGGGATTGGCCCGGACTTAGTTGTCCAGCTTGCACAGCGTGAGTGGCCGGTCGAACTGGTTGTTTGTGCCGATGCCACTCTCCTTACTGACCGGGCAGCGATGCTCGGTTTGCCGCTTACTCTCCGCCCTTACTCCCCAGACTCCCCTGCACAACCGCAAACTGCGGGCACATTAACGCTACTTCCTGTCGCGCTACGTGCACCTGTGACTGCGGGGCAATTAACGGTTGAAAATGGGCATTACGTGGTAGAGACGCTGGCGCGAGCGTGTGATGGCTGTCTGAACGGTGAATTTGCCGCGCTGATTACCGGCCCCGTGCATAAAGGCGTCATTAACGACGCTGGCATTCCGTTTACCGGTCATACCGAGTTTTTCGAAGAGCGTTCGCAGGCAAAAAAAGTCGTGATGATGCTGGCAACCGAAGAACTTCGCGTGGCGCTGGCAACGACGCATTTACCGCTGCGCGATATCGCTGACGCCATCACCCCGCCCCTGCTGCATGAAGTCATTTCTATTTTGCATCACGATTTGCAAACCAAATTTGGTATTGCTGAGCCGCGCATTCTGGTCTGTGGCCTGAATCCGCACGCGGGCGAAGGCGGTCATATGGGCACGGAAGAGATAGACACCATCATTCCGGTGCTCGACGAGTTACGGGCGCAGGGGATGAAACTCAACGGGCCTTTGCCTGCCGATACCCTGTTTCAGCCTAAATATCTCGACAACGCCGACGCAGTGCTGGCGATGTACCACGATCAGGGTCTTCCCGTGCTAAAATACCAGGGTTTCGGGCGCGGTGTGAATATTACGCTGGGCCTGCCCTTTATTCGCACATCAGTGGACCACGGCACCGCGCTGGAACTGGCGGGACGTGGCAAAGCCGATGTCGGCAGTTTTATTACGGCGCTTAATCTCGCCATCAAAATGATTGTTAATACCCAATGAATAAACGAGTCCACCAGGGCCACTTAGCCCGTAAACGCTTCGGGCAAAACTTTCTCAACGATCAGTTCGTGATCGACAGCATTGTTTCTGCCATTAACCCGCAGAAGGGTCAGGCGATGGTCGAAATCGGCCCCGGTCTGGCAGCGTTGACCGAGCCAGTCGGCGAACGTCTGGATCAACTGACAGTCATCGAACTTGACCGCGATTTGGCGGCACGTCTGCAAACGCATCCATTCTTAGGCCCGAAACTGACGATTTATCAGCAGGATGCGATGACCTTTAACTTCGGTGAGCTGGCTGAGAAAATGGGTCAGCCGCTACGAGTTTTCGGTAACCTGCCGTATAACATCTCCACACCGTTGATGTTCCATCTGTTTAGCTATACTGATGCCATTGCCGACATGCACTTTATGTTGCAAAAAGAGGTGGTGAATCGTCTGGTTGCAGGACCGAACAGCAAAGCGTATGGTCGATTAAGCGTCATGGCGCAATATTATTGCAACGTGATCCCGGTGCTGGAAGTACCGCCATCGGCCTTTACACCACCACCAAAAGTGGATTCCGCCGTCGTGCGCCTGGTTCCTCATGCAACGATGCCTTACCCGGTTAAAGATGTTCGCGTGTTAAGCCGTATCACCACCGAAGCCTTTAACCAGCGTCGTAAAACCATTCGTAACAGCCTCGGCAACCTGTTTAGCGTCGAGGTGTTAACGGGAATGGGCATCGACCCGGCGATGCGAGCGGAAAATATCTCTGTCGCGCAATATTGCCAGATGGCGAACTATCTGGCGGAGAACGCGTCTTTGCAGGAGAGTTAACGATGATCAATTCGCCCCGAGTGTGTATTCAGGTTCAAAGTGTTTACATTGAAGCACAATCTTCACCTGATAATGAACGTTACGTTTTTGCTTATACCGTAACCATACGCAACCTGGGGCGAGCGCCAGTGCAGTTGTTGGGGCGTTACTGGCTGATCACCAACGGCAATGGCCGTGAAACCGAAGTCCAGGGCGAAGGTGTGGTGGGCGTTCAGCCGCATATCGCCCCTGGCGAAGAGTACCAGTACACCAGCGGTGCGATAATCGAAACACCGATGGGCACCATGCAGGGTCACTACGAAATGATCGATGAAAATGGCGTTCCATTCAGCATCGACATTCCTGTATTTCGACTCTCCGTTCCAATACTCATTCATTAAAATAATATGGCGACATACCTTATTGGCGACGTTCATGGTTGTTACGATGAACTGATCGCTTTGCTGCATAAAATAGAATTTACCCCTGGGAAAGATACCCTCTGGCTGACGGGTGACCTGGTCGCTCGCGGGCCTGGTTCGCTTGATGTTCTGCGCTATGTAAAATCCTTAGGCGACAGCGTGCGTCTGGTGCTGGGTAATCACGATCTGCATCTGCTGGCGGTATTCGCCGGGATCAGCCGTAATAAACCGAAAGACCGCCTGACACCGCTGCTGGAAGCGCCCGACGCTGATGAGCTGCTTAACTGGCTGCGTCGCCAACCTCTGCTGCAAATCGACGAAGAGAAAAAGCTGGTGATGGCTCACGCGGGGATCACGCCGCAGTGGGACTTAGAGACTGCTAAAGAGTGTGCTCACGACGTAGAAGCAGTATTGTCGAGTGACTCCTATCCTTTCTTCCTCGACGCCATGTACGGCGACATGCCAAACAACTGGACGCCAGAGTTACGCGGACTGGCACGACTGCGTTTTATCACCAACGCTTTTACCCGTATGCGTTTTTGCTTCCCGAACGGTCAACTGGATATGTACAGCAAAGAGTCGCCAGAAGACGCGCCAGCACCATTGAAACCGTGGTTTACCATTCCAGGGCCAGTTAGCGAAGAGTACAATATTGTGTTTGGTCACTGGGCATCGCTGGAAGGAAAAGGTACGCCGGAAGGTATTTACGCGCTGGATACCGGATGCTGCTGGGGTGGGACATTAACCTGCCTGCGCTGGGAAGATAAGCAGTATTTCGTCCAGCCATCGAACCGGCATAAGGATATGGGCGAAGCGGCGGCGTCTTAAACACAGCCTGATACAGGAAGGCCGGATAAGACGCGACCGGCGTCGCATCCGGCACTAGCCGTAAATTCTATACAAACTTACCGCCGTTCCAGAATCTCAAAACAATAGCTATGAGAGTTCTGCGCATCGGCGTCGTGGAATTCGCTGAACACCGATTCCCAGTCATCCGGCTCGTAGTCCGGGAAATGGGTATCGCCTTCCACTTCCGCGTCGATATGCGTCAGATACAGTTTTTGCGCTTTGGGCAGGAACTGCTCATAAACGCGACCACCGCCAATCACCATAATCTCCGGTACGTCACCACACGCCGCGATGGCTTCATCCACCGATTTCACCCACGTTACGCGATCGTCCGTACCCGGCTGGCTGCTGATGATAATATTCTTGCGTCCTGGCAGCGGGCGGCCGATGGATTCCCAGGTATGGCGCCCCATAATCACGGGTTTATTTAAGGTGTTACGTTTAAACCAGGCGAGATCGGCAGGCAGGTTCCACGGCATGGCGTTTTCCATGCCGATAACGCGATCTACCGCTAACGCCGCAATCAGACTGATCATTGAGATTTCCCGATAAAAAAAATTGTCGCCACTATACGTAAAGCGTAAACCGTCGTCGACTGGTGTGAGGATGATGTTGAGGAAAATTTTATATTCTGCTGGCGAGTCCACGCTCTCCCCCTGGACTCGCCGCATTACAATGAAACAAAAACAAACAGTTAGCTGTAAAGTGTGATTTACGTCACTCTTTATTAGGATGAGGGTTTCGTTTCCGGTTCATCCGCCATGTTGCCGGTATGTTTACCTTCTTCGGTTCCCTGCCAGCCATGTCGTTGAATTAATGACAGATGTTCACGGTCTTCGGTAATGATCTCACTTAACATCGCGCTGGTGCGTTTATAGACCGCCGCGCGGGCTTTGGTGTCGTTCTCAACCATTGCCATCTCTTCCACCATCTCAATATTAAAGCGGCGGAACACATCGGCGCGTTCTCGCGCTTCATACGGCCCCAGACCTAAACTTTCCAGTGCCAGACGCCCGGTTTTCAGCGCACCTTCAAAGGTTTCACGCTCCGGCTTTTCAACGCCAGCCTGTCGCAAACGGATGTAGTGATCGATATCGCGGGCGCGGGCAATAATCTGCAAATGCGGAAAATGTTCTTTCACCATCTCCGTCAGTTGCAGATTGGTTTGCGGATCGTCGATGGCGTTAATCAGCACTTCCGCTTTCGCCGCTCCCGCAGATTCCAGTAAATCCATCCGCGTGGCATCACCGTAAAAGACTTTCATGCCGAATTTACGCAAGGTTTCGATATGGTCAGGATCGTGATCGAGCACCACCATTTTCACCCCACTGGAGAGCAATAAACGTCCGGTGATCTGCCCAAAACGACCGAATCCGGCGATAATCACGCGCGGCTGTTCTTCATCGATCTCATCGGCTTCACGCGCTTCTTCAGTAGAAGATTGCTCAAGGCGATTGAGGATCACCAGCAGAATCGGCGTTGCCGCCATCGACAGCGCCACCGCCAGGGTCAGAGATTTCGCCCACTCCGGCTCCAGCACATTTGCCATTTGCGCCGCACCAAACACCACAAAGGCAAACTCGCTGCCCTGCCCTAACAGCACCGCAAACCAACGACGCTGTTTATTCGGCACCTGTAATGGCCGGGCAATCAGCCACAACATGGCAATTTTGATGATGAGGAAACCAAGCAGCAAAATGACAATGCGTAATGGGTTTTCAAGCAGCGTGCCAAAGTCTATCGACATGCCAACACCGATGAAAAACAGCCCCAGCAGCAAACCTTTAAATGGTTCGATATCGCTTTCCAGCGCATGACGGTATTCCGAGCTTGCCAGCAGTACGCCCGCCAGAAACGCGCCCATCGCCATCGACAAGCCAACCTCTTCCAGCAGCAAACCAAAGCCAAACACGAGGAATAAAGCCACGGCGCTGAATACTTCCCGCAAGCCAGAGCGGGCAACAAAACGCAGTGCCGGACGCGTGACATAGCGCCCCAGCAATACCACCAGCACCAGCGCACCCGCCACTTTTAACGCCGAGAGAGCAAATGCGCCCATCGTCGTCGAGGCACTGCTCGCCGCCAGTAGCGGGATCATCGCCACCAGCGGGATCGCGGCGATATCCTGGAACAGCAGCACCGCAAAGGCGCTGCGTCCCATTTGCGTCACCATCAGGTTACGCTCATTCATCGCCTGCATGGCAATCGCCGTAGAGGAGAGCGCCAGCGTCATGCCGATCAATTCCGCTACCTGCCAGCGCAGCCCAAGTAACATGCAGAAGAGCCCCAGTAGGCCGCCGCAAATCACCATCTGCAATGCGCCACCGCCGAACACTGCCGCACGCAGCTTCCACAACCTTTGTGGATCGAGTTCGAGGCCGATAATAAATAGCATCAGCACCACGCCAATCTCGGCAAAGTGCAGAATAGATTCGGCATCAGTCACCAGTCGCAGCCCCCACGGGCCAATAATGCAGCCCGCGATCAGGTAGCCAAGTACCGATCCCAGACCGAGGCGTACCGCAATGGGTACAATCAGCGCCGCCGAACCGAGATAAATCAGCGCCTGAATCAGCGTATGGCTATCCATGATGTACCTCCTGCCATTCCAGCAGACGTTGCTTATAATGACGCGCCTGCCCTTCGAGGGTTTCGTCGTCACAAATAAAGGTGCAGTGCATGGCAAACGGCGGCAGCCAGTTCAGCCCGCAGTAGATTGCCGTCGCCTGTAGCGGCTGCGACAGCACATCAAAGCCCGGATGCGCACCTATTTCAAAATGGCTTTCCCCGCCGCCGGTCGTCACCGCCCACAGCAAGTGTTTGCCATGCAGCGCCGTACCGCCGTGACCGTAAGCCCAGCCGTGCGAGAGGACTTTATCGATCCAAAGTTTAAGGAGCGGTGGAATGCTGTACCACTGCATCGGGTGCTGCCAGACGATCAGATCGGCGCGAGACAGCGCCTCCTGCTCGGCGGCAATATCGATATTGAAGTCAGGATAGAGTTGATAAAGAGAGCGAATTTCGACGCCTTCCAGCGTCCTTGCCTGTTCAAGCATCCGTTTATTCGCATGGGAATGATGCGGATACGGATGCGCATAAATTATGAGGATCATAGTTATTAGCCCGCGTGTTTACGCCTTTATTTTCCCACAAAGTGTAGTCACATATTCACGCGGCTTATAGTCAATAATATTGATTCAGAAAAGAGAGAAATCTGAATAAATTACCCCGCTCGCTGCCTGCGGATCGTCATATTGCTGGTCTGCGCCAGTGACATCCCACGTGTTTCCGGGGCAAACGCTACGGAAATCAACAAGCCAAACAGCGAGATCCCCGCCCCCATTAGCATCGTGTTACTGATACCGTAATTATTGATAAAGATCGGCAGTGCCCAGGTCGAAACAATGGTGCCAATACGGCTTAAGGACATAATCACGCCCACGGCAGAGGCGCGAATATCTGTCGGGAAGAGTTCATTAGGATAGAGCCACTGCAAATTACCCGGCCCGCCAGAAAAAAAGGCATACACCGCAAAGGCCATTACTACCAGCCAGATCCCCATATCCGGGATCAGCCCCAAAACCGCCAGCGCCAGCGTCATCATGGCAAAGCTGCCAATCAACAATGGACGCCGTCCGGCAGTGTTTAGCCACAGCATCGGCGGAATACAGCCGAGCATAAAGAACAGGCTAATCACCACGTTTCCCAGCGCCGCATTTTTGCCGACGCCCAGCCCCAACAAACCAACGATTTGCGGGCCAAAGGTGTAGATGGCGAACATTGGGATCACCTGGCAGGTCCAGATGGCGGCAACAAACAGGACAAAAGGAAAATGGCGGCGATTAAACAGATCGCGAAAACGGGTTTGCTGCGGCTGCTCTTCATCGAAAGCCACCGGTTCGCCAAACAGTTTTATCATCATCTCTTCGCACTCTTTTACTCGCCCTTTGCGTAACAACCAGCGGGGAGATTCAGGCAGTTCGAATCGACCAATCAAAATCAACAAACAGGGGATCGCCGCGCTGCCCAACATCCAGCGCCAGCCACCTTCCACATCATAAAGCCAGTAGCCAACCAGATCGGCACAGGTTGCGCCGACATACCACATGGCAGCAATAAAGCTGATGGAAAACGCCCGCTGACGGGTGCTGGAGAACTCGGTGATCATCGAGGTGGCGATGGGATAATCCGCGCCGATGACAATGCCGATGAGTACCCGCATCACCAGCAGTTCGACGGGGGATGAGACAAACATCGTCGCCACCGATATCACGCCAATGGCGATAATATCAATGAGGAACATTTTGCGCCGTCCAACTTTATCGGAGATATAGCCAAACAGCGATGTGCCGACGAACAGCCCGGCGAGCGTTCCCGCGCCCAGCAAGCCAATCCAGTCAGCGTCCAGTTTCAGCGCCGGAGTCAGTTGCTCCAGCGCCACGCCAATCATTACCAGTACATAACCATCCAGAAACGGACCACCGCTTCCCCACAGCAAAATGCGGCGGTGAATAGAAGAGAATTTAAGATCGTCAAAGTTTCTGGACGGTTGCATGGGTTATTCCTGTTTTTTTGCAATGAGAGTTAGTACGGCGTTACGTATCAAACCAACATCAGCCGTAACGGAACTCCACACCAAAGGTGCCGCGCGGGTATTCCCACTGTTCCAGCGCCGACCCCAGCCCCAGAATGCGACAGGTGCCGCACTCCAGACATCCGGCGTAATCGAAGCGCACACTGCCGTCATCCTGCTTCTTGTACAGACCTGCGGGGCACGCTTTCACCAGCAGCTCCAGCGCCTGTTTATCGGCATCGGCCTTCACAACAATGTGCGGATGCTCTTCATCGACATTGAATTTATTGACGCCCAGTTTGACGTCCACATTGACGGGAGAAGTCATAAAACGGTCACTCCTTTCATGCCATCCTTGATCAGATTGATGAAGCCCACTTTCTTGCCGTGGCGGAGGATTTTCTTGCGCATCAGTTCCGGCGCGCTGCCATCAATGGTGAACAGGTCACGCGCCACGCCCACCGCCAGTTCCGGGTAGCCGCTAAACATGCGTGGGTTATCAAGGAACGCCGGTAGTTTTTGGTACATACGCATATCGCGCAGCGGGCCACTCTCAAGATGCTGACGATATTCCGCCAGTTTTTGCTTACTGAAATCGTCGCTTTTCATCGCTGAAAGCACGGTTTTTGCTGCGGCTTCCCCGGCGGCAATCGCCAGATCCATACCGCGAATGGTAAAACCGAGGTTCATACACATTCCGGCGGCATCACCGGCAATCAGTACGCCGTCACCAACCAACTCCGGCAGCATGTTGATGCCTGCTTCCGGCACTACGTGAGCGGAATATTCCACCAGCTTGCCGCCCGCGATCAGCGGTGCAACGGCCGGATGTTGTTTGAAATCTTCCAGCATTTGCGGCACCGATTTTTTTGCGTCATGCAGATGATGCAGGCCGCAAACCAGCCCCAGCGACAGGGTATTTTCATTGGTATAAAGGAAGCCGCCGCCCATCAGGCCATCGGTGGGGGAACCCGCAAATAGGCAAGCCGCCCCCTGATTACCCTGCAACTGAAAACGGTCTTCAATAACCGACTTCGGTAACTCGATCAGTTCCTTCACGCCAACCGCCACATCCGTCGGTTTGACGCGTTTTGCCATCCCCAACTTTTCGGCAAGGATGGAGTTCACCCCATCAGCAAGGATCACCGTTTTCGCTTCAATCACATCGCCATCGGCTTCTACACCGACGACTTTGCCATCGCGCTGTACGAGGTTATCGACACGAATCCCGGTAATTAACTGCGCGCCCGCTTCTTCGGCCTGCTCCATTAACCAGGCATCAAATTTACTGCGCAAAACAGAGTAAGAACGCTGGGATGGCGAGGTTTCGTCACCGTTGCAGTAGTCCATAGTCATCGCTGACTTTTCCGTCATAAACGCGAGTTTTTCATGGGTAATCAGGCGTTCTACGGGGGCAGATTCGGCGAAACCTGGAATAATGTGTTCCAGACTGTGGGCATAGAGACGCCCGCCGGTGACGTTCTTGGCACCTGCGGAATTGCCACGCTCGATAACTAACACTTGCGCCCCTTCGCGGGCGAGCACCAGTGCGGCAACCGAACCGGCAAGCCCTGCACCGACGATGATGGCGTCAAAGATATCTTCGGACATAAGAGCTCCCTGTCAGCGGCAGGGCCGAAATGCAGCCCTGCCAGAGTGGATCAACGCGCTAAAGCTGCGGTCAGCGCCGGAAGGATCTTCACGGCGTCGCCAACAATGCCGTAATCCGCGTACTGGAAGATCGGCGCATTTTTATCTTTATTGATGGCGAAAATGGTTTGCGACGCGTTAGCGCCAACCATGTGCTGGATCTGCCCGGAGATCCCCACAGCCAGGTACAGTTCAGGTTTCAGCATCAGGTTGGAGATACCGACATAGCGTTCGTGCTCCATCCATTTTTCGTTTTCTGCCACCGGACGAGAACAGGCCAACTCCGCACCTATCGCCTTGCAAAGCTGTTCTGCCAGCGCAATGTTCTCTTTGCTGCCAATACCGCGACCGACGCTGACCACCAGGCGGGCTTTGTCGAGATCGACGCTGTTGCTCTGGCGCGCCTGGGTTGCCGTGCGGGTAATCGCCACAGCCGGAGCCTGCCACTCCACGGTGTGCGTTTCGCCAGTACGTGACGCGTCTGGCTGAGCCGCATCGAACGTGCCGCTGCTGATGGTCAGTACCGCATACGGCGTGACAATGCGTTCTTCGCCAATCGCCAGACCACCGTAAACCATGTGTTTCACTGTCGCTTTACCGTCCTGTACGCTGACGGTGCTAGCATCGTTAGACACCGCCGCTTTAAGGCGATAACCCAGTTTTGCCGCCAGTAATTTGCCGCGACGGGTGTTTGGCAACAGCACCAGACCGTCTGCGCCGTGCTGGCGAATAGTGTCAGCCATGACACCGGCGTAATCTTCGATCATCCGATCGTCCGGTTTGCCGTTTAATTTCCAGACATGATTAGCGCCAAGCTGGATTGCCTGTGCGCCGTCGGCATCATTGAGGACAAAGGTGTTGATTTGATTAGCTAAAGCCTGCGCACCGTTCATCAGTTCCGGCAGACGAGAAGGGGTATCGCTGAATACCCAGACTTGAGAAAACGTGTTCATAGCATCCCCTGTAATTAAATGACTTTGCGAAGATTTTCAGCAAATGCGGCGATCTGTTCTTCGCCGTCGCCTTCAATCACGATGCGCTGACGCTCGCGCTGTTTCGGCGCGGCAACCTGTTGTTCTGACCAGGCTGCCTCTGCGTTAAAACCGATATCCGCCGCCGACCATACCTGGACTGGCTTTTTCGCCGCGCCGAGAATGGCTTTCATCGAAGGAATTTGTGGGGAGTTGATATCAGTGGAAACAGCAACAACCGCAGGCAGCGGAATGCTTAAGGTTTCGGTTTCATCTTCCAGTTCGCGCTCAACGGTGAGGGTATCTGCCGTCAGGGAGATAATTTTGCCCACGCCGTTAACTGCCGGAATATTGAGGATTTCGCCCACCAGCAAACCAACCTGCTGGGCATAAAGGTCGGAAGAACCATCGCCGCAGAGGATCAGATCAAAGCCTGCTTTCTGGGCAGCCGCAGCCAGTACGGTCGCAGTTTGTTGTGGCAGTGCCTGCTCGAACTGATCATCAATCACTACAATCAGTTCATCCGGGCCGCGCGACAACACATCTTTACGCCCTTTGGCGTTGGTCAGGGCTTTACCACCCACACTTAAGGCCGTCACCTGCGCCTCTGCCGCCTGCTGTTTTAACTGGCAAGCCGCTTCAATAGCGTTGAGATCGTATTGGCTTATTTTGGCATCGGCTTTGCTGAAGTCTAATGAACCATCAGCATTATTGACCGCAATATCCTGTTCATCAGGCACGCACTTATAGCAAGTAATAATCTTCATTGCATCTCCAGAAATCATGAAGGAAACGTCGTTCATATCGGTGGTGTTAATTACAGATATCACGCCCTTTAATTTGGAAATAAAACTTTAATCACCAATATTGAAAATGTCACACGCAGATAAATCCAACTTTCAATATTGTTAAGTCCCTCACCAATATTGAAAACACGGCGTAGCAAAAAGAAATTTTCAATATTGTTTTATGGATCACCAATATTGAAAGTCAGATGCTATTTTTTTACGCACAACCAAACATAACTAATTGATTAATAAATAATATTAACATCAAAAGCTCTTGTTTTTACCCGATAGAAAAATGTGATTAAAATCACAGAATACAGCCAATTGAATACCCATTATGAGTTAGCCATTAACGCGTCCACGAGGTTAATAATAATTATATTAAATGTTAACAAAATAAAACAAACGGGAACGCAAAATAAATATTCGTTTTCACAGTGGAATTAACTCATGAAAGATAAAAAGAGAAAAACGGGAATAGAACCGAAGGTATTCTTTCCGCCGTTAATAATCGTTGGCATACTTTGCTGGCTTACAGTCAGAGATCTGGATGCGGCGAATGTCGTTATTAATGCTGTATTCAGTTACGTCACCAATGTATGGGGATGGGCATTTGAATGGTATATGGTGGTGATGCTTTTCGGCTGGTTCTGGCTGGTGTTTGGCCCGTATGCCAAAAAGCGTTTAGGTAACGAACCGCCTGAATTTAGTACCGCCAGTTGGATCTTTATGATGTTCGCCTCCTGTACGTCTGCTGCCGTACTGTTCTGGGGCTCTATTGAGATCTACTACTACATCTCCACCCCGCCGTTTGGCTTAGAACCTAACTCAACCGGCGCGAAAGAGTTAGGGCTGGCTTACAGCTTGTTCCACTGGGGACCTCTGCCGTGGGCCACTTACAGCTTCCTTTCAGTCGCCTTCGCTTACTTCTTCTTTGTCCGCAAAATGGAAGTGATTCGCCCCAGCTCCACCCTGGTGCCGCTGGTAGGTGAAAAACACGCCAAAGGGTTGTTCGGTACTATTGTCGATAACTTCTATCTCGTCGCCTTGATCTTCGCGATGGGCACCAGTCTCGGCCTTGCCACACCGCTGGTGACCGAGTGTATGCAGTGGTTGTTTGGCATTCCGCATACCCTGCAACTGGACGCCATCATCATTACCTGCTGGATTATCCTCAACGCCATTTGCGTCGCCTGCGGCCTGCAAAAAGGGGTACGTATCGCCAGTGATGTGCGTAGCTACCTGAGCTTCCTGATGCTGGGTTGGGTGTTTATCGTCAGTGGTGCTAGCTTCATCATGAACTACTTCACCGACTCGGTGGGGATGTTGCTGATGTATCTGCCGCGCATGTTGTTCTATACCGATCCTATCGCCAAAGGCGGCTTCCCGCAGGGCTGGACGGTTTTCTACTGGGCATGGTGGGTGATTTACGCTATCCAGATGAGTATCTTCCTGGCGCGTATTTCCCGTGGTCGTACCGTGCGTGAACTGTGCTTCGGCATGGTGCTGGGGCTGACAGCCTCCACCTGGATCTTGTGGACCGTGCTTGGTAGTAACACTTTGCTGTTGATAGATAAAAACATCATCAACATTCCGAACCTGATCGAACAGTACGGTGTGGCGCGCGCCATCATCGAAACCTGGGCCGCTCTGCCGCTCAGCACCGCCACCATGTGGGGCTTCTTCATTCTTTGCTTTATTGCCACCGTTACGCTGGTTAACGCCTGCTCTTATACCCTGGCGATGTCCACCTGCCGCGAAGTACGCGACGGCGAAGAGCCGCCGCTGCTGGTGCGTATCGGCTGGTCAATTCTGGTTGGCATTATCGGCATTGTTCTGCTGGCGCTCGGCGGCCTGAAACCGATTCAAACCGCCATTATCGCCGGAGGATGCCCGCTGTTCTTCGTCAACATTATGGTGACGCTCTCCTTTATTAAAGACGCGAAACAGAACTGGAAAGATTAATTAACTCCAAAAATATCAAGAGGTTGAAAGATGGATTTTAATTTAAATGATGAGCAGGAACTGTTTGTCGCCGGTATCCGTGAACTGATGGCCAGTGAAAACTGGGAAGCCTATTTTGCCGAGTGCGACCGTGACAGCGTCTACCCGGAACGATTTGTTAAAGCACTGGCGGATATGGGTATCGATAGCCTGCTGATCCCCGAAGAACACGGTGGTCTGGACGCAGGATTCGTCACCCTCGCCGCCGTGTGGATGGAACTGGGGCGTCTGGGGGCGCCAACCTACGTGCTGTACCAGTTGCCGGGTGGGTTTAACACCTTCCTGCGCGAAGGCACACAAGAGCAGATCGACAAGATTATGGCGTTCCGTGGCACGGGTAAGCAGATGTGGAACTCAGCGATTACCGAACCGGGCGCGGGCTCCGACGTGGGTAGCCTGAAAACGACTTATACCCGTAGAAATGGTAAGATTTATCTTAATGGTAGTAAGTGTTTTATTACCAGCAGCGCCTACACCCCGTACATCGTGGTGATGGCGCGCGACGGTGCTTCTCCGGACAAACCTGTCTACACCGAATGGTTTGTTGATATGAGCAAACCGGGCATCAAAGTGACCAAACTTGAGAAGCTCGGTCTGCGTATGGATAGCTGCTGTGAAATCACCTTTGACGATGTGGAACTGGACGAGAAAGACATGTTCGGTCGGGAAGGTAACGGCTTTAACCGCGTGAAAGAAGAGTTCGACCACGAACGTTTCCTGGTAGCCCTCACCAACTACGGTACGGCGATGTGCGCCTTTGAAGATGCGGCGCGCTACGCCAATCAGCGAGTGCAGTTTGGCGAGGCTATTGGTCGTTTCCAGTTGATTCAGGAAAAATTCGCCCACATGGCGATCAAATTAAACTCCATGAAAAACATGCTGTATGAAGCAGCGTGGAAAGCAGACAACGGCACCATCACCTCTGGCGATGCTGCGATGTGCAAATACTTCTGCGCCAATGCGGCATTTGAAGTGGTGGACAGCGCAATGCAGGTGCTGGGCGGCGTCGGGATTGCGGGTAACCACCGCATCAGCCGCTTCTGGCGTGACCTGCGTGTAGACCGCGTCTCCGGGGGATCTGACGAAATGCAGATCCTGACGCTGGGTCGTGCGGTGCTGAAGCAATACCGCTAAGTCCGTGCGCTGCCTGATGCGACGCTTGCCGCGTCTTATCAGGCCTACGGTTGGCCGGATAAGGCGTTTACGCCGCATCCGGCAGTCATGCGCTACATAAATTTTTCAGGAGCTAATATGGATCATCTACCCATGCCGAAATTCGGGCCGCTGGCCGGATTGCGCGTTGTCTTCTCCGGTATCGAAATCGCCGGGCCATTCGCCGGGCAAATGTTCGCAGAATGGGGGGCGGAAGTTATCTGGATCGAGAACGTCGCCTGGGCCGACACCATTCGCGTTCAACCAAACTACCCGCAGCTTTCTCGTCGCAACCTGCACGCGCTGTCATTAAATATCTTCAAAGATGAAGGCCGCGAAGCGTTTCTGAAATTAATGGAAACCACCGATATCTTCATCGAAGCCAGTAAAGGCCCAGCCTTTGCCCGTCGTGGCATTACTGATGAAGTCCTGTGGCAGCACAACCCGAAACTGGTTATCGCTCACCTGTCCGGTTTTGGTCAGTACGGCACCGAGGAGTACACCAACCTTCCGGCCTATAACACCATCGCCCAGGCCTTCAGTGGTTACCTGATTCAGAACGGTGATGTTGACCAGCCAATGCCTGCCTTCCCGTATACCGCCGATTACTTCTCCGGCCTGACCGCCACCACGGCGGCGCTGGCGGCACTGCACAAAGTGCGCGAAACCGGTAAAGGCGAAAGTATCGACATCGCCATGTATGAAGTGATGCTGCGCATGGGTCAGTACTTCATGATGGATTACTTCAACGGTGGCGAAATGTGCCCGCGCATGACCAAAGGTAAAGATCCCTACTACGCTGGTTGCGGTCTGTACAAATGCGCCGACGGCTACATTGTGATGGAACTGGTGGGTATTACTCAGATCGCAGAGTGCTTTAAAGATATTGGTCTTGCGCATCTGCTTGGTACGCCGGAAATCCCGGAAGGCACTCAGCTTATCCACCGTATCGAATGCCCTTACGGCCCGCTGGTTGAAGAGAAACTCGATACCTGGCTGGCAGCACACACCATCGCGGAAGTAAAAGAACGCTTTGCCGAACTGAATATCGCCTGCGCCAAAGTGCTGACCGTACCGGAACTGGAAAGCAATCCGCAGTACGTTGCCCGCGAATCAATCACCCAGTGGCAAACGATGGATGGTCGCACCTGCAAAGGACCGAACATCATGCCGAAATTCAAAAATAACCCCGGCCAAATCTGGCGCGGAATGCCATCACACGGCATGGACACGGCTGCCATTTTGAAAAATATCGGCTACAGCGAAAACGACATTCAGGAGTTGGTCAGCAAAGGTCTGGCCAAAGTTGAGGATTAAACGCGTGGCGTAGGTCGGGTTACCCGACTAGCGCCCGCTCAATAACAAACGAACAAAATGGATAGAGGTGCAATGGATATCATTGGCGGACAACATCTACGTCAAATGTGGGACGATCTGGCGGACGTTTACGGTCATAAAACGGCGCTGATTTGTGAATCCAGCGGCGGAGTCGTTAACCGGTACAGTTATCTTGAGTTAAATCAGGAGATTAACCGCACGGCAAACCTGTTTTATACGCTGGGGATCCGCAAAGGCGACAAGGTCGCGCTGCATCTGGACAACTGCCCGGAATTTATCTTTTGCTGGTTCGGGCTGGCAAAAATTGGCGCGATTATGGTGCCGATTAACGCCCGCCTGCTGCGCGAAGAAAGTGCGTGGATCCTGCAAAACAGCCAGGCGTGTCTGCTGGTGACCAGTGCGCAATTCTACTCCATGTATCAACAGATTCAGCAGGAAGATACCACGCAGCTACGGCACATTTGCCTGACCGATGTGGCGTTTCCCGCTGATGATGGCGTCAGTTCGTTTACTCAACTGAAAGAGCAACAACCTGCCACCTTGTGCTATGCGCCGCCGCTATCGACCGACGATACGGCGGAAATTCTCTTTACCTCCGGCACCACCTCCCGACCGAAAGGGGTGGTGATTACCCATTACAATCTGCGCTTCGCCGGATATTACTCCGCCTGGCAGTGCGCCCTGCGTGACGATGACGTCTACCTGACGGTAATGCCTGCATTTCATATCGATTGCCAGTGCACTGCGGCGATGGCGGCGTTTTCTGCCGGAGCCACCTTTGTGCTGGTCGAGAAATACAGCGCCCGCGCCTTCTGGGGACAGGTACAGAAGTACCATGCCACCGTTACCGAATGTATTCCGATGATGATTCGTACGTTGATGGTGCAGCCGCCTTCTGCGAACGACCGACAACACTGCCTGCGGGAAGTGATGTTTTATCTCAACCTGTCGGAGCAGGAAAAAGACGCTTTTTGTGAACGCTTCGGCGTTCGCTTGCTGACGTCTTATGGGATGACAGAAACCATTGTGGGCATTATCGGCGATCGCCCTGGCGATAAACGACGCTGGCCGTCGATTGGTCGGGCGGGGTTTTGCTACGAAGCGGAGATCCGCGACGATCACAATCGCCCGCTCCCGGCAGGTGAGATCGGTGAAATCTGTATTAAAGGCGTACCAGGGAAAACCATCTTCAAAGAGTACTTTCTCAACCCGCAAGCCACCGCCAAAGTCCTGGAAGCCGATGGCTGGCTTCATACTGGCGATACCGGATACCGCGACGAAGAGGGCTTTTTTTATTTCGTCGATCGTCGCTGCAATATGATCAAACGCGGTGGCGAGAATGTTTCCTGCGTGGAGCTGGAAAATATCATCGCCACCCATCCGAAAATTCAGGATATCGTGGTTGTTGGTATTAAAGATTCTATTCGCGATGAAGCTATCAAGGCCTTTGTGGTGCTGAATGAAGGTGAAACATTGAGCGAGGAAGAATTTTTCTGCTTCTGTGAACAAAATATGGCGAAATTTAAAGTGCCTTCTTATCTGGAGATCAGAAAAGATCTGCCGCGTAATTGCTCGGGGAAAATAATCAGAAAGAATCTGAAATAAACATAATGGCAGGGAATTATCCTGCCAGCTAATAATCACGCTCTAAAAATAAATGCATTCTTTGCAGAGATGTTGTCGTCCCTGAAAAAATAAAAATGGAGAAAAGGAATGAGTGAATCATTACATCTGACCCGCAATGGATCAATTCTGGAAATTACCCTTGATCGTCCAAAAGCCAATGCTATTGATGCAAAAACCAGCTTTGAGATGGGCGAAGTATTTCTTAATTTCCGTGACGATCCGCAATTGCGCGTCGCTATTATTACCGGAGCCGGAGAGAAATTCTTTTCCGCCGGCTGGGATTTAAAAGCGGCAGCAGAAGGCGAAGCGCCGGATGCTGATTTCGGGCCAGGCGGATTTGCTGGGTTAACCGAAATTTTCAATCTCGATAAACCGGTTATCGCAGCCGTGAACGGCTACGCCTTTGGCGGCGGCTTTGAACTGGCGCTGGCGGCAGATTTTATTGTTTGTGCCGATAATGCCAGCTTCGCCCTGCCGGAAGCCAAACTGGGTATTGTCCCGGACAGCGGCGGCGTGCTGCGTCTGCCGAAGATCCTGCCACCTGCCGTCGTCAATGAAATGGTGATGACCGGCAGACGAATGGGCGCAGAAGAGGCGCTGCATTGGGGGGTAGTCAACCGCGTGGTTAGCCAGGCTGAACTGATGGATAACGCCCGCGAACTGGCGCAGCAGCTTGTTAATAGCGCCCCGCTGGCAATTGCGGCACTGAAAGAGATCTATCGCACCACCAGCGAAATGCCGGTTGAAGAAGCATATCGCTATATTCGCAGCGGTGTGTTGAAAAACTATCCCTCAGTTCTGCATTCGGAAGATGCCATTGAAGGGCCGCTGGCGTTTGCTGAGAAGCGCGATCCGGTGTGGAAAGGGCGTTAATAACCGTGAGCTATTACGCCTTTGAGGGATTAATTCCGGTGGTTCACCCGACGGCGTTTGTCCATCCCAGTGCGGTATTGATTGGCGATGTAATTGTGGGAGCCGGTGTCTACATCGGTCCCCTCGCCTCGCTGCGTGGTGATTACGGACGACTGATTGTGCAAGCGGGAGCCAATATTCAGGATGGCTGCATTATGCATGGCTACAGCGATACTGACACCATTGTCGGGGAAAACGGTCATATCGGTCATGGCGCGATCCTGCATGGCTGTGTGATCGGTCGTGATGCATTGGTCGGGATGAACAGCGTGATTATGGATGGCGCGGTCATTGGTGAAGAGAGCATTGTTGCCGCCATGAGCTTTGTCAAAGCAGGCTTTCGCGGCGAGAAACGCCAGTTGTTGATGGGCACGCCAGCCCGTGCCGTGCGCAGCGTCAGCGATGACGAGTTGCACTGGAAGCAATTGAATACCAAAGAGTATCAGGATCTTGTCGGGCGCTGCCATGCAGCGTTACATGAAACGCAACCGTTGAGGCAAATGGAGGAAAATCGTCCCCGTTTGCAGGGGACGACGGATGTGACGCCAAAGCGGTAACATCATCGGATGCGGCGTAAACGCCTTATCCGACCAACCAGGAGCGCAACCGTAGGCCGGATAAGATGCGCCAGCATCGCATCCGGCAACCAGGCCGCACGGTATCAACGAAATTAAATTAACGACGCATACTCTTCGACAACATCATCTGCCACTTCTGCTCACGGTTAAGTTCTGTGAGCGGGACGGCAGGAATACGCGGCGTCTTTCTTACGCCGACTAATTTTTCCCGGCTGTTATTGCGCAGGCGCGCGTAAATTTGCTCATCAATATCGACCACTTTAACCAGTCGCTGGCACTGACATCCCCGCCCTTCCAGCTTATTAGGGATCATCTTAACTTCGCAGCTTATTTCTGCGACTTCCGACAGAATATAAGTTAGGGTATTAATCGCCTTGCTGTGTTCAATATCGAAATGAATAGAGATCTCTCTTGCTATCACCCAGCGATTTTCAGCCATCATCCATTCGGCGATTAACAAATAGAGTGGTTTTTCAACATATCCTTCACACATACGAACTCCAGTTTCACAAATTAAAAGTCTGGCTATGACTCGTTTTGAAGCAATCAAACAAGGCCATATTAAAATTGTGGATATATCGATAGTATGCAACTTCCCTGTCAATAAGTGTGAGCTAAATCCTGCTTACATCATCAAAAATAGAGTTTCCCGGAAAGATTATCCTTACTGGTAAAAAAAACGGTTCTCATCAGAGAACCGTATTAGTTATTCGATCAAATTGGCGGATAAAAAATATCTGCCATGACACGCTATTATTTGATCTGCGCGTGCATTTCCTGTACCGAAATAACTTTTTCGGTCGCATCTGCATTCAGTGCCATCGCGGTAGCAAAACCGCCGTTCAGGGTGGTGTCGTAATGTACTTTATATTGCAGCGCGCTGCGACGAATCACGCGGGAGTCTTCAATCGCGCGACGACCTGACGTGGTGTTGATGATGTAGGTATATTCGCCATTCTTAATACGATCCTGAATGTGCGGACGACCTTCATGCACTTTGTTCACCAGACGTGGATTAATACCCGCTTCGCCCAGCACAATCGCCGTACCGTGGGTCGCATCCAGCTCGAAGCCCTGTTTCAGCAGTTTTGCCGCCAGATCAACCACGCGTTCTTTGTCGCCTTCACGCACGGAGAGCAGCGCACGACCGTGTTTCTTCATGGTGGAGTTACTACCCAGTTGCGCTTTAGCAAACGCTTCAGCGAAGGTGCGACCGACGCCCATCACTTCCCCGGTGGAGCGCATTTCTGGCCCTAACAGCGGGTCAACGCCGGGGAATTTGTTGAACGGCAGCACCACTTCTTTCACCGAGTAGTACGGCGGGATAACTTCTTTAGTTACGCCCTGCTCAGCCAGCGATTTCCCTGCCATCACGCGCGCCGCCACTTTTGCCAGCGGTACACCGGTGGCTTTGGAGACGAACGGAACGGTACGCGCCGCACGCGGGTTAACTTCAATCAGGTAGACTTCGTTGTTTTTCACTGCAAACTGCACGTTCATCAGACCGCGCACCTGCAATTCGAAGGCCAGTTTCTGCACCTGCTGGCGCATCACATCCTGAATTTCCTGGCTCAGTGTGTACGCAGGCAGAGAACACGCGGAGTCGCCGGAGTGCACGCCTGCCTGCTCGATGTGCTCCATGATGCCGCCAATCAGCACCATTTCGCCGTCGCAGATGGCGTCCACATCAACTTCTACCGCGTCATCAAGGAAATGATCCAGCAGCACCGGCGCATCGTTAGAGACACTCACCGCCGTCTGGAAGTAACGGCGCAGGTCGGCTTCATCGTAGACAATTTCCATCGCCCGACCGCCGAGAACGTAAGATGGGCGCACCACCAGCGGGTAGCCAATCTCTTTCGCCTTCTCAACCGCCATTTCAATAGCGGTAACGGTAGCGTTCGCCGGTTGTTTCAGTTTCAGACGGTCAACCGCGTGCTGGAAGCGTTCACGGTCTTCTGCACGGTCGATGGCATCCGGGCTGGTGCCGATAACCGGCACGCCAGCGGCTTCCAGTGCGCGCGCCAGTTTCAGCGGGGTCTGACCGCCGTACTGAACGATAACGCCTTTCGGCTTCTCAATACGCACGATTTCCAGCACATCTTCCAGAGTTACCGGCTCAAAGTAGAGACGGTCGGACGTGTCGTAGTCGGTAGAGACAGTTTCCGGGTTACAGTTAACCATAATGGTTTCGTAACCATCTTCACGCAGCGCCAGCGAGGCGTGTACGCAGCAGTAGTCGAATTCGATACCCTGACCGATACGGTTCGGGCCGCCGCCGAGCACCATGATTTTTTCACGGTCAGTAGACGGATTCGCTTCGCACTCTTCTTCATAGGTGGAGTACATATAAGCGGTGTCGGTAGCGAACTCTGCCGCACAGGTATCCACACGTTTGTAGACCGGATGCAAATCATACTGGTCGCGCAGCTTGCGGATTTCCGCTTCGCGCACGCCCGCCAGTTTTGCCAGACGCGCATCAGCAAAGCCTTTGCGTTTCAACTGGCGCAGGAAGTCAGCGTTCAGGCCTGTGATGCCCACTTCTGCCACTTTCTCTTCCAGACGCACCAGCTCTTCAATTTGCACCAGGAACCAGCGATCAATGTTGGTCAGGTTGAAAACGCCGTCTACAGACAAGCCCGCACGGAAGGCATCGGCGATGTACCAGATACGCTCTGCGCCAGCATCTTTCAGTTCGCGGCGGATTTTGGTCAGGGCTTCCGGGTCGTCGAGGCTCACTTTCGGGTCGAAGCCGGTCGCACCCACTTCCAGGCCGCGCAGGGCTTTTTGCAAGGACTCCTGCTGCGTGCGACCAATCGCCATCACTTCGCCAACCGATTTCATCTGAGTGGTCAGACGGTCGTTCGCACCGGCGAATTTCTCGAAGTTGAAGCGAGGAATTTTAGTGACCACGTAGTCGATGGATGGCTCGAAGGAGGCCGGAGTACGCCCGCCGGTGATGTCGTTCATCAGCTCGTCAAGGGTGTAACCCACCGCCAGTTTCGCCGCCACTTTGGCAATCGGGAAGCCGGTGGCTTTCGATGCCAGCGCCGAAGAACGCGACACACGCGGGTTCATTTCGATAACAATCAGGCGACCGTTTTTCGGGTTAACCGCAAACTGAACGTTGGAACCGCCAGTTTCAACGCCAATTTCACGCAGTACCGCCATCGAGGCGTTACGCATGATTTGATATTCTTTGTCGGTCAGCGTCTGGGCTGGCGCCACGGTGATGGAGTCACCGGTGTGGATGCCCATCGCATCGAAGTTTTCGATAGAGCAGACGATGATGCAGTTGTCGTTTTTATCACGCACCACTTCCATCTCGTACTCTTTCCAGCCGATCAGCGACTCATCAATCAGCAACTCTTTGGTCGGGGAGAGATCCAGACCACGGGCGCAAATTTCTTCAAACTCTTCGCGGTTATAGGCGATACCGCCACCACTACCGCCCATAGTAAAGCTAGGTCGAATGATGCACGGGAAGCCAACTTCAGCGGCAACCGCCAGCGCCTCTTCCATAGTATGTGCGATACCAGAACGCGCGGTTTCAAGGCCGATTTTCTTCATCGCCACGTCGAAACGGCGGCGGTCTTCTGCTTTATCAATCGCGTCGGCGGTAGCACCAATCATGGTCACACCGAACTCTTCCAGCACGCCCTGACGCTCAAGCTCAAGCGCACAGTTCAGCGCCGTCTGACCGCCCATCGTTGGCAGCACCGCATCCGGACGCTCTTTTTCAATAATCTTACGTACCACTTCCCAGTGAATCGGCTCGATGTAGGTCGCATCAGCCATTTCCGGGTCGGTCATGATGGTCGCCGGGTTGGAGTTCACCAGAATGACGCGGTAACCCTCTTCGCGAAGGGCTTTACATGCTTGCGCGCCAGAGTAGTCAAACTCACACGCCTGACCGATAACAATCGGGCCCGCACCCAGAATCAGGATACTTTTTATATCTGTACGTTTTGGCATGGCTCTTTTACTCCTGATTACTTAGCGGTTTTACGGTACTGCTCAATTAACTCGATAAAGTGGTCGAACAACGGCGCTGCGTCGTGTGGACCAGGGCTGGCTTCAGGGTGCCCCTGGAAGCTGAACGCCGGTTTATCGGTGCGATGAATCCCTTGTAACGTACCGTCGAACAGGGATTTATGTGTAACACGCAGGTTTGCAGGTAATGTTGCTTCGTCCACCGCAAAACCGTGGTTTTGCGCGGTGATCATCACCACATTTTTCTCAATATCTTTCACCGGATGGTTGCCGCCGTGGTGACCAAATTTCATTTTGATGGTCTTCGCCCCACTTGCCAGCGCCAGCAGCTGATGACCGAGGCAGATACCAAATACCGGGATGTCGGTTTCGAGGAATTTCTGGATGGCGGTAATGGCGTAATCGCACGGTGCCGGATCGCCAGGGCCGTTGGAGAGGAAGATACCGTCCGGATTCATTTTCAACACGTCTTCCGCAGAGGTTTGCGCCGGAACGATGGTCAGGCGACAGCCTCTGTCCACCAGCATCCGCAGGATGTTGCGCTTGGCACCGAAATCATAAGCCACGACGTGGAACGGCAGCTCGTCTTCTTTTTTCGCTTCTGGCAGGCCGCCGGTCAGCGTCCAACTCCCTTGTGTCCAGCTATAGGCTTCTGCGGTAGTCACTTCTTTTGCCAGATCCATACCATTGAGGCCAGGGAACGCGCGGGCTTTTTCTAATGCCAGCGCCGCATCCGGGTTGTCGCCCGCGATGATGCAGCCGTTCTGTGCGCCTTTCTCGCGCAGTAAACGCGTCAGCTTACGGGTATCGATATCGGCAATCGCTACGATGTTATGGCGCTTCAGGTAAGAAGAGAGGTCTTCGGTATTACGGAAGTTGCTGGCAATCAGCGGCAGGTCGCGAATCACCAGACCTTGTGCATGTACCTGAGAAGATTCTTCATCGGCGTCATTAGTGCCGACATTGCCAATATGGGGATAAGTAAGAGTAACGATTTGACGAGAATAGGAAGGATCAGTGAGGATTTCTTGATAACCGGTCATTGAAGTATTGAAAACGACTTCCCCAACCGCCGAACCTGTTGCCCCTATGGCCCGACCGTGAAACTGGGTTCCGTCTTCCAGAACCAATAGCGCTGACTTAATCAAAACACCCTCCAGAGAATATTCACTCACTTTATTTGCATATTAATTCACAATGATGCGATGAATCAATGCAAATCTGCTTACCGACGAATTTCTGGCAAACGGCGGCATTCTGGAGATATGGGCGCTAAAAGTCAACTCAATAGCGGGATTTATTATATAATTTTATGCCTCACACCTGTTTTACAGGCACTAACCGACAAAAACACAATCTAACAAGGTCTGGAAAACGCTTGCGCAGCGAGAAGAATGTGTAAACAAAGAACACGAAGAAAAAAAGTGGACCAGATGGTCAAAATTTACATTAAAACAACAAAAGCAGAAGACAAAACATGTAATTTTTAGCACTTGAATAAAATTCAAAAACATAACACCAAAAATAAAAGGGCTGAAAATTAAAGCCCTTTATAATCAATAAATTAAATGTGTTATTTTTGCTCCATTACAAATGTTTTGTGGTTACAATTTATTGAGATTAAGCACATCTCTCATATCAAAAAGACCACTTTCCTTGCCACTCAGCCACAATGCCGATCTTACTGCGCCGTTAGCAAATGTCATGCGGCTGGAAGCCTTATGAGTGATCTCCAGACGTTCGCCGATATCGGCAAACATGGCGGTATGTTCACCCACGATGTCTCCGGCACGTACAGTGGCAAAACCTATCGTTCCGGGAACGCGTTCACCGGTATGCCCTTCGCGGCTGTAAACGGCACAATCTTTCAGATCTTTATCCAACGCATGGGCAATCGCTTCCCCCATCGCCAGCGCAGTGCCTGACGGCGCATCGACTTTATGTCGATGATGCGCTTCGATAATTTCGATATCAGTGTAGTCACCCATGACCTGAGCCGCTTTCTCCAGCAACTTAAGCATGACGTTGACACCGACGCTAAAGTTGGCGGCAAAGACAATCGCAATATCTTTGGCAGCTTCACCAATCGCCTGTTTACCTGCGTCATCAAAACCCGTGGTGCCAATCACCATCCCTTTGCCATGTTGGCGGCAAAAAGCGAGATGGTTCAGCGTACCTTCCGGACGGGTAAAATCGATAAACACATCAAAATCATCTTTTACAACATCAAGGCTGCTTTGTACGATAACGCCGGTTTTTCCTGCTCCAGCCAGTTCGCCAGCATCGCTGCCCAGTAAAGAAGATCCTTCGCGTTCCAGCGCCGCGCCAAGCTGCACGCCCTCTAATGCCAGCGCCGCCTGAATCAACTGGCGGCCCATACGCCCCCCGGCTCCCGCGATGGCAACGCGGATGTTTGCATCATGCATAGCTATTCTCTTTTGTTAATTTGCATAGACCGTTTTCAGAGTAACCAGCGCATCGCTACGCCGCCAGCCAAAAACGCTGATAATTAGAAATTAATGATAAACAGGGAGGGATATCAGTGAAAGGCATGAGTCAGTGAATGACTACATGCCGATAACATGTGACAGGTTACGGCGCCAGCGCCAGCACCTCCGCCACCCACTGCTGGAAACCTTTCACGTCCAGATCCAGCGCAACCTGAACATTTGCCGGTTTATCCAGCCGACCGTCAATATCGACGACTGTCGTACCCGTAGTAAATTCACCTTGTGTTTCTACCGCCACAAAACACGGCTTGAGAGTGAACAAGTCCGGGCGAACCAGCCAGGCAATGGCACAGAGATCGTGCATTCGCAGGCCACTTTGCATACTGCCGCTGCGGTAGTGACTAAACAGTGCATGAAGCATTTTTCCGGTGCGATTCAATTCCGGTAGTGTGGTGAGATATTCGGGAGTGAGCATCGCCTGATTGGTGACGTCCAGGCCACACATCACAATCTCCAGTCCGCTCTGGAAGACCTGGGCCGCCGCTTCAGGATCAATCGCAATATTAAACTCGGCATTCGGCGTGAAATTGCCACGACCGGCAGAACCGCCCATGATCACCAGACGACGAATATGCGGTTTGCATTCCGGGCACTGTGAAAGCAATAGCGCGATATTCGTCAACGGCCCGATCGCCACCAGGGTAACGGGTTCAGGCGCGCACATTAGCGCATCACGAATCGCCAGAAACGCCGGTTTCTCCAGTGGTTTTCGATTGTGCTCAACGAAGTCATAACCATCCATGCCGGATTCGCCATGAACATAAGACGCATCACGCGGTGCGCGTACCAACGGTGTTGCCGCCCCCTGGGCGAGTGGGATATCCGCATCCCAGAAATGCAGCAATTGCAGCGCATTTCGGGTAGTTTTCTGCACCGATACATTGCCTCCGACAGTCGTCATCAATTGGAGATCGAGTTGTGGGGCAAAGATCGCGGCAGCAATCGCTGCGGCATCGTCGATACCAGGGTCGGTATCCAAAAAAATCGGCAAGCGCATGTTTTCTCCATAAAAAATGCCGGTAATAAGACCGGCATTTTCGCATAACTTAGGCTGCTAATGACTTAATCAACTTCACGAATATCGACACGCAGCTCTTTCGGCACTTCGAAAACAATGTTTTCTTCACGGCCTTCAAGCGAAATGGCTTCACCACCGCCAAGCTGCTGTAAACGTGCGACGACGTTCTGTACCAGAATATCCGGAGCTGATGCGCCCGCAGTCACACCGACACATTTCGCTTCTTTCACCCACTCTTCCTGGATATCTGCCGCATCGTCAATTAAAAACGCGCGTTTGCCCATACGCTGTGCCAGTTCCGCCAGACGGTTGGAGTTGGAGGAGTTTTTCGAACCGACCACCAATACAACTTCCGCCTGCTCTGCCAGGGCGCGAACCGCTTCCTGACGGTTGGTAGTGGCGTAACAAATGTCATCTTTGCGCGGCCCGACAATTTTCGGGAAGCGTTTACGCAGCGCGTCGATAACATCAGACGTGTCATCCACCGACAGCGTGGTTTGGGTCATAAAGGAGAGTTTCTCTTCGTTTTTGACCGTGAGCTTCCACACATCGTCCGGCGATTCGACCAGATACATTCCCCCTTCCGGGTTGCTGTACTGCCCCATCGTACCTTCCACTTCCGGGTGCCCGGCGTGGCCGATGAGAATAGACTCTTCGCCACGACGACTGGCGCGGGCGACTTCCATATGCACTTTGGTCACCAGCGGACAGGTGGCGTCGAATACCGTCAAATCACGGCTTTTCGCTTCGTTACGTACGGCCTGAGAAACGCCATGCGCAGAGAAAATCAGGATCGCGCCGTCCGGCACTTCGCTGATCTGCTCAATAAAGATAGCCCCACGCTCGCGCAGGCTATCGACCACGTAGCGGTTATGCACCACTTCGTGGCGGACATAAATCGGTGCGCCGTAAATGGCCAGCGCGTTTTCAACAATGCTGATAGCGCGGTCTACCCCGGCACAAAAACCACGCGGGTTGGCCAACAGGATCTGCATGTTACGCCTCCAGTGCCGGATCGATTTCCAGCACTTCAATATCAAAATGAACGGTCTGCCCGGCCAGCGGATGGTTGAAATCAACGGTAATGGAGTCGCCGTTAATTTCGCGGATCACGCCAGGCATCTCACTGCCATCCATTGCGGTAAAAAGCATTATTGCGCCAATTTCTGGCTCGCCTGCATCCATAAACTCACGGCGGGAGAAGTACTGAATCAGGTCTGGTGACGGCACGCCAAACGCCGCATCTGGCTCCAGCGAGAAGGTGGTTTTATCGCCCACTTTCAGCCCCAGCAGATGTTGCTCCAGCCCTTCGGAAAGAGAAGCATCACCCAGGCGGAACAGCGCCGGTTTACCGTTGTTGCGGGTAGACTCGGCGGTAGTGCCATCGTCGAGTTTTAGCGTGAAGTGCACCAGGACGGCGCTATTGCTCTGTACAGATTCAGACATGCAGGTTTGCTCTTGTATTTGAGGATTTTTGCCGGATGCGGCCTACGATTTCGCAGCAATCGGTAGGCCGGATAAGATGCGTCAGCATCGCATCCGGCAGGGTTTATTATTGCTTTTTCGCTTTAGAAGGTAAAAAACCTTCCAGCACAATCAATGCCGCACCGACACAGATTGCGCTATCGGCGAGGTTGAAGGTGGCGAAATGCCAGTCGCCGACGTAGAAGTCGATCATATCGACCACAAAGCCGTGCCACAGACGGTCGAACAGGTTGCCCAGTGCGCCGCCAATAATCAGCGCGTAAGCGATATTGTTTAGCTTTTGCGTAGCCTTCGAGCGATACATCATCACCGTCAGGATCACACTAATACCAATCGCAATACCGGCAAAAAACCAACGCTGCCAGCCGCCGCTATCGGCAAGGAAACTAAACGCCGCGCCATAGTTACGCGCATAATGCAGATTAAGCGACGGGAACAGCGGAACCGTATCCCCCAGAGCAAAGTTCTGGAGGATCAGATATTTGCTGCCCAGATCGATAATCAGCACGACTACCACCAGCCACAGCCAGCGTAGCCCTGTTGAACAGATCGATTGACTCATCAAGCAAACTTACGTTTTTCACCGTCGCCGGCGACGTTGCTGACACAGCGGCCGCAGATTTCTGCGTGTTCCGCCACCTTGCCGACATCCTGGGTGTAGTGCCAGCAGCGTGGGCACTTATCACCTTCGGCTTTACTCAACGCGACTTTCAGCCCTTTGAGTACTTCGCTCTGCTGCGCATCAGCAGGTGCGTCGTTATAGTCTGCAACGGCAGCGCCAGAGGTCAACAGGACAAATCGTAATTCATCACCCAGCGCGGTCAGTTTCGCCGCCAGTTCGGGTTCCGCGTACAGGGTCACTGCCGCTTCCAGAGAACCGCCGACTTTCTTATCCGCACGAGCCTGCTCGATGACTTTGTTCACTTCGCCACGCACTTTCAGCAGCTCGTCCCAGAATGCATCGTTCATCGCTTCGCTGTCTGCCAGACCAAACAGGCCTTCGTACCACTCACCGGTGAAGACATATTTTTCACGCTCGCCCGGCAGGTAGCCCCACACTTCATCAGCGGTGAAGGAGAGGATCGGCGCCATCCAGCGAACCAGCGCTTCTGCGATGTGATACAGCGCAGTCTGGCAGCTACGACGCGCCACGCTGTCCGCTTTAGCGGTGTACTGACGGTCTTTGATGATGTCGAGGTAGAAAGAGCCCATCTCAACGGAGCAGAAGCGCATCAGGCGCTGTACCACTTCGTGGAAATCGTATGCTTCGTAAGCCTTGAGGATGTCTTCCTGAGCCGCTTTCGCACAACCCACGGCCCATCTGTCCAGTACCACCATCTCTTCCGGTTTCACCATATCTTTTGCTGGATCGAAACCATTGAGGTTTGCCAGCAGGAAGCGCGCGGTGTTACGGATACGACGATAGCTGTCAGCAGCACGTTTCAGGATCTCGTCAGAAACAGCCATTTCGCCGGTGTAGTCGGTTGATGCCACCCACAGACGCAGAATATCCGCGCCAAGTTTGTTCATCACATCCTGCGGCGAAACGGTGTTGCCGATGGATTTAGACATCTTGCGACCCTGACCATCCACGGTAAAGCCGTGAGTCAGTACCTGACGATACGGCGCTTTGCCTTTCATCGCAGTGGAGATCATCAGGGAAGACATGAACCAACCACGGTGTTGGTCAGAACCTTCCAGATACATGTCCGCAGCGTGGCCGGCAAATTCCGGACGCACGTCAACAACGGAAGAGTGGGTAGATCCAGAGTCAAACCACACATCCAGCGTATCAGGCACTTTCACGTACTGGTCAGCTTCGTCGCCGAGGATCTCTTTCGCATCAAGATCCCACCACGCCTGAATGCCATCAACTTCAACGCGTTTTGCCACTTCTTCCATCAGTTCGAGAGTACGCGGATGCAGCTCTTCAGTGTCTTTGTGCACGAACAGTGACATCGGTACGCCCCAGGTACGCTGACGGGAGATACACCAGTCAGGACGGTTAGCGACCATCGACTCGATACGCGCCTGACCCCAGTCCGGGATCCACTGCACGCCTTTGATCTCTTTCAGTGACTGCGCACGCAGACCTTTCTGATCCATGCTGACGAACCACTGCGGCGTCGCGCGGAAGATGATCGGCGTTTTGTGACGCCAGCAGCACGGATAGCTATGCTGCATTTTCTCAACGTGCAGCAGCGCGCCTTTTTCCTGCAACAGCGCAACGACGATGTCGTTCGCTTTGAAGACGTTCACACCATCCAGCGTCGGGTAAGTACCCGGCAGATAAGTGCCGTCCGGACCAACCGGGTTAGCGGTTTCCAGGCCGTATTTCTGACCAATCACATAGTCGTCCGGGCCGTGGCCAGGCGCGGTGTGAACAGCACCAGTACCGGCATCCAGGGTAACGTGATCGCCAAGGATTGCGGGAACGTCGAAGCCCATAAACGGATGAGTAAAGCGCAGCAGCTCAAGCTCTGCACCTTTCACCGTGCCGAGAATGGTGTAATCGGTAACGCCGATACGTTGCATTACGCTTTCAACCAGATCTTTCGCCAGAATCACGGCCTGACCGTCGATCTGCACCAGCGCATAGTCGAAATCCGGTGCAATAGAGATTGCGCGGTTCGCAGGCAGAGTCCACGGCGTAGTCGTCCAGATAACCAGCGAGATTGGGCCGTTAACGTTGCTGACGCCAAATTTCGCTTTCAGCGCATCCTGATCGACTGCCTGGAAAGCAACGTCGATGGACGGAGAGGTTTTGTCGTAATACTCAACTTCCGCTTCAGCCAGCGCAGAACGGCAGTCAACGCACCAGTGTACCGGCTTCGCACCTTTGTGCAGGTGACCGTTGCCGATGATTTTACCCAGCGCGCGGATGATATTGGCTTCAGTTTTGAAGTCCATGGTCAGGTACGGGTGTGACCAGTCGCCCAGCACGCCCAGACGAATAAAGTCTTTGCGCTGACCGTCAACCTGGGTCGCAGCGTATTCGCGGCACTTGGCGCGGAACTCGGCGGCGGTGAATTTCTCACCCGGCTTACCGTATTCTTGCTCTACTTTTAGCTCGATTGGCAGACCGTGGCAGTCCCAACCTGGCACATACGGCGAGTCATAACCGGAAAGCCCTTTGGACTTGATGATTATGTCTTTCAGAATCTTGTTAACCGAGTGACCAATATGAATGCTGCCATTCGCATATGGAGGGCCATCATGCAGAATGAAGGTTTTTTTGCCTTTTTTAGCCGCACGAATGATGCCGTACAGGTCATCATCAGTCCAACGCGCCAGCATTCCCGGTTCGCGTTTGGCAAGATCGCCACGCATCGGGAACCCTGTTTCCGGCAAATTCAGGGTTGATTTATAGTCACTCATCAGATTCTCGGTTCCGTATTTCGGTTTGATTACATAACAGGCTTAAGCCGGTTTTGTTAGCCCAAAAAATTCGCGGGCGGTTAATTCATCACGCGCAATCTGCGCTTTCAGTTCGTCCAGCGACGCAAATCGCTGCTCACTGCGTATTTTTTTACGCAACACTACTTGTATATGGCGACCGTACAGGTCCATTGCAACATCTAACAAATGCACTTCCAGCTGCTGGCGAATACCGGCAACCGTAGGGCGTGTTCCGATGTTTGCAACGCCGGGTAACGGCTTTTCACCGAGGCCCAGCACTTCCACCGCATAAACCCCTTTCACCGGGGAGACCTGACGGCGTAGCGGTACATTCGCCGTCGGGAAACCAATAGTGCGCCCTAACTCATCACCGTGGACAACGCGCCCGGAGATGGCAAACGGGTGCCCCAGTAAACTTTCCGCCAGAGCAAGGTTGTCATCTGCCAATGCCTGACGCACAGCGGTACTGCTGATACGCACGCCGCCTTCGCAAAAAGTTTGCGTACTGGTGATGTCGAAGCCGTATTCCGCGCCCGCTTTCTGTAATAACAAGAAATCACCTTCACGACCAGCGCCAAAGCGGAAATCATCACCAACAGCCAGAAATTTTACCCGCAAATGCTTCACCAGAAGATCGCTGATGAAATTTTGCGCGGTTAACGCCGCGAAACGTCTGTCGAAACGCACGCACAGCACGTAATCAACGCCACACTCTGCAAGGTAACGCAGCTTTTCCCGCAGTCGGGTCAGACGTGCCGGGGCTTTGTCGGTAGCAAACAGTTCCAGCGGTTGAGGCTCAAAAATCATCACCATCACCGGTAAGTTGCGCTTGCGCCCTTCTTCCTGCAACCCTTGCAACAGCGCGCGATGACCACGATGCACGCCGTCGAAATTACCAATAGTCAGCACACACCCTTCTTGCGGGGCCTGGCTGAGATTATGTATGCCGCGTATCAGCTTCATGTCTGGCTCAAAACAGTGAAAATCGTCCGAGTATACCTTGTACAGCGGTCAAGGTTAACCGGCGATTGAGTACTGAAATCAGAAAGAAGTGGCTTTTCATTGCCATGGCGCAAATCACGGTAAGAAACTAACGACCTGCTGCAATTTTATCGCGGAAAAGCTGTATTCACACCACGCAAGCTGGTAGAATCCTGCGCCATCACTACGTAACGAGCGCCGCCATATTAACGGCGCTTATTTGCACAAATCCATTGACAAAAGAAGGCTAAAAGGGCATATTCCTCGGCCTTTGAATTGTCCATATAGAACACATTTGGGAGTTGGACCTTGGCTAATATCAAATCAGCTAAGAAGCGCGCCATTCAGTCTGAAAAGGCTCGTAAGCACAACGCAAGCCGTCGCTCTATGATGCGTACTTTCATCAAGAAAGTATACGCAGCTATCGAAGCTGGCGACAAAGCTGCTGCACAGAAAGCATTTAACGAAATGCAACCGATCGTGGACCGTCAGGCTGCTAAAGGTCTGATCCACAAAAACAAAGCTGCACGTCATAAGGCTAACCTGACTGCACAGATCAACAAACTGGCTTAATCGCCTTTTGTTGTCAGCTTTGTAAAAAAACCCGCGTAAGCGGGTTTTTTTATGTCTCCAGCAGGCCAAAACTGCAGCCTGCAAAGTACGAATAGTTATTTCGCGGCTGGCGTAAACAGCGCAGAGTAATCGGCATTGCAAATACGCTGTACCGCAGGGTGTTGAATCATCCTTTCGGCAAAAATCGCATGGTACTCTTCCATGACGTTCTCAACTCGCCCTATCTCCACAACCGAGTTATCATTATAAAAATCATTGGCATACAGCGAAGGCGCAACGAAAATAGCGTTATGCGTCGCCCCAAAGGCTTTCATCAACGCCGCATCATCAAACTCCCCCAGAATTTCAACGTTTAAGCCCTGAGAGTTAAACCAGTTTAATAGCTTGCGTCCCAACATTGAGCGACGCCCCGGAATAAGTAAGCGACGCTCTTCCAGACAGGCAGGAAACGGCTTTTCCGGCAGCGGGTTAGTGCACCAGAAACTGACGCCACACTCACCAATTTTCATGGAAAACAGCCCTTCCTGTTGGGTGGAGTCTATCGGACAGTCAGAGATGATCATATCCAGCTTATGCTGACTCAACTGCTCTAACAGCATCTCGTGCGTCGATTCGAAACAGCGTAGATGGATCTGCTCGTCTTCTACAACTGCGGCATCCAGAACACTGCTGACCAGGCGTTTGGAAAGGGCATCTGCCACACCAACATCAAACAATAAGTTGGACTCTTTGCGATAGTTGACGATATCCAGCATTTCCTGGCTTAACGTGAACATTTTATCGGCATAGCGATAGACCAGTTCCCCCAGTTCACTGGGTTCCAGACCGCGTCCTTTACGCTTAAATAATTTCCCTTGCAGGCGCTCTTCCAGCGCCCGGATCTGTCCGGTAATGGTTTGTGGTGTTAAATAAAGCGCCTCCGCTGCGCCAACCACAGAGCCTTCTTTGTAGACATGCCAGAAGTAATACAAGTGGTTGTAATTGATATGAGACATGCTCATTTCTCTCCCTGATAAGAATGAAAAGGGAGCCATTTATGGCTCCCCGGAACATCGTCCTGTCAAACTGATGGACGTAAACGAATGCGTAACCAGCTATATCCAATTACCGCCGAAGAGATTGAGCCAACCAGAATGCCCAATTTCGCCCAGTTAATCAGTTCTGGATCTACGCTACCAAAAGCCAGGCTGGCGATAAAGATAGACATAGTAAAACCGATACCGCACAGGATACCAACCGCCATAATTTGCTGATAAGTGGTTCCCTCCGGCAAATGCGCCAGTTTCAAACGCAGCGCCAGCCAGCAGAACAAACTAATACCCAACGGCTTACCAATCAGCAAACCGGCGATGATCCCTAATGGCAGGATGGAGGTCAGGCCATCCAGCGTCACGCCTTGCAGAGAAACGCCGGCATTGGCAAAAGCAAACAACGGCAAAATCAGATAAGCCACCCACGGGTGCAATACATGCTCCAGGCGCTTCGCCGGAGAACGACCATGCTTCTCTTTCAATGGAATAAAGAAACCGACAATGACGCCTGCCAGCGTTGCGTGGACGCCTGATTTCAACACTGCAGTCCACAACACCACGCCGACCAGAATATAAACTCCCGTGCGGCGAACACCACAAATGTTCAGCACCGCGAGCACCGCAATTGCTACAGCAGCAACGCCAAGAGAGGCCATTGACAAGTCATTAGTGTAAAACAAGGCGATGATAATGATGGCTCCAAGATCGTCGATAATAGCCAGCGCCATCAAAAAAATCTTCAGTGCTAACGGTACACGGCTTCCCAATAACGCCAGGACACCGAGGGCAAAGGCAATATCAGTCGCCGCCGGGATTGCCCACCCTTCACGAGTGATAGGATCGGCGTAGTTAAAGGCCAAATAGAGCAATGCCGGGACAATCATCCCGCCGATTGCGGCAATAACCGGAAACGCAGCCTGGCGCAAACTGGCCAGCGATCCTTGCATCAGCTCGCGTTTAACTTCCAGACCAACTAACAGGAAAAATATCGCCATTAGCGCGTCATTTATCCATAACAGCATGTTTTTATTGATTTCAAGAGAACCTACCCGCAGCTGAACCGGCGTCTCAAGAAAGTCGTGATACCATCCACTGGTTGCACCGCTATTGGCCATAATCATCGCCAGAACAGCGGCAATGATGAGAATAATGCCTCCCGAGGCATCACTGCTAAAGAATCGATGCAGATGTTTCACTTTTTATTTCTCTTTCAGGTGAATAGATCGTTTTTACTATTTTACTCTGCACGAATCATCGTTAAAATCAGATTATAGTGTAGGAACAATTCGCTTTTAACGATCTATAAAGAAGATTATGTCACCAGCAGAGGAAGTGTTGTTGGCGCTCGAAAGCGGTGGCTGATGACCTCAAACCCTGATAATCATAGCCTAATGTCAAGATTTCTGAGGGGTTTATTCGGAATAAGTAATTTGTTGTAAGCCGGAGCTGTTTGTTAGGGCAATATTTCAAATATATCCAACTTATTTGTCAATAATTGCAATAAAGGGAGAAATCAACGTTAATTAATTGAATCCTTTAAAAATTACGCCATAAAAACGCGAGGCGTCTTCAGGATTAGAATCAATAAAACAGAATGGGTTAAAGAGAGCGATATAATAGCGGCGGGTGCTTGAGGCTGTCTGTCTCAGGCATTAGCTGGATGGCAGATAGAGAAAAGCCCCGAGTGATATTTTACCATCAACCCGAGGCCCCCTATATGCAGAACACATGTAGAGTGCCTCTTGCTGACCGTAAGGTCAAGGAGAAGAGAGCAATGAAGCAGCATAAGGCGATGATAGTCGCCCTGATCGTCATCTGTATCACCGCCGTAGTGGCGGCGCTGGTAACGAGAAAAGACCTCTGTGAGGTTCACATCCGAACTGGCCAGACGGAGGTTGCTGTTTTCACGGCTTACGAATCCGAGTAAGAGCAACGGCGGGGGGCGATCCCCGCCACTTTACAGGTGCCCGCATATCTTCAACGCACCCTATTTTTTTACCCTGGCCTGCCCACGGGCAGGCCTTTGGGGAAATTAGCGAGTCAGGTCGTCAAAAAACTTCTTCACGCCATCAAAGAAGCTCTTTGAGCGTGGGCTGTTGTGCTCGCCGGTTGGGCCACCGAAGCTTTCTTGCAGCTCTTGCAGCAGCTGTTTCTGCTTCTCGTTCAGACCTACCGGCGTTTCGACGACAACGCGACACAGCAAATCGCCCTGTGCACCGCCGCGAACAGACTTAACGCCTTTACCGCGCATACGGAACAACTTACCGGTCTGGGTTTCGCCAGGCACTTTCAGCTTGACGCGACCATCAAGGGTCGGCACTTCGATTTCGCCGCCCAGCGCCGCCATAGCGAAGTTGATCGGGACTTCACAATACAGGTTGTTGCCTTCACGCTCGAAAATCGGGTGCTGTTTAACCTGAACCTGAACGTACAGATCGCCTGCCGGTGCGCCATGCTCGCCTGCTTCACCTTCGCCCGCAAGACGGATGCGGTCTCCAGTGTCCACCCCTGCCGGGATTTTAACGGACAGCGTTTTGCTACGCTCAACACGACCATGACCATGGCATTTGTTGCACGGATCTTTGATAAGCGTACCGCGCCCCTGACAGTGCGGACAGGTCTGCTGCACGGCAAAGAAGCCCTGGCGCATCTGCACCTGACCAGAACCATGACAGGTCGGACAGGTCTGCGGCTGTGTACCTGGTTTTGCACCGCTACCGTGGCAAACGTCACACTCTTCCAGAGTCGGAATGCGGATCTCTTTGGTCACGCCACGTACAGCTTCTTCGAGGGTGAGCTCCATGTTATAGCGTAAATCAGCACCACGCGCCGCACGTTGACGACCACGTCCGCCGCCAAAAATATCGCCGAAAACGTCACCAAAAATATCGCTGAAGTCTGCGCCGCCGCCAAAACCGCCGCCGCCCATGCCGCCTTGCTCAAATGCCGCATGACCGTACTGATCATATGCCGCGCGTTTTTGCGAGTCGGTCAGAACTTCATAAGCTTCCTTGATCTCTTTAAATTTCGCCTCGGCCTCTTTGTCACCCTGGTTACGGTCCGGGTGATATTTCATGGCCAGGCGTTTATAGGCCTTTTTGATTTCACGCTCTTCCGCTGTTTTGGAAACGCCTAAAATCTCGTAATAATCTTGCTTAGCCATTTTTTTTGATTTGCCCCTAGATGAATGCACGGGCGGAGAGGAAAATCCCCTTCGCCCGTGTCAGTATAATTACCCGTTTATAGGGCGATTATTTTTTGTCTTTGACTTCTTCAAACTCAGCGTCGACAACATCGTCATCTTTCGCGTTGTTTGCAGAAGCATCAGCACCGGCAGTCTGCTGCTGTGCATGTTGCTGCTGGGCGATTTCCATCAGTTTCTGGGAAACCTGTGCCAGTTCCTGCATTTTCGCTTCGATAGCGGCTTTGTCTTCACCTTTCAGAGCAGTTTCCAGTGCAGTCAGCGCAGACTCGATAGCAGTTTTGTCGTCAGCCGGCAGTTTGTCGCCTGCTTCTTCAACCTGCTTACGGGTGCTGTGCAGCAGATGGTCGCCCTGGTTGCGAGTCTGTACCAGCTCTTCAAACTTACGGTCTGCTTCGGCGTTAGCTTCCGCGTCGCGTACCATTTTCTGGATTTCATCTTCGTTCAGACCAGAAGAAGCCTTGATGGTGATCTTCTGCTCTTTACCGCTGTTTTTGTCTTTCGCGGAAACGTGCAGGATACCGTCAGCATCGATATCGAAGGTAACTTCGATCTGCGGCATACCGCGCGGAGCCGGGTTGATACCATCCAGGTTGAACTGACCCAGAGATTTGTTATCAGCCGCACGTTTACGTTCACCCTGCAGCACGTGGATGGTTACCGCAGACTGGTTGTCTTCAGCGGTAGAGAACACCTGGCTGTGCTTGGTCGGGATAGTGGTGTTTTTCGCGATCAGCGTCGTCATCACACCACCCATGGTTTCGATACCCAGAGACAGCGGGGTAACGTCCAGCAGCAGTACGTCTTTCACGTCGCCAGTCAGTACACCACCCTGAACGGCAGCACCGATTGCCACAGCTTCGTCCGGGTTAACGTCTTTACGCGGCTCTTTACCAAAGAACTCAGCAACTTTCTTCTGAACCATCGGCATACGAGTCTGACCACCAACGAGGATAACATCGTCGATATCAGATACGGACAGGCCAGCGTCCTGCAGAGCAACTTTCAGCGGCTCGATGGAACGGTTCACCAGGTCTTCAACCAGGCTTTCCAGTTTTGCACGAGTCACTTTGATGTTCATGTGTTTCGGACCGGTCGCGTCTGCGGTGATGTATGGCAGGTTAACGTCGGTCTGCTGAGCGGAAGACAGTTCGATTTTCGCTTTTTCTGCCGCTTCTTTCAGGCGCTGCATTGCCAGCGGATCGTTGCGCAGGTCAATGCCCTGATCTTTCTTGAATTCTTCAACCAGGTAGTTGATCAGACGGCTGTCGAAGTCTTCACCACCCAGGTGGGTATCACCGTTGGTTGCCAGAACTTCGAAGGTTTTTTCGCCGTCAACTTCGTCGATTTCGATAATAGAAATATCGAAAGTACCACCACCCAGGTCATAAACCGCGATAGTACGGTTGCCAGTACCTTTGTCCAGACCGTAAGCCAGTGCAGCAGCGGTCGGTTCGTTGATGATACGTTTTACTTCCAGACCAGCGATACGGCCTGCGTCTTTGGTTGCCTGACGCTGAGCATCGTTAAAGTATGCCGGTACGGTGATAACTGCTTCAGTTACCGGTTCGCCCAGGTAATCTTCTGCAGTTTTCTTCATTTTTTTCAGCACTTCAGCAGAGATCTGCGGCGGTGCCATTTTCTGGCCTTTAACTTCGACCCATGCGTCGCCGTTATCAGCAGCAATAATTTTGAACGGCATGATGGAAACATCACGCTGCACTTCTTCGTCCTGGAAGCGGCGGCCAATCAGGCGTTTAATCGCAAACAGGGTGTTTTGCGGGTTCGTCACTGCCTGACGTTTAGCCGGCTGACCAACCAGAGTTTCACCATCCTGGGTATAGGCAATGATAGAAGGCGTGGTGCGATCGCCTTCGGCGTTCTCCAGCACACGAGGAGTGGTGCCATCCATAATCGCTACACAAGAGTTGGTAGTACCCAGGTCGATACCAATTATTTTACCCATCTAAACGTCTCCACTATATATTCGGTCATCATGTGGTTGTGAGTCTGTAATAGGGGCGAAACGTCTGGTTTCAACTGCCCAATTTCATTTTTTTGCAGACTCACTCACTGCGGTTGACTACTAAATGGGGTCGTAACCCACGTCATCAAGGGGGAGATGCAAAAATTTTTTGTGCTTTTGCGCAGAAATTTCACGATATGCCGGAAGAAGTGAAAAAAAGGGAGCAATAATATTCACGTAAAAAATGAATTTCACACAAATCATTCACTAAAAAATTGTAATAAAAAGAAAAGATTACGCACCTGAATCTTCTTTTCGTCAGCAGTAAACTAGTGGCTATTCTTCCCCCGACTGCTCCCCGCTAAGAGAATCTTCATGAAATCCATTTTTATGATTTCCGCCAGCCTCGTGCTCGGCCTGATGCTGTGCTGCACCGCGCAGGCCAACGACCATAAAATCCTCGGCGTCATTGCCATGCCGCGTAACGAAACCAACGATCTGACGTTGAAACTCCCCGTTTGCCGCATTGTAAAACGCATACAACTCACTGCCGATCATGGCGATTTACAGTTAAGCGCCGCGTCGGTTTATTTCAAAGCAGCCCGTAGCGCCAGCCAAAGCCTGAACATTCCGGCTGAAATCAAAGAAGGGCAAACCACCGGCTGGATCAACATTAACAGCGATAACGACAACAAACGCTGCGTGTCAAAAATCACCTTTTCCGGTCATACGGTGAACTCATCGGATATGGCCACGCTGAAAATTATCGGCGACGACTAATCTTTTAATACAGAAGCCACAATGACATGAACGTCAATTATCTACATGATTCGGACTTAGATTTTCTACAGCATTGCAGCGAAGAACAGCTGGCAAACTTTACCCGCTTACTCACTCATAATGAAAAAGGCAAAACCCGCCTGTCCAGCGTATTAATGCGCAACGAACTGTTTAAATCGATGGAAGGGCATCCAGAGCAGCATCGCCGCAACTGGCAGCTAATTGCCGGGGAATTACAACATTTCGGCGGCGATAGCATCGCTAACAAACTGCGCGGACACGGCAAACGGTATCGCGCTATTTTACTCGACGTCTCCAAACGGCTGAAACTGAAAGCCGATAAAGAGATGTCTACCTTTGAAATTGAGCAACAGTTACTCGAACATTTTCTGCGCAACACCTGGAAGAAAATGGACGAGACGCATAAAAAGGAGTTTTTGCAGACCGTCAACGCGAAGGTTAACGAACTGGAAGAGCTGCTGCCGTTATTGATGAAAGACAAGCAACTGGCCAAAGGCGTGTCGCATCTGCTTTCCAGCCAGCTGACCCGCATTTTGCGTACCCACGCTGCGATGAGCGTGCTTGGGCATGGTCTGCTACGCGGCGCGGGTCTGGGAGGGCCGGTGGGTGCAGCATTAAATGGGGTTAAAGCCGTTAGCGGCACTGCCTTTCGGGTGACAATTCCAGCGGTGTTACAAATCGCCTGTCTGCGACGAATGATTAGCGCCACTCAGCCCTGATACCTGACACAGGGGAAAATTTTCATTTTCCCCTCAAAAGATCATAGACACTGCCCCATTGGCTGATTATTATGCCGCGCCCTGAAAACACTACAGTTATTCAGGGAAATTATTTCACCATTCATTCGATGATGATTTTTGAGGAATTATGGGCAACACTAAGTTGGCTAATCCGGCACCGCTGGGCCTGATGGGCTTCGGCATGACCACCATTCTGCTTAACCTGCACAACGTGGGTTATTTCGCCCTGGACGGTATTATTCTTGCCATGGGCATCTTCTACGGCGGCATTGCGCAAATTTTTGCCGGTCTGCTGGAGTACAAAAAAGGCAACACTTTCGGTTTAACCGCATTCACCTCTTACGGTTCTTTCTGGCTGACGCTGGTTGCGATTCTGCTGATGCCGAAACTGGGTCTGACCGATGCGCCAAATGCGCAGTTCCTTGGTGTCTACCTGGGTCTGTGGGGCGTGTTTACGCTGTTTATGTTCTTCGGCACGCTGAAAGGCGCACGCGTTCTGCAATTCGTTTTCTTTAGCCTGACCGTGCTGTTTGCTCTGCTGGCGATCGGTAACATTGCCGGTAATGCTGCGATCATCCACTTTGCCGGCTGGATTGGTTTGATCTGCGGTGCCAGCGCAATCTATCTGGCGATGGGTGAAGTGCTGAACGAGCAGTTTGGCCGCACCGTTCTGCCAATTGGTGAATCCCACTAATTGTTTGAGATCCCCCCGCTCGGGGGGATTTTTTTATTCGTTAACTTCGCGTCTTGCACTCTTTGGTCTGAATGCCGCTACCACTTCCGGTGCCGTTTCAACGTATGGCCCTTCCAGCAACTGAATGCAGTACGGTACGCTGGCAAAAATACCGTGCACCACGACGTTACCCTCAGCATCCTTCACACCTTCCAGCGTCTCTTTGATGGACTTCGGCTGACCGGGTAAGTTCAGGATCAGTGCCTGTTTGCGAATCACACCCACCTGACGCGAAAGGATCGCGGTTGGTACAAAATGCAGGCTGATCTGGCGCATCTGTTCACCAAAGCCCGGCATCTCGCGGTCAGCTACTGCCAGCGTCGCATCAGGCGTCACGTCACGGCGCGCCGGCCCAGTCCCTCCCGTAGTGAGTACCAGATGGCAACTCATTTCATCCACCAGCTCACACAACGTTTGCTCGATGATCGCCTGCTCATCGGGGATTAAGCGGGTTTCCAGTTCAAACGGCGTGGTTAGCGCCGATGTCAGCCATTCTTCCAGTGCAGGGATACCTTTATCCTGATAAACGCCGCTGGATGCGCGATCAGAGATGGAAACTAAGCCAATACGTAAAGTATTCATCAAGATTTTTCCGTTTAAACAGTCTCGTTAAACAGAATGATACACTGCGAAGGGAGTGACAGACAGGCTTCAGAAGAGGTAGCGTGACCGACTTCCCGGTCACGCTAAGAATGATTACAGCAGATCGCCGATCATTTTTTCCAGTTTTTCCTGGTCAACAGCAAACTTACGGATACCTTCCGCCAGTTTATCTACTGCCATTGGATCCTGGTTGTGCTGCCACAGGAACTCAGACTCGGTGATACGCGCCGGACGCGCTTTCACTTCGCCGGTGTAAGACAGTTTACGTTCGATAGCCCCTTCGCTCTCAGCCAACTCTTTCAGCAGTGCCGGTGCGATGGTCAGACGGTCGCAGCCTGCCAGTTCCAGAATTTCGCCGATGTTACGGAAGCTTGCGCCCATAACCACGGTTTCATAACCGTGCTCTTTGTAGTACTGGTAGATTTCAGATACAGAAACGACACCCGGATCTTCTGCCGGAGCGTACTCTTTCTTATCGGTATTGGCTTTGTACCAGTCAAGAATACGGCCAACAAACGGAGAAATCAGGAACACGCCCGCTTCCGCACAAGCACGCGCCTGAGCGAAGGAGAACAGCAGAGTCAGGTTACAGTTGATACCTTCTTTTTCCAGCTGTTCTGCAGCACGGATACCCTGCCAGGTAGAAGCCAGTTTGATCAGAATACGATCGTTGCTAATACCTGCATCGTTGTAGAGTTTGATCAGGCGTTTTGCTTTCGCAATTGACGCTTCGGTGTCATAGGAAAGACGCGCATCAACTTCTGTTGAGATACGGCCCGGAACCAGTTTCAGGATTTCCAGACCAATATTTACTGCCAGTTTGTCGGTCGCGTCCACGATCTGCTGCGCGCGATCGTTGCTCTGCTGTTTCGCCCAGGCGACAGCATCATCAATCAACTTACGGTATTCCGGAATTTGCGCTGCGTTAAGAATGAGAGAAGGGTTGGTTGTGGCATCCTGCGGTTGATACAGCTTCATTGCCGCGATGTCCCCAGTGTCGGCCACTACAGTGGTGTACTGACGAAGGGAGGTCAATTTGTCCGTCATGATAGTATTTCTCTTTAAACAGCTTGTTAGGGGGATGTAACCGGTCTGCCCTGATGATATCACGACGCAACGACAGCGCAACCGCAGACGAGAGGGTTATAGCCAGGCGAGACTGTTTAAGTTTTCTGACACTGCGTTGATATCGCTCGCCATTTTTAAACAAAAACTCAAGTATGCTACTCAGGCGTTATCTACCAATGCACATCGTATATAATTCTTAATCAATTGGTAACGTTTACACAGGAATGTAACCGCGCGCCGGCGACAAGAGGGATACGAATGCCTGATTTTTTCTCTTTTATTAACAACGTACTATGGGGATCAGTGATGATCTACCTGCTCTTCGGCGCAGGTTGTTGGTTCACTTTTCGTTCTGGGTTCGTTCAGTTTCGCTACATTCGCCAGTTTGGCAAAAGTCTTAAAAATAGCGTTCATCCGCAACGAGGCGGTTTAACTTCTTTTCAATCATTGTGTACCAGTCTCGCCGCACGCGTTGGCAGCGGTAACCTGGCAGGCGTTGCGCTGGCCATCACCGCCGGTGGACCGGGTGCTGTTTTCTGGATGTGGGTTGCCGCTTTTATTGGCATGGCGACCTCTTTTGCCGAATGTTCCCTTGCCCAGCTTTATAAAGAACGTGACGTCAATGGGCAGTTTCGCGGCGGACCGGCATGGTATATGGCGCGTGGATTGGGGATGCGCTGGATGGGCGTTCTGTTCGCCGTCTTTTTGCTCATCGCCTACGGATTGATTTTCAGCGGAGTTCAGGCAAATGCTGTCGCTCGCGCGATGAGTTTTGCATTTGATTTCCCTCCGTTAGTAACGGGGGTCATTCTCGCCATTTTTACTCTGTTGGCGATAACTCACGGCATTCATGGCGTCGCCCGGTTGATGCAATGGTTTGTCCCTATTATGGCGTTAATCTGGGTACTCGCCAGCCTGATCATTTGCGCAATGAATATCGGGCAACTTCCACACGTTATTTGGTCTATTTTTGAAAGCGCCTTTGGCTGGCAGGAAGCGGCAGGCGGCGCGGCGGGTTATACCCTGAGTCAGGCGATTACTAACGGTTTTCAGCGCAGTATGTTTTCCAATGAGGCGGGGATGGGATCAACACCGAACGCAGCAGCGGCGGCGGCATCATGGCCACCGCATCCGGCAGCGCAAGGTGTTGTCCAGATGATCGGCATCTTTATCGACACCCTGGTCATCTGCACGGCGAGCGCCATGCTGATATTACTGGCCGGAAACGGTACAACCTATATGCCGCTGGAGGGTATACAACTTCTCCAGAAAGCGATGCGAGCACTAATGGGTTCCTGGGGGGCGGAGTTTGTTACAATAGTGGTAATTCTGTTTGCCTTCAGCTCCATCGTCGCCAATTACATTTATGCAGAAAATAATCTTTTCTTTTTACGCCTGAACAGCCCCAAAGCGATCTGGTGCCTGCGTATCTGCATCTTTACCACCGTGATTGGTGGCACACTACTTAGCCTGCCCATGATGTGGCAACTGGCTGATATTATTATGGCGTGTATGGCTATCACTAATCTGACCGCTATTTTGCTGCTCTCTCCGGTAGTGCATACCATTGCCAGTGATTATCTTCGCCAGCGCAAACTTGGTGTGCGTCCGGTGTTTGATCCGCTGCGCTACCCGGATATCGACCAGCAACTCGCGCCTGATACGTGGGATGATGTTTCGCGGGACTAATCACAACTATCGATCAATTCATCCGCTTTTTTTGCTACAGTCGCTGTAAATTTCCTGCAAGGACTGGATATGCTGATTCTGATTTCACCTGCGAAAACGCTTGATTATCAAAGCCCGTTGGCTACTACGCGCTATACGTTGCCGGAGCTGTTAGACAACTCTCAGCAGCTTATTCACGAAGCGCGGAAGCTGACGCCCCCGCAGATTAGCACGCTGATGCGCATCAGCGACAAACTGGCGGGTATCAACGCCGCTCGCTTTCAAGACTGGCAGCCAGATTTCACCCCGGAGAATGCCCGACAGGCGATTCTGGCGTTCAAAGGCGATGTCTACACAGGTTTGCAGGCCGAAACCTTCAGTGAAGAAGATTTCGCTTTTGCCCAGCAGCATCTGCGTATGCTTTCCGGTTTGTATGGCGTACTGCGCCCACTTGATTTAATGCAGCCATATCGTCTGGAGATGGGTATTCGTCTTGAGAACGCCAGGGGTAAAGATCTGTACCAATTCTGGGGTGATGTGATCACAAACAAGCTGAACGAGGCGCTCGAAGCGCAAGGCGATCAGGTAGTGATTAATCTGGCGTCAGATGAGTATTTTAAATCAGTGAAACCGAAGAAACTGAATGCTGAGATTATCAAGCCGGTGTTCCTCGATGAGAAGAACGGTAAGTTTAAGGTTATTAGCTTCTACGCTAAGAAAGCGCGTGGCCTGATGAGTCGTTTTATTATTGAAAATCGCCTGACCAAACCAGAGCAACTGACTGGTTTTAATAGTGAAGGTTACTTCTTCGATGAAGCCAGTTCCAGCAATGGCGAACTGGTGTTTAAACGCTACGAACTGCGTTAAGTTTGCGGTAAATGCCGGAGGTCATCCGGCATTTGTATTTACCGATGGTGCCTGTCCGGACCCGGACGATGATCGCCGCCGTGATCGTGTCGATGATCTCCACGGTGATCATTTCGATGATCATTATACCAATTATGACGCGGCGCTCCGTGTGGGTGCCAGCGATTGTCTCGCCATTCATAATTTCGATACCACCAGTCACGGTCACGCCAGTAACCGCCATCCCAGTAGTAACCACGGTGGTCGCGATCGCCAATCTGTAATTTCACTGATGGTACTAGCATTATTTCCCCAGCCTGCGCTGCCATAGGAGCGACCAGAATCAGGGAAAGTGCGAGTAAGATAGGTTGCATCTTTTTCACAGGTGACTCCTTTTATCATTGCCAGTTATGAGCCGATATGAGGAGCTTACGGTAAAAGAATCCCCGTTGTCATTCTCTACCATTCAAAGAGCTAAGTTACCGCATTTATTGAAAATTTCTCCTTTTTTTCTGTCGATTTTTCTCATGTTTTCTCCATAAAAAAGCCGAACTGCATAAACGCAAGCCCGGCCATTTTCAGGAAATTAATGGATACTACTTATGATTCATCATCAGCTTGCGCAACGCGGCAAAATCGGCGGGCAGATTATGAGAAAGCAGCGGTAATTCAGCTCGTTCTGCCAGCTCTTTTGGCAGCGCCAGCGATTCACCGAGAATCGCTTCCACACTCTCTTTAAACTTCGCCGGATGTGCGGTGCCAAGGAACAGACCATATTCGCCTGGATGCAACTGGTCACGCAGCGCACGGTAAGCCACAGCAGCGTGCGGTTCTGAGGTATAGCCCAGCTCTTTTAACTCACGCATCGTCTGTTGCGTGGTTTCATCATCCACCGCCGCATAACCCAGCTCTTTCAGTTGCCAGATTTTGCGGCGGAACAACTCTTCCACGCGCGGCCAGTTGTTCGGCTGACTCACGTCCATCGCGTTGGATAACGTCGCCTGGGTGGCTTTTGGCGACCACTGCCCGTCGTGCAGGAAACGCGGCACGGTATCGTTCACGTTGGTCGCAGCAATAAAACGCTTCACCGGCAGGCCAAGAGATTTCGCCAGTAGGCCTGCCGTCAAATCGCCGAAGTTACCGCTCGGCACCGAGACAACCAGCTGGTTGCGCGCTTCTTGCGGCAACTGCGCCACAGCTTCAAAGTAGTAGCAAATTTGCGCCAGCAACCGGCTGATGTTAATGGAGTTAGCGGAGTTTAACCCCAGCGCCATTTTCAGTTCTTCATCATCAAACGCCTGCTTCACCAGCGCCTGACAGGCATCGAAATCGCCGTCGATGGCAACGGTTTCAATATTGCCGCCCAGCGTACAGAACAGCTTTTCTTGCAGTGGACTGATTTTGCCGCGTGGATAGAGGATAACCACTTTTACATTCGGTAAACCGTAGAAAGCATGAGCCACTGCCGCTCCGGTATCACCGGAGGTCGCGGTCAGAATGGTCACTGGCTTATCGCCCGCAATATGAGTCAGCATTTGTGCCATAAAGCGACCACCGAAATCTTTAAATGCCAGCGTTGGCCCGTGGAACAATTCCAGACAACCGACATCGCTTTCAACATTGGCGACCGGAGCCGGGAAGGCAAACGCCGCGCGCACGCGCTCTTCCAGTGCATCCTGCGGGATCTCATCACCAATAAACGCGGCGAGGATCTTCGCGCTGCGAGTGACAAAATCCAGCTTCAGCATCTCATCAATTTCGGTCAGACTAAATTCCGGCAGGTCGTGCGGAAAAAACAGCCCCTGATTTTTGCCCAACCCCTGCGTTACGGCTTGCGCAAAACTGACCTGCTCGTTGTGATCTTTCAGATTGTAGAGTTTCATTTAGTTTTCCAGTACTCGTGCGCCCGCCGTATCCAGCCGGCAAATATGAACAAAACCTTCCTGATTTTGCAGGTAGTTCTTACCCAACCAGTCGGCAACGCGCTGGGCGGTATCCGGCTTGTCACACAGAGCGAACAATGTCGGACCGGAGCCGGAGATACCGCTCGCTACCGCGCCTATTTCCGCAACCGCCTGCCGCGACTGCCTGAAGCCTGGCAATAAACGTTCACGGTAGGGTTCAGCGATAACATCTTTCATCAGCTTCGCGGCAAGCTCAGGCTGACGGGAATAGCAGGCGTGAATGAAGCCCGCCAGATGTCGCCCGTGCGCAATGCAATCCTGGCGGCGATACTGCGCCGGTAATATAGCTCGAGCTTCTGCTGTCGAGACTTTAATCCCCGGATACGCCAGCACCCACAGCCACTCATCAAACCCCGGCACTTGCTGGCTGATGATGCCGTTTTCTTCGATCATCAACTGCATACCACCAAGAAAGCACGGTGCCACGTTGTCATAATGAATGCTGCCAGAGATACGTCCTTCCAGCTCGCCCATCAAAGCCAGCAAACGGGTATCATTGAGCGGCTTGCCGCAGTGTTCATTCATCGCTACCAGTGCCGCGACCACCGAACAGGCGCTGGAACCTAAACCAGAACCGATCGGCATATTCTTTTCCAGGGTCATCGCCACTGGAATTTGCTTGCCCAACTCCTGGCAAAAACGCTCCCAGCACTGATAAACGATATTTTCTCGTGGTTCTGACGGTAGCTTGTCGGCAAAGCGTCCAAGGTTGTTGAGGCTGAATGTCTCTGCCGCCGCAACCGTCACCACATCCCCAAGCAACTCGCCATCAACAGGCGTTACCGCCGCGCCAAGCACATCAAACCCGACGCTCATATTGGCACTGGAAGCCGGAGCATAAACTTTAACCATATCAGACTCCTAACTTCCATGAGAGGGTGCGTAGCAGATCGGCAAAGACACCGGCAGCCGTAACGTCATTGCCCGCGCCGTATCCGCGCAGAACCAACGGCAGCGGCTGATAATAGTGGCTATAGAAGGCCAGGGCGTTTTCGCCATTTTTCACTTTGAACAGCGGATCGTTACCGTCCACTTCAGCAATTTTCACGCGGCAGACGCCATCGTCATCAATATTGCCAACATAGCGCAAAACTTTACCCTCATCACGAGCCTTCGCCACGCGCGCGGCAAAGAGATCGTCGAGCTGTGACAGATTCGCCATAAAAGCTGCAACATCACCCTCTGCGTTAAACTCTGCGGGCAGCACAGGTTCGATCTCGATATCCGCCAGCTCCAGTTCACGTCCAGTTTCACGGGCGAGAATCAACAGTTTGCGCGCCACATCCATACCAGAAAGATCATCTCGCGGATCCGGTTCGGTATACCCCATTTCCCGCGCCAGCGTGGTCGCCTCGGAGAAACTCATGCCTTCGTCTAACTTGCCGAAGATATAAGAAAGCGAACCTGAAAGAATGCCGGAGAACTTCATCAATTCATCACCAGCATTGAGCAGATTTTGCAGGTTCTCAATAACCGGTAATCCAGCCCCAACGTTGGTGTCATAGAGGAATTTACGCCGCGATTTTTCCGCCGCATAACGCAACAGATGGTAGTAATCCATCGACGAGGTGTTGGCCTTTTTGTTCGGCGTGACAACGTGGAAACCTTCGCGCAGGAAGTCGGCATATTGATCCGCCACCGCCTGGCTGGAGGTGCAGTCAACAATGACCGGGTTCAGCAGATGATATTCTTTCACCAGGCGAATTAAGCGCCCAAGGTTGAACGCCTCTTTGGCTTGCGCCAGTTCTTCCTGCCAGTTTTCCAGGTTGAGGCCATGCACATTAGTCAGCAACGCCTTCGAGTTGGCAACGCCACAGACTCGTAAATCAATATGTTTGTTCTTCAGCCAGCTTTGCTGACGCTTTAGTTGCTCCAGCAGCGCGCCGCCAACACCGCCAACGCCAATCACAAATACTTCGATAACCTGATCGGTATTGAACAGCATCTGGTGAGTAACGCGCACACCAGTCGTCGCGTCATCGTTATTTACTACGACAGAGATTGAGCGTTCAGAAGAACCCTGAGCAATGGCGACAATGTTGATATTGGCACGAGCCAGCGCGGCAAAGAATTTCGCCGAGATCCCACGCAGCGTGCGCATACCATCGCCCACCACCGAGATAATGGCCAGTCGTTCCGTCACCGCCAGCGGCTCCAGTAAACCTTCTTTCAGTTCAAGATAGAACTCTTCCTGCATTGCCCGTTCAGCTCGCACACAGTCGCTTTGTGGAACGCAGAAACTGATGCTGTATTCGGAAGACGATTGCGTAATCAGCACCACTGAAATGCGGGCGCGTGACATTGCTGCAAAGACGCGCGCCGCCATGCCGACCATTCCTTTCATTCCTGGACCGGAAACGCTGAACATCGCCATGTTATTCAGATTGGAAATGCCCTTGACCGGTAATTCGTCTTCATCACGGCTGGCACCGATGAGCGTCCCCGGCGCTTGTGGATTTCCGGTGTTTTTAATCAGGCAAGGGATCTGGAACTGAGCGATGGGGGTAATGGTGCGGGGGTGAAGAACTTTAGCGCCGAAGTAGGAAAGCTCCATCGCTTCCTGATAGGACATCGACTTTAACAACCTCGCATCGGGCACCTGACGCGGGTCGCAGGTATAGACACCGTCGACGTCCGTCCAGATCTCGCAACAATCGGCACGTAAACAGGCGGCCAGTACCGCAGCGGAGTAGTCGGAACCGTTACGTCCCAGCACCACCAGTTCGCCTTTTTCATTACCGGCGGTGAAACCTGCCATCAGCACCATGTGGTCAGCCGGAATGCGGCTTGCCGCAATACGGCGGGTGGACTCAGCAATATCGACGGTAGATTCGAGGTAATGACCGACTGCCAGCAGTTTTTCGACCGGATCGATAACGGTAACGTTATGTCCGCGCGCTTCCAGTACACCGGCCATAATGGCGATCGACATTTTTTCACCACGGCAGATCAACGCAGCGTTGATGCTGTCCGGGCACTGTCCCAACAGGCTGATACCATGCAGAACATGTTTGATTTGGGCAAATTCTTGATCGACGAACGTTTTCAGTTGCGCCAGCGGAAAACCCGGCTGGGCGGCGGCGAGTCCCGTCAGAAGTTCGGCAAAAATACGTTCGGCATCGCTGATATTAGGCAAAGCATCCTGGCCGCTAATCGTTTTTTCAATCATCGCCACCAGATGGTTGGTTATTTTGGCAGGAGCAGAGAGGACTGTAGCCACCTGCCCCTGCCTGGCATTGCTCTCCAGAATATCGGCAACCCGCAGAAAACGTTCTGCATTTGCCACTGATGTACCGCCGAACTTCAACACTCGCATGGTTGTTACCTCGTTACCTTTGGTCGAAAAAAAAGCCCGCACTGTCAGGTGCGGGCTTTTTTCTGTGTTTCCTGTACGCGTCAGCCCGCACCGTTACCTGTGGTAATGGTGATGGTAGTGGTAATGGTGGTGCTGATGCGTTTCATGGATGTTGTGTACTCTGTAATTTTTATCTGTCTGTGCGCTATGCCTATATTGGTTAAAGTATTTAGTGACCTAAGTCAATAAAATTTTAATTTACTCACGGCAGGTAACCAGTTCATAAGCTGCTGGCAGATGCTCTTTTTTAATCCATTCAGAGACAGATTTCCCGTTGCAGTCAGAATGAAAACCTAAAAACAACATGACGTGGCGTTTTTTATTTGGTGATATTTTTTTCAATATCATGCAACAAACGATGCAACATTGCGGTATCTCGTTGCTCTAAAAGCCCCAGACGTTGCTGTAACCAGTCGACCAGTTTTGTGTCATCTGCCACCGCTAACGTCGTTAACAACGACATGGCACGTTCGCGTAAAGCGCGCAGTTGATGTTGGTCTGCCGTTGCGTCACTTTTCGTCGGTTGTTGTATTAATGTTGCTAATTGATAGCAATAGACCATCACCGCCTGCCCCAGATTGAGCGAAGGGTAATCCGCCACCATTGGCACGCCGGTAAGAATATCAGCCAGTGCCAGTTCCTCGTTGGTCAGCCCGGAATCTTCACGACCAAAGACCAGCGCCACATGATTCATCCACGCCGATTTTTCTTCCAACAATGGCACCAGTTCCACCGGTGTCGCGTAGTAATGATATTTCGCCCGACTACGCGCTGTAGTGGCGACAGTGAAATCTACGTCATGTAACGATTCAGCCAGCGTCGGAAAAACTTTAATATTATCAATAATATCACCGGATCCATGTGCAACCCATCGGGTGGCTGGCTCCAGGTGTGCCTGACTATCGACAATTCGCAGTTCGCTAAAACCCATCGTTTTCATTGCCCGCGCTGCTGCCCCAATATTTTCTGCTCTGGCGGGTGCAACCAGAATAATCGTCAAACGCATGTTGCTACTCTTCTTGACCAAATAACCGCGAATAGAGTGATGAATGTCAACTTACTGCGCGGAGAGAATTTACAAAATATTAACGCAAGTCGCAGAAAAAGCCCTTTACTTAACTTAAAAAAAGCTAAACTATTTCTTGACTGTACTAACCGTTCAATTGTTAAAAAACGCTACATATCTTTCTGTTTACTTAGGATAATTTTATAAAAAATAAATCTCGACAATTGGATTCACCACGTTTATTAGTTGTAGGATGCAACTAGTTGGATTATTAAAATAATGTGACGAAAGCTAGCATTTAGATACGATGATTTCATCAAACTGTTAACGTGCTACAATTGAACTTGATATATGTCAACGAAGCGTAGTTTTATTGGGTGTCCGGCACGTCTTAGCCTGTTATGTCGCTGTTAAAATGGTTAGGATGACAGCCGTTTTTGACACTGTCGGGTCCTGAGGGAAAGTACCCACGACCAAGCTAATGATGTTGTTGACGTTGATGGAAAGTGCATCAAGAACGCAATTACGTACTTTAGTCATGTTACGCCGATCATGTTAATTTGCAGCATGTATCAGGCAGGTCAGGGACTTTTGTACTTCCTGTTTCGATTTAGTTGGCAATTTAGGTAGCAAACATGCAGACCCCGCACATTCTTATCGTTGAAGACGAGTTGGTAACACGCAACACGTTGAAAAGTATTTTCGAAGCGGAAGGCTATGATGTTTTCGAAGCGACAGATGGCGCGGAAATGCATCAGATCCTCTCTGAATATGACATCAACCTGGTGATCATGGATATCAATCTGCCGGGTAAGAACGGTCTTCTGTTAGCGCGTGAACTGCGCGAGCAGGCGAATGTTGCGTTGATGTTCCTGACTGGCCGTGACAACGAAGTCGATAAAATTCTCGGCCTCGAAATCGGTGCAGACGATTACATCACCAAACCGTTCAACCCGCGTGAACTGACTATCCGTGCACGCAACTTGCTGTCTCGTACCATGAATCTGGGTACTGTCAGCGAAGAACGTCGTAGCGTTGAAAGCTACAAGTTCAATGGTTGGGAACTGGACATCAACAGCCGTTCGTTGATCGGCCCTGATGGCGAGCAGTACAAACTGCCGCGCAGCGAGTTCCGCGCCATGCTTCACTTCTGTGAAAACCCAGGCAAAATTCAGTCCCGTGCTGAACTGCTGAAGAAAATGACCGGTCGTGAGCTGAAGCCGCACGACCGTACTGTAGACGTGACAATCCGTCGTATTCGTAAGCATTTCGAATCTACGCCGGATACGCCGGAAATCATCGCCACCATTCACGGTGAAGGTTATCGTTTCTGCGGTGATCTGGAAGATTAATCGGTTTACCACCGTCAAAAAAAACGGCGCTTTTTAGCGCCGTTTTTATTTTTCAACATTATTTCCAGATGCGTAACTCATCGTCTGTTGTGACTTCTTTACTGGTTTTCATTTTCGGTAGTGAAAATGCATACCAGTCGATATCACGTGTCACAAACATCATGCCAGCCAGCGCCACCACCAGCACACAGGTTCCCAACAACAGCGCGCTATCGGCAGAATTCAGCAGTCCCCACATCACGCCATCCAGCAACAACAGCGCGAGAGTAAACAACATGCTGTTGCGCCAGCCTTTTAATACTGCCTGTAAGTAAATACCGTTCATTAACGCCCCAATCAGACTGGCGATTATCCATGCCACGGTAAAACCGGTATGTTCAGAAAGCGCCAGCAAGAGCAAATAAAACATCACCAATGACAGCCCTACCAGCAAATATTGCATCGGGTGTAAACGCTTTGCCGTTAATGTTTCAAAGACAAAGAAGGCCATAAAAGTTAGCGAGATCAGCAAAATGGCGTACTTGGTCGCCCGATCCGTTAATTGATACTGATCGGCTGGCGTAGTGACTGCGACGCTAAACGCCGGGAAATTTTCCCAGCCGCTATCATTGCCTGAAGCAAAACGCTCACCGAGATTATTAGCAAACCAGCTACTTTGCCATTGCGCCTGAAAACCGGATGCACTTAACTCCCGTTTCGTTGGCAAAAAATCGCCTAAAAAACTGGGGTGCGGCCAGTTGCTGGTTAAGGTCATCTCGCTATTACGTCCCGTCGGCACCACAGAAAAATCACCAGTACCGCTTAAATTCAGCGCCATATTCAACTTCAGGTTCTGCTTCAGCCAGTCTCCTTCGGGTAAAGGGATATGTACGCCCTGCCCGCCTTGCTCTAACCCGGTGCCAGGTTCAATGCTCAGCGCAGTTCCGTTAAGTTCAGGCGCTTTCACCACGCCAATACCACGCGCATCCCCGACGCTAATCACAATAAATGGCTTGCCTAAGGTGATATTTGGCGCGTTGAGTTCGCTAAGACGCGAAACGTCAAAATCGGCTTTCAGCGTTAAATCACTGTGCCAGACCTGGCCGGAATAAATACCGATCTTCCGTTCTTCCACGTTCTGATTGCCATCAACCATCAACGACTCAGGTAACCAAAAATGGATAAAACTTCGTTTCCGCTCCACGGTTTTATCCTCTTCCTGCACCGTATAAAGCTCGGTCACAGGAATAGCGATGAGCGGCCCAACGAGTTTTTGCGGTCCGCTGGTGCTTTGGCGAATCGCATCTTCCACATCGCTCCGGTAATCGGCACGTTCGACAATCACCTGCCGAATCAACATTAATGGAATTAACAACAGCAACACCGTGCCAAACAAAGTGGTCATTTTCCAGAACAGGGGGGATTTCAACATAGTCTTCTCCTTTGCAATGACGGCAGTGTATGAAGGCTATGTGAGAAGAATTTGAAGTTATGTGAAGTGACGGTGAAGCCGAAGCGAGGCCAGCACACCGCTTTCCGGCATGTTGTGCAGCGTGACTTCGCCATTGAGCAAACGGGCAACTTCGCTGACAAACGCCAGCCCAAGACCACTGCTTTTTTGCCCATTTGCACGCGGTAAAGAGTAAAAGCGTTCAAAAATGCGCGACAGCGCGTAGTCAGGAATGCCACTGCCGGTATCCTGCACCTTAAGCGTAACTTGCTCCTCATCTGCCACAGCACTAAGCGTTATGCAGCCATGATCGGGAGTAAAATCGATGGCGTTATCCAGTAAATTCCCCAGCGCCTGCTCCAGTAACGCAGGTTCAGCAGCAACCTTAACCTCTGTAGGCATAACATGCAGAGTGATATTTTTTTCTGCCAACTGCACGGTGCGCGCTTCGCTGATGCGGTTAAATAATGCCGCTACGTCAACCGCAGAAAGAACCACTTCCTGGCGATTCTCCAGTCTTGCCTGGCGTAATAACGTTTCCACCAGTGCCTGCATTCGCGCATTTTGCGTCAAAATATTATCGGTAAAGCGAGCCACCACTTCTGGCGGCGGGCCTTCACGTAAAATTTCCGCTGCGCCACGAATCGCCGCCAGTGGGCTTTTTAGCTCATGCGTTAATGCGTAAACATACTGCTCAATATAGTTTTTCCCTTCCAGCTTCACGCGCATACTTTCCAGCGCCTGCGCTAACTTACGCAGCTCGCTACTGCCGAGTTCAGGGAGAGGAACGGGTTTATTGTCGGTAACGGAATCAGCATAGCGGGTGAGTCGGGCAATGGAGCGGTTGATCCACCAAACCATTCCCGCGCCAATCACCAGCGCAATCCCCAGCAAAATGGTACTCGCCCATAAAATTCGTCGCTCGCTGCGTTTAATGACCGGTGCCATCGCCGCGTTCGGTTTGCCTACGCTCAAAACGCCAATAAGCCGTGAACCGTCCATAATCGGCGCGGCGACATACATCACAGAACTTTCGGGGTCGGCAGGATTTTGCAACGTGCTGCGCGCACCATACTGACCACGCAACGTTAGCCAGACATCATTCCAGCGGGAATAATCCTGTCCCACGGCTTTGTTTGCCGAATCGAACAATACTTTGCCCTGCGCATCAGTCATATAGACATGGTATTCATTGCGCACTTTGTTAATGCCGCCGATATTGGCGCGAAACGGGCGATTTTGTAGCTGGTTAAACGCCTGCGCCAGTTGCCCATGCGTTGGGTCACCAGAGAGCAAATCGGGACGCGCCAGCTCCGCCAGCAACGTTGCGGTGTCGATCAGCGTACCTTCCGTCGCCCTTCGCACACCCGGTTTAACTTCTTTGACAAAAATTGCCAGTACGAACCAGGCTGCCACCGCCACCAGTAAAAAATAGCCCAGCAATAGGCGCATCCCGATGCGCATTACAGGCTCCTCAGGCTGTATCCCATTCCGCGATGAGTATTAATTGGCGAAAGGTCGGGATTTATAGCGCGCAGTTTGGCGCGCAGCGTTTTGATGTGAGTATCGACAGTGCGATCGTAAGTGTCCTGTGCATCTTCCCAGACGCTATCCATCAATTGCTGGCGTGACCAGACGCGGCCTGGCGACTTGAGTAACGTTTTCAACAACAGAAATTCGTACCGCGTCAGCGTTAATGGCGTGTCAAACCAGCTGATCTGCGCCGCAGGTTCATTCAGTTCAAAATGACCAATACGGATGACGGGAGACGGCGTAGAAAACTTCTTCACCCGACGCAGTAAGGTGCGCACCCTGGCGCACACTTCGCGAGGTGAAAACGGTTTAGCCACGTAGTCGTCAGCGCCAATCTCCAGCCCAAGCAGGCGATCCACCTCTTCACTACGGGCGGTCAGAAACAGTACAGGCAACGCAGGATGGAGCGCCAGCAACTGGCGACACAGTTCGAAACCGCTAATATCAGGCAGGCCGACATCGAGAATGATAACGTCAGGAACCTGCAGGCGCGCTTTATCCAGCGCCGGTAAGCCCCGTTCAAAGAACTCGACGGCAAAACCTTCCTGCTGCAACATGTAGACCAGCGTGTCGGCTATCCCTTGCTCGTCTTCCACTAACCAGACCGTTTCCCGTTGCATAAATCGCCTCTGTTATTGTCGCCACGGCATGACAGGAACGGCGCTGATGGCATTTTTCGGTGAACCATCGACAACTTTGTCGGAGTAAGCCAGGTAAGCGAGCGCGTTGCGTTTGGCGTCATAGAAACGCACGACCTGTAACGACTTAAAGACCAGAGAAGTCCGTTTTTTGAACACGACTTCGCCCTGAGCTTTGCCGTTTTTAATGCGATCCGACAGTTCAATCGGCCCTACCTGCTGGCAGGAAATGGCCGCATCGGAAGTATCTTCCGCCAGACCTAATCCCCCTTTAATACCGCCGGTTTTCGCCCGACTCACATAACAAGTGACATTTTTTACATCGGGATCGTCAAAGGCTTCCACGACAATTTTGTGATCCGGACCGATCATTTTAAATACGGTGTCGACCGAACCAATTTCTTCCGCATGAGCCAATGGTCCCAGCATTATCAGGCTTAAGGACAAGATCAAATGCTTGTATTTCATATTGTTACCATTTTTATAAGTTACACTGAGCAATTAGTTCGTCATGATAAATAACATATTGATTAAGAACAAAAACTCAATATTTTTATCTCCGTCAAGACCTAAAACATACTCTGCTAAGAAAAAAACACTGAATGCTAAAACAACAAAAAATGCTATTATCCAATTACCTGATGTCAGGTGCTCGTTGTTGAAAGGATGAGGATATTTTATGGATCAGGCCGGCATTATTCGCGACCTTTTAATCTGGCTGGAAGGTCATCTGGATCAGCCCCTGTCGCTCGACAATGTAGCGGCGAAAGCAGGTTATTCCAAGTGGCACTTACAGAGAATGTTTAAAGATGTCACTGGCCATGCTATTGGCGCGTATATTCGTGCTCGTCGTTTGTCGAAATCGGCGGTCGCACTACGCCTGACTGCGCGTCCGATTCTGGATATCGCGCTGCAATACCGCTTCGACTCTCAACAGACATTTACCCGCGCATTCAAGAAGCAGTTTGCCCAGACTCCCGCACTTTACCGCCGTTCTCCTGAATGGAGCGCCTTTGGTATTCGCCCGCCGCTGCGTCTGGGTGAATTTACCATGCCAGAGCACAAATTTGTCACCCTGGAAGATACGCCGCTGATTGGTGTTACCCAGAGCTACTCCTGTTCGCTGGAGCAAATCTCTGATTTCCGCCACGAAATGCGCTACCAGTTCTGGCACGATTTTCTCGGCAACTCGCCAACCATTCCACCAGTGCTTTACGGTTTGAACGAAACGCGTCCAAGCCAGGATAAAGATGACGAGCAAGAAGTGTTTTACACCACGGCTCTGGCTCGGGATCAAGCTGACGGCTATGTACTGACGGGACATCCGGTACTGTTGCAGGGTGGCGACTATGTGATGTTTACCTACGAAGGTCTGGGAACCGGCGTGCAGGAGTTTATTCTGACGGTATACGGAACCTGTATGCCGATGCTCAACCTGACCCGCCGTAAAGGTCAGGATATTGAGCGATACTACCCGGCAGAAGATGCCAAAGCGGGAGATCGCCCAATTAATCTGCGCTGCGAGCTGCTTATTCCAATACGTCGTTAACGCTGTAGCTCGTCTAATGCAGGGGCGTCCAGATGCGAGATGTCCCCTGCGGTTTCAACTACCCAGCCAGATGCCAGCCACAGGCTTTCCTGATAATCCACGCGCGAAATAGAACAGTTACGCAGACGTAAGCGGCGTTCTGCCCATGCCGGTAAGCCCAGAATGGTACTCACCAGGCATCCCAGCGCGATACCGTGACTCACCAGCAGTGGTCGACTTCCCGGTGGTAAATCCCGACAAGATTCCAGTGCTGCGTTAACGCGATCGCTAAGTTCCTGCATCGACTCGCCTTCAGGAATACGCCCGTCAACGGTGCCATTGACGAGCTGACGACGCCAGTTCTCTTCTTCTTCAGTCAGAGAGTCAATGTGTCTTTTCTCCAGCACGCCCATATTTAACTCACGCAAGCGGGAATCAAAGATGATGTCACAACCACAAGCCTGGGCGATGATTTCCGCCGTACGCCGGGTGCGGCCTAAATCACTACTGATGATATGCGTAATGCCAAGCTCTTTGGCACGGTTCGCCACCTGCATTGCCTGTTGCTCACCTTTTGCAGTCAGCGGGCTGTCAGACTGGCCCTGAATACGTCGCTCGGCGTTCCACTGTGTTTCACCGTGGCGGACAAGGTATACCTGTAACATGCTTTTTTTCCGTATACTGCTTTAACGTTAATTTTGTGAGTAATCCTGATTATGCACCATGTTGTCTGTGCGACCACCAATCCCGCTAAAATTCAGGCCATTCTGCAGGCATTTCACGAGATCTTCGGCGAAGGATCCTGCCACATTGAGTCCGTTGCCGTCGAGAGCGGCGTACCGGAACAGCCCTTTGGCAGTGAGGAAACGCGCGCTGGCGCACGAAATCGGGTAGCAAATTCTCGTCGTTTACGCCCAGAGGCTGATTTTTGGGTAGCAATTGAAGCGGGTATTGATGGTGACAGCACCTTCAGTTGGGTGGTGATTGAAAACGCGAGCCAGCGCGGTGAAGCGCGTTCGGCAACTTTGCCGTTACCTGCGGTGATTCTGGAGAAAGTGCGTGAGGGCGAGGCGCTTGGCCCCGTGATGTCGCGTTATACCGGCATTGATGAGATTGGCCGTAAAGAGGGCGCGATCGGCGTGTTTACCGCCGGGAAACTCACCCGCGCCAGCGTCTATCACCAGGCGGTGATCCTGGCGCTAAGTCCGTTTCATAATGCGGTATATCAGCCATTGTAGGACGGATAAGGCGTTCACGACGCATCCGGCATTCGGTGCGCAATGCCTGATGCGACGCTGACGCGTCTTATCAGGCCTACAAAATCAATCGCTTTTCAGCAGCACTTCTTCCAGCCACTGGCGCAATTCGACAGGCGCGGCTTTCAGACTGTTAGATCCACGAGTAATGGTCGCAATGCCCGCGCCGAGTTCATTTTTTAACTCACGCTGGCTCATTTCACCGCGCAACAACTCTTCTACGATACGCACGCGAGTCCCCAACGCTTCGCGCTCATCCGGCGTCAGCATCAGGTTTAGCAACGGTAAATGGAGATCGTTTTCGTAGGCATTCTTAAGCAGGTCAACAAAACGTAACCACTCCTGGTGACGCTGTTCTGCCATCGCTGCTGAATAGGGTGATTGTTGAGCCATAGTGTGTCGCCATTGTTAGCGGGGGAAGCCTGATGCCTCCCCCGGTTGTACTCGCAAAAGAGTACGATAGCATATCATAAACGGGCGGTTCAGTAACGACGCCCCCATTCTGTGGCGCTCAAAAGCGTCGGTTTATCGCCCATGAAATAGCGATAGTACGCGTCATAAGCCAGCACGTTCTTCACATAACCGCGCGTCTCGGAGAACGGGATACTCTCGACAAACGCCACCGCGTCGATACGTCCGGCGCTGTTGCCAAGCCAGGTACGCACTCTCCCTGGTCCCGCGTTATAGGCTGCCGATGAGAAAATGCGGTTATTACCAAACTGCTGATAAACATATTGCAGGTAACTGGTGCCAATGTTGATGTTCGTTTCCGGATCAAGCAATTGTCCCGGGCTGCTGTAACCTGGAATTGAGAACATCTTCACCGTATGGGTCGCTGTGCCAGGCATAATCTGCATCAGGCCGCTGGCGCCTACCGGCGACTTCACTTTCGGATTCCAGGCGCTCTCCTGGCGGGCAATCGCCATTGCATAGCTTTGCGGGATATCTTTGCCATTGGTGTAGCGTTTGAAAAGATCGTTGTAGGCCAGCGGGAATCGCTCTTCCAGATGATCCCACAGCTTCCCGGCGATCGTTGCCTGAACGCTAAGATCCCACCATTGGTTATTGAAAGCATATCGCGCCAGTTGAGCCTGCTCTGCTTTTGACTTGCTCTTCACAAGATTGGCCCACTCGCTACGCGCGGTATTATCGAGATTCCAGTACATCAACTCGCGCACGCGCGCCATCTCCGACCCCTGAGTCAGGGCGCTGTCAACATTCTGCGGCGCTTTATCAATCTTCAGCTCATACTCTTCGCCGATCCGCTGTGCAGCAACCATCGGGTAGAAACCACGCTGTTGCATGAGTTGATGCAAAATCTCTTTTGCTTCCGCTTCACGACCGCGTTCCAGCAGTAAATCCGCCTGCCAGTAACGCCATTCATCTTTCTCTTTCGCTTCCATCGGCAAGCGTGCCAGCCAGGTATTCAGGCCAGAACGGTCGCCAGTGCCAAGCGCCATCCGCACGCGTCGTTCAATTAACGACGTGGATTGCGAACGCATAATGGCGTCATCGCGCCATTTCGCCTGCTCGTCGGTGACGTCGTTGCCCATCAGACGCCAGGCGACGATATCGCGTAGCTCCTGAATCTGATCTTCATTAAGCTGCTGCGCCTGGGCAAGTGACGGAATCATCAGCCGTGCGTTTTCTGCATCCTGGCGCGCCACGCTGGCAAACGCCACCGCTGCCATCTGGCGGGTAAAATCAGTCGCTCCGGTAGTACGCGCGAAGGTCAGCACTGTATTAGGATCGTTCGCCAGCGAAATAATCGCCGAGGCGATAGTTTGATAATCGGCAGGCATCTGCCCTGCGAGTACCGTCACCAGCCCGGTATTGCCCGCTTTCATCGCCAGGCGGATACGCTCTAAATAAGCCAGTGGTTCTTGCTTACCGGACGCGCGCCAGACGCTAAACAACTTATCGCAAGCGTTAGGCTGACTCTTTCCGGTTAGCCAAAGTTCTTTCGCCCCCTGCCAAGCTTCTTCGCTCTGCCCGATATTCCATTTCGCATAGTAATAATTACATTGCGCTTCGGTAGTCCCTGGTTTTTCCGGGCTAAAAGCTAACAGACCACGCCAGTCTTCACGCCGCGCCAGTTCATTGACGAAGCGAGATTGTAGCGTGCGAGCGGGAGGAAGCGTGGGGTTAGCGCGAACAAAGTTAGTGACCTTGACCGCCGGTTGATTCATCAGGTCATCGGTAATCTGGCGGTATTCCAGGTAGGGATAAAGCGGATAATCCTTCAGTCCAGGCATCATTTGTTCGACCACATCCATTTGTCGATTATCCCAGGCCTGCTTGATTTGCGCGTAACGGCTACGCTGCTCATCCAGTGAGTCGGCTCGCGCCACGCTGCTGACCGTCAGCAGACAGACACCGGCAGCCAACAGCCGCCAGGTAACTTGTTTGGCTTTTTCCACAAGCGCATCCTCTAAGTGTAAATACATCAATGCAGCGTCATGCCGCCTAATAGATTTATGCTAACCAGTCATTGCCGTTTGTGCCACGTTATGGACACTTTTTTACTTTTACTGCGAGGGTGATCGACCGGCTGGGATTAGATAAGGAAACAGGCTACACTTCGCCTTTGAAAACTCATCATCACGATAAACATAGAGGCGAAGTCCAACGTGGCTCAATTCGTTTATACCATGCATCGTGTCGGCAAAGTTGTTCCGCCGAAACGTCATATTTTGAAAAACATCTCTCTGAGTTTCTTCCCTGGGGCAAAAATCGGCGTCCTGGGTCTGAACGGCGCCGGTAAATCTACCCTGCTGCGCATTATGGCGGGCATCGATAAAGACATCGAAGGCGAAGCGCGTCCGCAGCCGGATATCAAGATTGGTTATCTGCCGCAGGAACCGCAGCTAAACCCGGAACACACCGTGCGTGAGTCCATTGAAGAGGCGGTTTCTGAAGTGGTTAACGCCCTGAAACGTCTGGATGAAGTGTATGCGTTATACGCCGATCCGGATGCCGATTTCGACAAGCTGGCCGCTGAACAAGGCCGTCTGGAAGAGATCATTCAGGCTCACGACGGTCATAACCTGAACGTGCAACTGGAACGTGCAGCAGATGCGCTGCGTCTGCCGGACTGGGAGGCGAAAATCGCTAACCTCTCCGGTGGTGAGCGTCGTCGCGTGGCGTTGTGCCGCCTGCTGCTGGAAAAACCAGACATGCTGCTGCTCGACGAACCAACTAACCACCTGGATGCCGAATCCGTAGCGTGGCTGGAACGCTTCCTGCACGACTTCGAAGGCACCGTTGTGGCGATTACCCACGACCGTTACTTCCTCGATAACGTTGCGGGCTGGATCCTCGAACTTGACCGTGGCGAAGGTATTCCGTGGGAAGGTAACTACTCCTCCTGGCTGGAGCAGAAAGATCAGCGTCTGGCGCAGGAAGCTTCGCAAGAAGCAGCACGTCGTAAGTCGATTGAAAAAGAGCTGGAGTGGGTACGTCAGGGGACTAAAGGCCGTCAGTCGAAAGGTAAAGCACGTCTGGCGCGCTTTGAAGAGCTGAACAACACCGAATACCAGAAACGTAACGAAACCAACGAACTGTTTATTCCACCTGGACCGCGTCTGGGCGATAAAGTGTTGGAAGTCAGCAACCTGCGTAAATCCTACGGCGATCGCCTGCTGATTGACTCCCTGAGCTTCTCGATCCCGAAAGGGGCAATCGTCGGGATCATCGGGCCGAACGGTGCGGGTAAATCGACCCTGTTCCGTATGATCTCTGGTCAGGAACAGCCGGACAGCGGCACCATCACTTTAGGTGAAACGGTGAAACTGGCATCTGTTGATCAGTTCCGTGACTCAATGGATAACAGCAAAACCGTTTGGGAAGAAGTTTCCGGCGGACTGGATATCATGAAGATCGGTAACACCGAGATGCCGAGCCGTGCCTACGTAGGCCGCTTTAACTTTAAAGGGGTTGATCAAGGTAAACGCGTTGGCGAACTTTCCGGTGGTGAGCGCGGTCGTCTGCATCTGGCGAAGCTGCTGCAGGTTGGCGGCAACATGCTGCTGCTCGACGAACCGACCAACGATCTGGATATCGAAACCCTGCGTGCGCTGGAAAACGCCCTGCTGGAGTTCCCGGGCTGCGCGATGGTTATCTCGCACGACCGTTGGTTCCTCGACCGTATCGCGACGCACATTCTGGATTACCAGGATGAAGGTAAAGTCGAGTTCTTCGAAGGTAACTTTACCGAGTACGAAGAGTACAAGAAACGCACGCTGGGCGCAGACGCGCTGGAGCCGAAGCGTATCAAGTACAAGCGTATTGCGAAGTAATGCGTAAAATGCCGGATGCGGCGTGAACGCCTTATCCGGCCTACAAGTCCAGCGATTTCAATACGTTGCGAAACAGTAGGCCTGATAAGACGCGTCAGCGTTGCATCAGGCATTGGACTCCGAATGCCGGATGCGGCGTGAACGCCTTATCCGGCCTACAAGCCCAGCGATTTCAATACGTTGCGAAACAGTAGGCCTGATAAGACGCGTCAGCGTCGCATCAGGCATTGGGTCTTAACCCTGCTCCCCCATCATCTCCCGCACCAGCTCCACGCAGCGCAGGAAACGGCTGTCGTAATCGTCCTCTTCAACCCGCACAAATTCGATATTGTTCTCTTCCAGCATTTCCACCAGCAGATTCTGGAACTCTTTACGATCCACCGAACTACCGAGGCTGCGTAAACCATCCGCCACCCACGGCGTGTTATTCTCCAGCAGGATCACCAGATCAAAACGGTATTCATCGATCAGCGCCTGCACGAACGGATGCTCACGCCCTTCGTACTTTTTGCAGAACGCTTGGGTGGTCACGAAATCGGTGTCGATAAACGCCACTTTATTGGCATATTTAACTGCAAAATCAATATATTGTGCGTGACCCAGCGCGATTTTATCGTAGTCGGAATACTGCAACGCAATCTCATCTCCGCCAAGGTGTGAAAAGACATAATCACGACCAAACTCCCACGCACTGGTGGTGTTGAAAATGTTGGCGAGTTTGTTTACCAGGGTAGATTTACCGCTCGACTCGCCGCCGAGGATCGCCACGGTGCGCACAAAGAACGGTTTCACTTCGGTGGGAATATATTCCCAGTAGCGGAACGGGTTTTCGCGGATCTGCGCTCCGCTGATACTCATAAAAGTGCGTTTCGGATCGACAAGCACCGTTTCGATCCCCAGATGCTCCAGGTACTGTGGTGCGTCGGTCTCTTCCGAGGTGTAGATCAGATCCGGCTGAATGCCTTTTTCAGCCATAAACTTTTTGATGCCGTTGCTCCACACATCCCAACCGTGCGGATACGGCTCCATGCCCTCTTCGTTGAAGGCATGAATGCGGATATTTTTCTGATATTTAAAGGTTTGCAATAACCAGCGCAGACGATCCGGCACCGTTGGCTGCTGCGACATGGCGCTGTCTTCAAATAACGCGCGGTCGCGAGTATCGTCAAAGCCCATAATGATATGCAGCTCGTCAACCTGGCTACAGGCGCGCTGGATAAGGTAGATATGTCCGGTATGCAGCGGGTAGAACTTACCAAATACCACACCAATGATTTTCTTCTGTCGGGGAAACTCAAGCCCCAAAAAACGGTGCAACGCCTCCAGCTTTTGTGCGCTGGGGCTTTTGATTTTGGCATTCAGTAACTGGCTTAAATACCCTTTGGTCATACCGCTGGCATCAGCAACCTGCTGTAACGTGCAGCCTTGTTGCTTAATAGCGGTTTTCAGGTAATCAAATGACGACATATCTCCCTCCGTATCTCTCATTATAAGTCGTCGAACACGCTAAGCGCGTCGGAGAGTTTTTTAACGCCAAAAATCTGCATCCCTTCCGGCGCTTTTTTCGGCACGTTGGCCGCCGGAACAATCGCCCGGCGAAAACCGTGTTTCGCCGCTTCAGAGATTCGTTCCTGACCGCTGGGCACAGGGCGGATCTCCCCTGCCAGCCCCACTTCGCCAAACACCACCAGATCCTGCGGCAGCGGCCTGTCGCGCAGGCTGGAAACCATCGCCAGCAGTAACGCTAAATCGGCACTGGTTTCGGTCACCTTCACACCGCCGACCACGTTAACAAACACATCCTGATCGGCCATTTGCAGACCGCCATGACGGTGCAGCACCGCCAGCAGGATCGCCAGACGGTTTTGTTCCAGCCCGACCGCCACGCGGCGTGGGTTAGCCATCATCGAGTGATCGACCAGCGCCTGAATCTCCACCAGCAGCGGGCGCGTCCCTTCCCATACCACCATCACTGAACTACCAGAGGTCACTTCATCGCCACGACTTAAGAAGATTGCCGAAGGATTGCTGACTTCACGCAGCCCCTGCTCGGTCATCGCGAATACACCCAGCTCATTCACCGCGCCGAAGCGGTTTTTATGGCTGCGTAAGGTGCGAAAACGGGAGTCGGCATCGCCATCCAAAAGCACCGAACAGTCGATACAGTGTTCCAGCACTTTAGGGCCAGCCAGCGAGCCATCTTTGGTTACGTGCCCGACCATGACAATCGCCACGCCGCGTGTTTTGGCGAATCGCGTCAGATAAGCCGCCGTTTCACGCACCTGCGCCACGCTGCCTGGCGATGACTGAACATCCGCCATATGCATCACCTGGATCGAGTCAATTACCATCAGCTTCGGTTGCTCTTCTTCGGCAATCAGGCAGATTTGTTCGATGCTGGTTTCCGACAGCATATTAAGATTATCGGTCGGCAGGCCAAGGCGATGAGCGCGCATTGCCACCTGTTGCAGCGACTCTTCGCCAGTGACATACAGCGTTTTCATCTGCTGGGCCAGTTTGCACAGCGTTTGCAGCAGCAGCGTGGATTTCCCCGCACCTGGGTTACCGCCAATCAGAATGGCGCTTCCCGGCACTACCCCGCCGCCTAATACGCGGTCGAACTCTTTAAATCCGGTAGAAAAACGCGGCAATTCCTCAAGGCTGATATCCGACAGTTTCTGGACTTTCGCCACTCCGGCGCTACCGGCATAGCCACTGAGACGCTCGTTACGCGCCACCGTTGGCGACGCAGCAAGACGCACCTCGGTGATGGTGTTCCAGGCATGACAGGCGCTGCACTGCCCTTGCCAGCGCGGATAATCTGCCCCGCATTCATTACAAACAAAGGCGCGTTTTGGAGCTTTTGCCACGGTGTACCTCGTTAATGCTGTGCCGCCCGCAGGATGACGGGCGTGCAATTACTTCTGATTCAGGCTGCCGGAGAGGATGCAGAACACCCCCATCAGGTCAGCGTGACGGATGGTGACTTCCGTCTTTTCATTCACTTTTGGCTTGGCATGGTAGGCAATCCCCAGCCCTGCCGCTTTGATCATCGGCAGGTCGTTGGCACCATCGCCAATCGCCACGGTCTGCGCCAGCGGGATTTCATACTCCTGTGCCAGTCGGGTCAGGGTATTAGCTTTGTACTGCGCGTCTACGATGTCGCCGATCACATTGCCGGTAAATTTACCGTCCATGATCTCCAGTTCATTAGCTACCACGGCGGTCAGGCGCAGCTTGTCGCGCAGGTATTCGGCAAAGAAGGTGAAGCCGCCGGAGGCAATCGCCACTTTCCAGCCCAGCGTTTCCAGTTTGAGTACCAGCTGCGTTAAGCCTGGCATCAGCGGCAGATTTTCACGTACCTGAAGCAAAATGTTCGCGTCAGCGCCTTTCAGCGTCGCCACGCGACTGCGCAGGCTGGCGGTAAAATCAAGTTCTCCACGCATCGCCCGTTCTGTCACTTCCGCCACCATCTCGCCCGTTCCGGCCAGTTTGGCAATTTCATCAATACATTCAATCTGGATAGCGGTGGAGTCCATGTCCATCACCAGCAAACCCGGCGTGCGCAGGTGCGGAATTTTCCCCAACGGCGCAACATCCAGTTGTGCTTCATGCGCCAGGCGCGTAGCCCGCGCGGTGAGCGAACCAGCCAGACGAATCACCTGATAATCTTCCACACACCAGGCGGCAACAATCACCATCGCCGCGCCCAGTTTGCTCTGGTACTGGGTCAGTCGTTGTTTATCCAGCCCACGACCATACAGCAGCCAGCCGCTACGACCTGCGTGGTAATCCAGTGGCATCACTTCATCACCACTTAATGAAAGAGGCAGACCCGGCCATAAAGAGACATCTTCAGGCAGGTCGCACCAGGTAATGTTAGGCATTAAGGCTCCTGTAAAATCGTTCGAAGCAGGGAAAATAACGCATGAGGCTACCTTGTATCCATTGCTTCTGGCAACATTAAGTCTCAAATTTTCAAAGGGTGGAAGATGGCTCGCACAAAACTGAAATTCCGGCTGCATCGGGCAGTGATTGTCCTGTTCTGCCTCGCCTTGTTAGTGGCGCTGATGCAGGGGGCGTCATGGTTTAGTCAAAACCACCAGCGACAGCGTAATCCACAGCTGGAAGAACTGGCCCGCACCCTGGCGCGTCAGGTGACGCTGAACGTTGCACCGCTGATGCGTACCGACTCACCGGATGAAAAACGCATTCAGGCGATCCTCGATCAGTTAACGGATGAAAGCCGCATCCTCGACGCGGGTGTGTATGACGAACAAGGCGATCTTATCGCACGTTCTGGCGAAAGCGTCGAAGTGCGCGACCGGCTGGCGCTCGACGGTAAAAAAGCAGGCGGCTATTTTAACCAGCAGATTGTCGAACCAATTGCGGGGAAAAACGGCCCGCTCGGCTACCTGCGGCTGACGCTCGACACCCATACGCTCGCCACCGAAGCCAAACAGGTGGATAACACCACTAACATTTTACGCCTGATGTTGCTGCTCTCACTGGCAATCGGCGTAGTGCTGACCCGCACGCTGCTACAGGGTAAACGTACGCGCTGGCAGCAATCTCCCTTCCTGTTAACCGCCAGCAAACCGGTGCCGGAAGAGGAAGAAAGCGAGAAAAAAGAGTGACCCATTACTACAAGAAAGGAAATCGTTATGTCCACATTACGCCTGCTCATCTCTGACTCTTACGACCCGTGGTTTAACCTGGCGGTGGAGGAATGTATTTTTCGCCAGATGCCAGCCACGCAGCGCGTTCTTTTTCTCTGGCGCAATGCCGACACCGTGGTGATTGGTCGCGCGCAGAACCCGTGGAAAGAGTGTAATACCCGGCGGATGGAAGAAGATAACGTCCGCCTGGCGCGGCGCAGTAGCGGTGGCGGCGCGGTGTTCCACGATCTCGGCAATACCTGTTTTACCTTTATGGCTGGCAAGCCGGAGTACGATAAAACCATCTCCACATCGATTGTGCTCAATGCGCTGAACGCGCTCGGCGTCAGCGCCGAAGCGTCTGGACGTAACGATCTGGTGGTGAAAACCGCCGAAGGCGACCGCAAAGTATCAGGCTCGGCCTATCGCGAAACCAAAGATCGTGGCTTCCACCACGGCACCTTGCTGCTCAATGCCGACCTCAGCCGCCTGGCAAACTATCTCAACCCGGATAAAAAGAAACTGGCAGCGAAAGGCATTACCTCAGTGCGTTCCCGCGTGACCAACCTCACCGAATTGCTACCGGGAATTACCCATGAGCAGGTTTGCGAGGCCATAACCGAGGCCTTTTTCGCCCATTATGGCGAGAGCGTGGAAGCGGAAATCATCTCCCCGGACAAAACGCCAGACTTGCCAAATTTCGCTGAAACCTTTGCCCGCCAGAGTAGCTGGGAGTGGAACTTCGGTCAGGCTCCTGCATTTTCGCATCTGCTGGATGAACGCTTCACCTGGGGCGGCGTGGAACTGCACTTCGACGTTGAAAAAGGCCATATCACCCGCACCCAGGTGTTTACCGATAGCCTCAACCCCGCACCGCTGGAAGCTCTCGCCGGACGACTGCAAGGCTGCCTGTACCGCGCGGATATGCTGCAACAGGAATGCGAAGCTCTGTTGGTTGACTTCCCTGAACAGGAAAAAGAGCTACGGGAATTGTCGGCGTGGATGGCGGGGGCAGTGCGGTAACTTGCTGAGTAAAATACCAAAGGAAGCGAATATGAACGATATGGAAAAGCAGAAACGGGAGATTATCAACTTAATGTTCAGCCAGCGTATTTCCTGGCTAGCCGCTGTGCGTATCATGCATAAATTATCGCTTGCTGAATTAAGTAAAATGTTAGGTATCTCGATTAACTCTCTAAAACGGATAGAAAAGACGGAGCGGCTTAGCTCAAACATCAAAAACAAAATGGCAGGAATTTATGGTTGTCCACCAGAGTTGCTGATATGCCCTTCATGGATGACGGCTGAACATACATGAATAGATACTTGAATGGATTTTATTTTCTATCCACATGAAAAATAATAGTAAATCTATAAATCAGTCGCTATTAATGAATAGATACTAAAAAGCCGGAGCAGTCTCCCGCTCCGGCTTAACACGACGTTCGCCTTTCAGCGAAACACAATTACTCTTTATCGCCCAGCAGAACGGATTCCAGTGCGATTTTGATCATGTCGTTGAAGGTGGTCTGACGCTCAGCGGCAGTGGTCTGCTCGTGAGTGCGGATGTGGTCAGACACGGTGCAGATGGTCAGGGCTTTCGCGCCAAATTCTGCAGCGACGCCGTAGATACCAGCCGCTTCCATTTCCACGCCGAGGATGCCGTATTTTTCCATCACGTCGAACATTTCGCCGTCCGGAGAGTAGAACAGGTCAGCGGAGAACAGGTTACCAACGCGAGCATCAACGCCCAGTGCTTTAGCCGCGTCTACCGCGTTACGCACCATGTCAAAGTCAGCGATAGCAGCAAAGTCATGGTCTTTAAAACGGATGCGGTTAACTTTGGAATCGGTGCAGGCACCCATACCGATAACTACGTCACGCAGTTTTACGTGCGGCAGAACAGCGCCACAGGAACCCACGCGGATGATTTTTTTCACGCCGAAATCGGTGATCAGCTCTTTGGTGTAGATGGAGCAGGACGGGATCCCCATACCGTGACCCATTACGGAAATTTTGCGGCCTTTGTAAGTACCGGTGAAGCCCAGCATACCGCGAACGTTGTTCACTTCACGGGCATCTTCAAGGAAAGTTTCAGCAATATACTTCGCACGCAGCGGGTCGCCTGGCATCAAAACTACGTCAGCGAAATCGCCCATTTCTGCATTAATGTGTGGGGTAGCCATTGTTTTATCCTTATCAACATGTTTTCACCCTCTCCCTGTGGGAGAGGGGCGGGGTGAGGGCATCAAGCCGCACCCATTATCAGAACATGGCTTTGCCATATTCCATATCAGAAGTGCCAAAATATTTTGCCAGAGTCTGACCGATATCCGCGAAGGTTTCACGGTGCCCCAGCGAACCCGGTTTTACTTTCGGGCCGTACACCAGTACCGGAATGTGTTCACGGGTGTGGTCAGTACCAGTCCAGGTTGGGTCGCAACCGTGGTCAGCGGTGAGGATCAGGATATCGTCATCGCGCAGCAGTGACATCAGCTCCGGCAGACGGCGGTCGAACAGTTCCAGACCCGCAGCATAACCCGCGACGTCACGACGGTGCCCCCAGGAAGAGTCGAAGTCAACGAAGTTGGTGAAGACGATGGTGTTATCACCTGCTTCCTTCATCTCTTTAATGGTGGCGTCAAACAGCGCGTCCAGACCGGTCGCTTTCACTTTTTTGGTGATACCGCAGTTAGCGTAGATGTCTGCAATTTTACCGACAGAAACCACCTGGCCGTGTTTTTCATCAACCAGTTTCTGCAACACAGTTGGTGCTGGCGGTTCAACAGCCAGATCGTGACGGTTGCCGGTACGCTGGAAGTTACCGGCTTTGTCGCCGATAAACGGACGGGCGATAACGCGACCGATGTTGTAGCCGCCGTTGGTCAGCTCTTCACGGGCGATTTCGCACAGTTCGTAGAGTTTATCCAGGCCAAAGGTTTCTTCATGGCAGGCAATCTGGAACACGGAGTCAGCGGAGGTATAGAAAATCGGCTTGCCGGTTTTCATGTGCTCTTCGCCCAGTTGATCCAGGATGACCGTACCGGAAGAGTGGCAGTTACCCAGGTAACCCGGCAGATTAGCGCGTTCGACCAGTTTATCCAGCAGTTCTTGCGGGAAGCTGTTTTCATGATCGGAGAAGTATCCCCACTCAAACAGAACCGGTACACCGGCGATTTCCCAGTGACCAGACGGGGTATCTTTACCGGATGACATTTCGTGCGCCCATGCGTACGCGCCGATAACTTCAGCGTTGCCGTCCATTCCTGCCGGAATGAAACCGGTAGAACCTTCGTGTGCTTTCGCCAGCCCCAGACGGGTCAGATTTGGCAGATTCAGTGACCCTTTACGACCATTATCAGCTTCGCCTTTAGCACAAGCTTCTGCGATATGACCCAGGGTGTCAGCCCCGACGTCACCAAAGCGTTCTGCATCTTCTGTAGCGCCGATGCCGAATGAGTCCAGCACCATAATAAATGCACGTTTCATATGTTCTCCGTACTCAGTGCTTCAAATTTAAATGATCAGATCAGTATACAATTATTCACTGATACGACGATAGACGGTTGGTGTGCTTTCTGGTGCTTTATCGGCAAGTTTAATTGCCGCTTTCACCGCTTTCGCCGCTTCCTGCCAGCTGTTTTCGTCTTTCGCGTGGACAACCGCCAGCGGACGCTGACCGTCTACCTGGTCGCCCAGACGCGCCATATCAGTAAAGCCGACGCTGTAATCGATGGTGTCAGATGCCTGACGGCGACCGCCGCCCATTGCAACCACTGCCATCCCCAGCGCGCGGGTATCCATTTCACTGACAAAACCTTCGGTATCAGCATAGACTGCTTTCGTCAGCATCGCTGTCGGCAGATACTTCGCGTAGTTCTCAACGAAGTCGGTTGGGCCTTTTTGTGCCGCCACCATACGACCAAAGACTTCTGCCGCTTTACCGTTGTCCAGCACCGCCTGCAATTTCGCGCGCGCTTCAGCGTCATCTTTCGCCAGTTTGCCGGAGATAAGCATCTCCACGCACAGTGCCATTGTGACATCAAACAGACGCGGGTTACGGTATTCACCGGTCAGGAACTGCACCGCTTCACGCACTTCAACCGCGTTACCGGCACTGGAGGCCAACACCTGATTCATGTCGGTGAGCAGCGCAGTGGTGCGCACGCCAGCGCCATTTGCCACGCCAACAATCGCTTCGGCAAGGGCTTCAGAGAGTTCGTAGGTCGGCATAAACGCGCCGCTACCGACTTTCACGTCCATCACCAACGCATCCAGCCCTTCCGCCAGTTTCTTAGCCAGAATAGAGGCAGTGATCAGCGGGATGGAGTCCACGGTTGCGGTGATATCACGGGTTGCGTAGAAACGTTTATCCGCCGGAGCCAGTGAGCTGGTCTGGCCGATAATCGCCACGCCAACATCTTTAATGATTTCGCGGAAACGGTTGTCATCCGGGAAGATATCGAAGCCAGGGATTGATTCCAGTTTGTCGAGCGTACCGCCAGTATGACCGAGGCCGCGACCGGAGATCATCGGAATATAGCCGCCGCAGGCAGCGACCATTGGCCCTAACATCAGCGAAGTCACATCGCCGACGCCGCCGGTGGAGTGTTTATCAACAATCGGGCCATTCAGATGCAGGCTTTTCCAGTCGAGAACGGTTCCTGAATCTCGCATCGCCATCGTCAGCGAGACACGCTCCGGCATTGTCATATCGTGGAAGAAAATGGTCATCGCGAGGGCGGCAATTTGCCCTTCGGAGATAGTATTGTCGCGAATGCCGTTGATAAAGAAACGAATTTCTTCATCGCTCAGCGCATGACCATCACGTTTTTTACGAATAATTTCTTGTGCGAGAAACAAGGTAACCTCCCGTGGAATAAGTTTGAAGGCGTTGTTGCCAGATGGCGGATGTTGTTATTGCCTGATGCTGACCGCTTCTTATCATGCCTACACGGCACTCGCCCCGTAGGCCGGATAAGGCGTTCGCGCCGCATCCGGCATCACTGCTGACAGCCTGATGCAACGCTGACGCGTCTTATCAGGCCTGCAGGGGCACCCGACCCGTAGCATCCGGCATCCGCCCTCTGGCAAAAGGCAGCTTAGTAGCTGCTGGCGCTCTTACCGTCGCCGTGGCCCAGAGCTTTCAGCAGGCTTGCCAGCAGGCTGGAAGCGCCAAAGCGATAGTGACGTGCATCTGCCCAGTCAGCACCGAACAGTTCATCTGCAATCGCGAGATATTTCTGTGCATCTTCCGCAGTACGCACGCCACCCGCCGGTTTGAAACCAACGGTTTTTTCTACGCCCATGTCGCGGATGACTTCCATCATGATGCGCGCGCTTTCAGGCGTCGCATTCACCGCGACTTTACCGGTAGAGGTTTTGATAAAGTCAGCGCCCGCTTTGATGGAGATTTCAGATGCTTTGCGGATCAGAGCTTCGTCTTTCAGTTCACCGGTTTCGATGATCACTTTCAGCAGCACATTCGCCGCTGCACAAGCCTCTTTACAGGCTTTCACCAGGTCAAAACCAACCTGCTCGTTACCCGCCATCAGCGCACGGTACGGGAACACCACGTCAACTTCATCGGCACCGTAGGCGATTGCCGCACGGGTTTCTGCCAGTGCGATGTCAATGTCGTCGTTACCGTGTGGGAAGTTAGTTACCGTAGCAATACGGATTTCCGGGGTGCCCTGCTCTTTCAGAGTCTTGCGAGCAATCGGGATAAAGCGAGGATAGATGCAGATAGCGGCGGTATTGCCGACCGGAGTTTTAGCCTGATGACACAGGGCGATCACTTTCTCGTCAGTGTCGTCGTCATTCAGAGTGGTCAGGTCCATCAATTTCAGTGCACGCAGGCTGCTTGCTTTCAGATCAGTCATTTCATTCTCCTGGCTTGTCGCCAATAAAATTCACCTTGCGAGTTTGTTAGTATTCTAACATCGACTCCGCAACACACTTCGATATACATCACAATTAAGAAAATCTACTTACAAATTTGCATTATGGTAATGCTATCTGGATCAAATAATTCACTTTCAAATGAATGCGCCAGTGGTGGCAAACGCATCAGGATCAAAGTGAACATCACGAAACCTCTTACAATGGCGCATCACCTTCGGCATAAAAGGAAAAGAAGATGCCCACTTCTCATGAAATGGCACTGCAACAACGTTGCCAGCAAATTGTCACCAGTCCGGTACTTAGCCCGGAGCAGAAGCGCCATTTTCTGGCGCTGGAAGCAGAAAACAATCTGCCTTACCCACAGCTTCCTGCCGAAGCCCGCCGCGCGCTGGATGAAGGCGTAATCTGCGATATGTTTGAAGGTCATGCGCCGTACAAACCGCGCTATGTCTTACCCGATTACGCCCGTTTTCTGGCGAACGGTTCTGAATGGCTGGAGCTGGAAGGCGCGAAAGATCTTGATGATGCGCTCTCCCTGCTGACCATTCTTTATCACCATGTCCCGTCAGTCACATCAATGCCGGTCTACCTGGGGCAACTGGATGCGTTGTTGCAACCGTATGTTAAAATTCTAACACAAGACGAAATCGATATTCGAATAAAACGTTTCTGGCGTTATCTCGACAGAACCCTGCCAGACGCTTTTATGCATGCCAATATCGGCCCGTCCGATTCCCCCATCACCCGTGCAATTTTACGCGCAGATGCTGAGCTGAAGCAGGTTTCTCCAAATCTGACCTTTATCTACGATCCTGAAATCACCCCTGATGATCTGCTGCTGGAAGTGGCAAAAAACATTTGTGAATGTAGCAAACCGCACATCGCCAACGGTCCGGTGCATGATAAAATTTTCACAAAAGGGGGCTACGGGATCGTGAGCTGTTACAACTCACTGCCGCTGGCTGGCGGTGGCAGCACGCTAGTACGCCTTAACCTGAAAGCCATTGCAGAGCGCAGTGAATCGCTGGATGACTTCTTTACGCGCACTCTACCGCACTACTGCCAGCAGCAGATCGCCATCATCGATGCGCGATGTGAATTTCTCTATCAACAATCACACTTCTTTGAGAATAGCTTCCTGGTCAAAGAAGGGTTGATTGATCCTGAACGTTTTGTGCCGATGTTTGGCATGTACGGGCTGGCGGAAGCGGTTAACTTGCTGTGCGAGAAAGAAGGGATTGCCGCGCGCTACGGTAAAGAAGCCGCCGCAAATGAAGTCGGTTATCGCATCAGCGCGCAACTGGCGGAGTTTGTCGCCAATACTCCCGTGAAATATGGCTGGCAAAAACGCGCCATGTTACACGCACAGTCGGGGATCAGTTCCGATATCGGCACCACGCCGGGGGCGCGATTGCCGTATGGCGATGAGCCAGATCCAATCACCCATCTGCAAACCGTCGCCCCGCATCATGCATATTATTACTCTGGGATCAGCGACATTCTGACGCTCGACGAAACCATCAAGCGTAATCCACAGGCGCTGGTACAGCTTTGCCTCGGTGCCTTTAAAGCCGGAATGCGTGAATTTACCGCCAATGTCAGCGGTAACGATCTGGTTCGCGTTACCGGTTATATGGTGCGTTTGTCGGATTTAGAAAAATATCGTGCCGAAGGTTCACGTACCAACACAACATGGCTGGGCGAAGAAGCTGCACGTAACACTCGTATTCTGGAACGCCAGCCGCGCGTGATAAGCCATGAACAGCAGATGCGCTTTAGTCAGTAAGATTATCCCCTTCTCCTGCGTTGACGGGCCAGGCAGTCGTCTGGCTCTGTTTTTACAAGGGTGCAATCTGCGCTGCAAAAACTGTCACAATCCGTGGACGATGGGGCGCTGTAATAATTGCGCGGAATGCGTGCCACAGTGTCCGCATCAGGCGTTGCAGATTGTTGACAGCAAAGTGGTGTGGAACGTTGCAGTCTGCGAGCAGTGCGATACCTGCCTGAAGATGTGCCCGCAGAATGCCACGCCGATGGCGCAAACCATGAGCGTGGACGAGGTGCTTAGTCATATCCGCAAAGCGGTGTTGTTTATTGAAGGGATAACGGTGAGCGGTGGCGAAGCCACGACCCAACTGCCGTTTGTGGTGGCGCTGTTTACTGCTATCAAAAATGATCCACAATTGCGCCATCTCACCTGTCTGGTGGACAGCAACGGCATGTTGAGCGAAACCGGCTGGGAAAAATTGCTTCCGGTGTGCGATGGCGCAATGCTCGATCTCAAAGCGTGGGGGAGCGAATGTCATCAACAGTTAACCGGACGCGATAATCAACAGATTAAGCGCAGCATCAGTTTGCTTGCAGAGCGCGGCAAGCTGGCAGAACTGCGTTTACTGGTAATCCCCAATCAGGTGGATTATTTGCAACACATTGAAGAACTGGCGGCGTTTATCAAGGGACTTGGCGATGTTCCGGTACGCTTGAACGCGTTTCATGCCCACGGCGTATATGGCGAAGCGCAAAGCTGGGCGAGCGCCACACCGGAAGACGTTGAGCAGTTGGCTGGTGCGTTACGGGAGCGCGGGGTAAGTCGATTGATATTTCCGGCGCTGTATTTGTGACATGCCAGAGATGTCGCAAAACTCAACATCAAGCACAATCAGTCCCCTCGCCCCTCTGGGGAGAGGGTTAGGGTGAGGGGAACAAGCAGCACCATTGTTCACTTACGGACGGCCTTACCAGCCATCGGGCACGTTAAACAACGCATACGTGTTATTAAGCAACACGTCGGCAATCTCATCTGCGGGTTCCGGGCGTAACTCGCACAGTACGGCAAATACCCGGGCAGCCTGCTCCGGGCGGTTGGGCTGCCCCTGAAAACCATTTAGCGGCATATCCGGCGCGTCGGTTTCCAGCAACAACGACGCCAGCGGTAATTTTGCGATGACATCGCGGGTTTTACTGGCGCGCGGATAGGTGATAGTTCCACCAACGCCAATTTTGTAGCCCAGTTGCACAAACCGCTCGGCCTGTTGCTGGCTGCCAGAAAAACCATGAACCACGCCAGCACGCGGCAAATTGTGGCGTTTAAGATGCATCGCCAGTTTGTCATGCGTGCGCCGTGAATGAAGGATCACCGGCAGATCGTAGCGTTTCGCCAGCTTAAGTTGTTCGTCGAGCAACCACTGCTGGCGATCAAATTGTGGATCGTCGCCAAAGAGATCCAGGCCTACCTCCCCTACCGCCACCACCTTCGGCGAGCGCCTTTCCAGTGCCTGCTGTAACTGCTCCAGCGACGCATCGCAATGTTTTTCCAACATCCCCGGATGCAACCCTAAGGCGGCATACAGCGGTTGATAATTTTCCGCTAACGCCTGCACGCGGGCAAAATTTGCCGCCTCAGTTGCCGGAACAATGATCTTGCCTACGCCCGCTTGTGCCGCGCGTTGCAGGCTGGCCTCTTCATCACCGCTAAACGGCGGAAAATCAAAATGGCAGTGGGTGTCGATAAAACGGCAAATCAAGCCAGATCCTCGTTGTTAAATGTCGGGTCATTCGCCTGCGGGGCGTCTATCACCTCGGTAACCAGCGTATCGTTGGCGACTGGCGCTGGCGGAATGACGATCGGTTCCGGCATCGCCACAGGCACCAGATGGCGAGTGAACGGTGCTTTTTCGGTTAGCATTTTACCGACCGTAGCCAGGAAATAGCGACCGCATAAACGCCCAAGTTTATAGTCATCACGTAGCGCCGGAAGCCGACTGCCAAGCGCGATGCTATGCAGCGGCTTCGGCGGATAAATTTCGAAAATGCGTAGCTTGCCTGGCGGTTTCTCAATAAATTGCTGGATGGCACGATAGCTGGTTTCATGATGCTGCACCAGATTGACCAGCGGTTGTAGGCTACTGTCACCCAGCCAACGTTCCATACGTTTAAACCACTGCGGCGTATAGTACATTTGCGACGGCACGGTGCGGATTACCACCAGCGTTTTCGCCCCCTGTCTTGCCGCTTCTTTAACCGGAATCGCATCGCTGACGCCACCATCAAAATAGTTAATCCCATCAAGTGAAACCCCGGTGCGATAAAAACCTGGAATAGCACTGGAGGCGCGAATCAAATCCAGCCAGTTTTGTTTGGTTGGTAAAAAGTAATTTGGTGTGTAGTCATCCTGACGACAGGCACACATATAAAACGATTTGCCGCTATCGAACAACCGCGCGGCGGTATCCATCTGCAACGGCATCTGGCGTGCAGTCGCTTCCACCAGCCAGTCGAGATCGATAAGATTTCCTCCACGGACAAAGCGCACTGGATCGAAAAATTCGCGCTTTGTGGTATAGCGCATGATAACTTTACGCGCGTAACCGGGCTGATTACAAATATACGCCGAAAGGTTCTGCGCCCCGGCGGACGTGCCAAAATAGAGATCGAAAGGATTAAACTGCGCGCGCATAAACTCATCCAGCACGCCAGCCGTAAAGATTCCACGCTGCCCGCCGCCTTCGCACACCAACGCAATTCGTCCAGGCTGGAACGGCCTTAGCGACAACGGCGCAATATTACCAAGCGTTACAGGTATTCGCTGCCCCACCTCTGCCTTCCTGTTTTTGTTGTGAAAGAATGACAAAGTAACGCAATTTATTATTCGCTAAAACCGCAAAAGCCAGTCCGCTGGACTGGCTTTGTATAAAATTTTCTTAATCGTCTGAAATCTAGGGTCGTTTTCGGCCCATGAACAAACTCACCAGGAACAGAATAATCCCGACGACAAAGACAATTTTTGCAGCACCCGCTGCAGTACCGGCCAGACCACCAAACCCAAGAGCGGCGGCGATTAACGCGATAACCAGAAATATGATGCCCCAACGAAACATAAGCCTCTCCTTTACCATAGTTAATGTCACCGCTTGATATTCACTCAATGCGATATTTTTAGTGTGGTGCACATCGCGCCTCCCGACAAAGTTCGGGAGGACGAATTACGACGAATTACTTAGTTTTCAGATCATTTTTAACGCTTTTCACACCATCTACCGCTTTGGCGATACTTTCAGCACGGTCGCTCTGTGCCTGAGAATCTACGGTTCCGGAGAGCTGAACCACGCCATCGGTGGTTTCAACTTTCACTTTACGTGAAGGAACAATGTCGTCCGCCAGCAGTTTGGCTTTGATTTCACTGGTGGTGGCGGTGTCACCGGCGTAACCCTTCACGGAGCTTTCTTTAGCGTCGCGAACGTGCAGTTTGTCGCTGACGGAGGTCACGCCTTCAACGCCTTTCGCCACTTTCACTGCCTCTTCGGCCTGTGCCTGGCTTTCAACAAATCCGCTTAAAGTCACGACTTTTTGATCGGTTTTGACAGAGATATCAGTGCTCTTGATATTTTCATGATCCACCAGAGCCGCCTTCACTTTCGCTGTGATGGCGCTGTCATCCATGAAATTACCGACTTTATTCATAGAGCTATCGACTTTTTGCCCTGCGCTTTCATTGGTGGTCTGCGCGTTGTTTTCCGCGTAGGCAGAACCGGTCGCGACGGCAGAGGTCAGCATTACAGCCAGCAGAGTTTTCGAAATCTTCAGTCTTGTCATAGTCATCGATTTATTCCTGTATATTTGCTCGTAATTTGAGCCAGGCAACACGAGGTTGCATTGCTGAATAGGGAGAGACTTCACCCTCGACAGAAGTCAATGGTCGCCATCAAAAAAGCGATAGGTGATGAATAACGACCGTTACAACTTCTTAATCAGTTATTAATATCAATCGAATGACAGTTAACGGTTTTAAATACTGTTACCTACTCACATAACGGTATTTAAAGCCGACACAAATGTCATTGCTTTGTTAAATATAGATCACAATTTTGAAACCGCCCGCCATATCGGCTAAAAAGCGAGCAAGCATAAGCGAAAGCGAATGTTTTAAGAACATTCCGCAAGCGGCTAATAAGGAAGGGAAATTGACAGGGCGCAGCGGCTGCCGCGCCCTGGAGGCAAGAATTAATGCTCGCGGGTCTGGTGGAATTGAACGTCCGGATAACGCTCTTGCGCTAAGCGTAGGTTAACCATGCTGGTGGCGATGTAAGCGAGGTTATCGCCGCCATCGAGCGCCAGTTGACCTTCGTTCTTACGCTTGAACTCTTCGAATTTCTTTGCGTCCGCGCATTCTACCCAGCGGGCGGTGGCAACGTTGACTGACTCATACACTGCTTCAACGTTGTATTCGCTCTTCAGGCGCGATACCACCACATCAAACTGCAGCACACCAACCGCACCGACGATCAGGTCGTTATTGGAGATCGGACGGAACACTTGCACTGCGCCCTCTTCAGAAAGCTGTACCAGCCCTTTGAGCAGCTGTTTTTGCTTCAGCGGATCTTTCAGACGTATACGACGGAACAGTTCCGGTGCGAAGTTCGGAATACCGGTGAACTTCATCATCTCACCCTGGGTAAAGGTGTCGCCGATCTGAATGGTGCCGTGGTTGTGCAGACCGAGGATATCGCCCGGATAAGCCTCTTCAACGTGCGAACGGTCACCCGCCATAAAGGTCAGCGCGTCAGAGATCACCACGTCTTTCGCGGTGCGCACCTGGCGCAGCTTCATGCCTTTTTCATATTTACCGGATACCACGCGCATAAACGCCACACGGTCACGGTGTTTCGGGTCCATGTTGGCCTGAATTTTAAATACGAAGCCGGTAAATTTGTCTTCGCTCGCTTCTACGGTACGGGTGTCAGTCTGACGCGGCATCGGCGCAGGTGCCCACTCCACCAAGCCATCCAGCATATGATCGACGCCGAAGTTACCCAGCGCAGTACCGAAGAATACCGGAGTAATTTCGCCCGCAAGGAACAATTCTTTGTCGAACTCGTTAGAGGCGCCTTTCACCAGCTCCAGTTCGTCACGCAGCTGCTGTGCCAGATCTTCTCCAACCGCAGCGTCGAGATCCGGGTTGTTCAGCCCTTTAACAATGCGTACTTCCTGAATGGTGTGACCTTTACCGCTCTGGTAGAGATAGGTTTCATCTTTATACAGGTGATAAACGCCTTTAAACAGCTTGCCGCAGCCAATCGGCCAGGTGATCGGCGCACAGCCGATTTTCAGCTCGTTCTCAACTTCATCGAGCAGTTCCATCGGGTCGCGGATATCACGGTCAAGTTTGTTCATAAAGGTGAGGATCGGCGTATCGCGCAGACGGGTAACTTCCATCAGCTTGCGGGTACGATCTTCAACACCTTTTGCAGCGTCGATAACCATCAGGCAGCAGTCCACCGCCGTCAGGGTACGATAGGTATCTTCCGAGAAGTCTTCGTGCCCCGGGGTGTCAAGCAGGTTAACCAGGCAGTCGTGATACGGAAACTGCATCACAGACGTGGTAATGGAGATCCCACGCTGCTTTTCCATCTCCATCCAGTCCGACTTGGCGTGCTGATTAGAGCCACGGCCTTTTACTGTACCGGCGGTCTGAATGGCCTGTCCGAACAGCAGCACCTTCTCGGTGATGGTGGTTTTACCGGCGTCCGGGTGAGAAATTATGGCAAAGGTGCGGCGCTTCGCCACCTCTTGCAAATAAGGAGACAACGTCATAATTCTTTCTTCTTGAGTAAGCGGCATCGCGCCGCGCTTGTTGAAAACGAAAAATTGCGGCTATTTTACCCATCAACGGGGGGGAGGCAATCAGTGTTTACACAGGAGTTGCTCCAGTTCGTGCAACGAAGAAACGGTCCAGGTGGGCGCAATGCCTTCTGGTTGCTCGCGATTGTGCGCATTCAGCCAGCAGGTAGCAAGCCCGGCGTTGATGCCACCGAGAATATCGGACTCAGCAGTGTCACCAACCATTAGCACGCGTGAACGGTCAGGATTGCCCGCCTGTTCCAGCGCATAATCGAAAATTTTCTTATTCGGTTTGGCAACGCCAACTTCTTCGGAAATCACCAGCAAATCGAAATAATCACGCAAACCCGTTCGTTCCAGACGCACTTGCTGCAAGGCACTAAAACCGTTGGTGATGATGCCGATTTTGGCATTGCCGCGAATGGCGTTAAGCAGGGAAACCGCGCCAGGCAGCGGTGTGCAGATTTCCGCCATCGCATTAATAAAGGCAGCGTTGAGTTTACCCGGCTCGACGTTCAGCCGTTCGGCCCAGCTTTCAAAACGCCCGTGCTGGAGCTGTAATGAAGTGATCGCGCCGTTTTGATAATCCACCCACAGTGGTTTGTTAACGGCCTGATAGTCCTGAAAATCTTCAGCGGTAAAGGTGACGCTGTAGTCAAGGAACATCCGCTGCAGGCCGGTGAACGAGTCAAAAGTAAACAACGTTTCATCGGCATCAAAGAAAATCCAGTCCCACTTCATTATTCCACCTTGTCTTACATACTGATTGGCAACGCCATGATGATGGCGTCTTCGCGACCGTCCGTGGTGGGGTAGTAATTGCGGCGAATCGTCGCCTCGTTAAAGCCTAAACTTTCGTACAGAGCAATGGCGGCGGCGTTAGAGGCACGGACTTCCAGCCATAGCGTCGCCACGCCGCGTTTTTCCAGCTCGTCGATCAGATGTTCCAGCAGCGCCCTTCCCAGTCCCTGACGCTGATAGTCGGGATCGACCGCAATATTGAACAATGTAGCTTCATCCAGCACCACTTGCGTAATCGCAAACGCAGCCATTTTGCCGTCTTGTGTCAACTGAAAGTTGAGATAGCGTTCGCCCTGGTTGCTGGCAAAGGTTTTTTCACTCCACGGAAAGGCGTGGGCGCGTTGTTCAATGTGGAAAGCCGCAGGTAAATCAGTCGTTTCGAGGGAAGAAATCGTGTTCATATGTGCAAATTTGTTGCCATAACGCGGCGCGTGCCGTTGGGTTTGCCCGTAATTCGGTGAGCGCCGGTGATGTCACCTGAGCACCCTCCAGTGACAGCGGTTCGTCAGTACCCAACCGCCAACTGTTGCATCGACTGCCTTGCGGCAGCATCGCGATCCTATCTGGCGTCAGTTGCAGCACCTGATCGGGGCTGACGGTTAATGCGCGCAGAACATCGCTCACCAGAGGATCGGTCAGGGCGGGAAGATCGTTTGCCACCATCACCAGACGGACGTGTGCCGGGATCGCAATGGCAATCTCCCCCTGCAACGCGCCAGGGCGACGCAGCGACCACTGGGTAATGCCCAGCTGCTGTAACTGCCAGTCTCGTCGGGATGTCATAGCGAATCGCTCCTGTTGTCAGGGGCGCAAATATAGCAAATTCGTCGATACCGCGCCAACATATGGCTATAATCGCCGCCAGTATCAATTGAGGAGCATTCCATGTCTGCATTTACCCCGGCAAGTGAAGTCTTGCTGCGCCACAGTGATGATTTCGAACAAAGCCGTATTCTGTTTGCCGGTGACTTACAGGATGACCTGCCCGCGCGTTTAGATACCGCGACCAGTCGTGCTCATACCCAGCAATTCCACCACTGGCAGGTGTTAAGCCGCCAGATGGGTGATAACGCCCGTTTTAGTCTGGTCGCCACGGCGGATGACATCGCAGATTGCGATACGCTGATTTACTACTGGCCGAAGAACAAACCGGAAGCTCAGTTCCAGTTGATGAATTTACTTTCTCTGCTGCCAGTGGGCACTGACATTTTCGTCGTTGGCGAAAACCGTAGCGGCGTGCGCAGCGCCGAGCAAATGCTGGCAGATTATGCGCCATTGAATAAGGTAGACAGCGCCCGTCGCTGCGGCCTCTATTTTGGTCGTCTGGAAAAACAGCCGGTATTTGATGCCGATAAATTCTGGGGCGAATACAGCGTCGATGGCCTGACGGTCAAAACGCTGCCTGGCGTGTTTAGCCGCGACGGTCTGGATGTCGGTAGCCAGTTGCTGCTCTCGACGTTAACCCCGCACACGAAAGGTAAAGTGCTGGATGTTGGCTGCGGTGCGGGCGTGCTTTCAGTTGCCTTTGCGCGCCATTCACCGAAGATTCGCCTCACTCTGTGCGATGTTTCTGCACCAGCGGTAGAAGCCAGCCGCGCAACGCTTGCTGCTAACGGTGTTGAAGGTGAAGTCTTTGCCAGCAACGTCTTTTCTGAGGTGAAAGGTCGTTTTGATATGATCATCTCCAACCCGCCGTTCCACGATGGGATGCAAACCAGCCTGGATGCCGCGCAAACGCTGATTCGCGGCGCGGTGCGTCATCTTAATAGCGGCGGCGAGCTGCGAATTGTAGCGAACGCCTTCCTGCCTTATCCGGACGTGCTGGATGAGACATTTGGCTTCCACGAAGTTATCGCGCAAACCGGGCGTTTCAAGGTGTATCGCGCCATTATGACCCGCCAGGCGAAGAAAGGTTAAGTCTCTCGCCGCAAGCCTTGTTGGATGCGGCGTGAACGCCTTATCCAACCTACAAAAACTGCACATTAGCCCTTCATAGGCCAGATAAGACGCGCCAGCGTCGCATCTGGCATCTGCACCCACATACCATGTCGGATGCGGCGTGAACGCCTTATCCGACATACAAAACCTGCACGTTAGCCTCCTGATGACCATTTTTCCAGCAATTACACATCAGGCGATAATTAACTATTGACGAAAAGCTGAAAACCACTAGAATGCGCCTCCGTGGTAGCAATTCTTTTTAAGAATTGATGGTATGCGAAGGTGGCGGAATTGGTAGACGCGCTAGCTTCAGGTGTTAGTGTCCTTACGGACGTGGGGGTTCAAGTCCCCCCCCTCGCACCAAAAACCACGTTGATATTGCTCGCACTGGGCGAAGGTGGCGGAATTGGTAGACGCGCTAGCTTCAGGTGTTAGTGTTCTTACGGACGTGGGGGTTCAAGTCCCCCCCCTCGCACCAAACGAGGCGATATCAAAAAAGTAAGATGACTGTGCGAAGGTGGCGGAATTGGTAGACGCGCTAGCTTCAGGTGTTAGTGTCCTTACGGACGTGGGGGTTCAAGTCCCCCCCCTCGCACCAATTATCTTTACTTCTTCTCTTGTTTCTTCCCTGCTTTTTCATCCCTGATTCCACTTTATTATCATTAACATGACGCCAGAAATAAGCGCCAGGCACGATGGTAGTAAAACGTAATGCCGTAACTGTTTGTGATATAGCATCAGCGGCGTCAACACTAATCCCATCAGAATGACAATCCGCCACTGATCCGGCGATAAATCCGCATACGTCATCCCTGCAATCAGCAATCCCGGCAGCAACACTCCCCAGCCGCTGCCCAGCATACGTTGCAACATGGTTTAATCTCTCAAAGCGATAATGATAACCAATATCATATGATAATTTTTATCATTTGCAAGCCAGAGAAATCCCTTGCTATCGGGCAAACCTATCGCTAGGATTAGCAATCATTATCATTTAGATTACTATCACGATTATGGCCTATCGTTCTGCACCGCTCTATGAAGATGTTATCTGGCGAACGCATCTCCAGCCGCAGGATGCTGGGCTTGCGGAATCAGTACGGGCGACGATCGCAGAACATCGTGAACATTTGCTGGAGTTTATCCGTCTGGATGAACCCGCCCCGCTTAACGCCATGACACTGGCGCAATGGTCATCACCGAATGCGCTACGTTCTCTACTGGCGGTCTATTCCGATCATATCTACCGTAATCAACCGATGATGATCCGTGAGAACAAACCGCTGATCTCACTCTGGGCGCAATGGTATATCGGCCTGATGGTGCCCCCCTTAATGCTGGCGCTGCTGACGCAGGAAAAAGCGTTAGACCTTTCCCCAGAACATTTCCACGTTGAGTTTCACGAAACCGGGCGCGCAGCCTGTTTCTGGGTCGATGTATGTGAAGATAAAAACGCAACAACGCATTCTCCACAACAACGAATGGAAACGTTAATCAGCCAGGCGCTTGTCCCGGTAGTGCAGGCATTAGAAGCAACTGGAGAGATCAACGGCAAACTCATCTGGAGTAATACCGGTTATTTGATCAACTGGTATCTGACAGAGATGAAGCAGTTGCTCGGCGAGGCAGCGGTTGAATCGCTGCGTCATGCCCTGTTTTTTGAGAAAACGCTCACTACAGGTGAAGATAATCCACTCTGGCGTACAGTAGTGCTACGCGATGGTCTGCTGGTACGCCGTACCTGCTGCCAGCGTTATCGCCTACCGGATGTGCAGCAATGTGGTGACTGTACGCTGAAATAAAAACTTTGCCGGGACGATAACCCGGCATTAAGCATATTAAAAGGGATGCAACACGTTACTTGTTTCGCAATGCCGCATACATAACAGAATATCTGCGGCCTCCAACAACCCCGCATCAGAACTGACGCCCAGTTTCGACATCACATTAAATTTATGCGCCCGGATCGTTTTAATATTGCGTTTAAGCTGCTCGGCAATTTGTGTCATTGAGTAGCCACGCGACATAAAACGCAATATTTCTCTCTCCGTTGGGCTTAACGTCCGGCTTTGGTTAATATACCACTGATTATTCAGCCGAGCGGTCGCCTGACGCACACCATTTAATGACAGAAACAACTCCTGATGAAAAACTTCCAGCGTCGATGCTTTACTTAATACTCCGTCCAGCGGAGATGGAGATAATGAACCGATCAACCGTGCTTCAATATCATCATCTGCAATAACCAAACGTCGGGTACGCGGAAATTTAATCGCCAGTTCAGTCAGGCAAGATAATCCTTCTCTGCGCTCACTTCTCATGGCAGAAAAAGAAAAAATGACCGCCGCGAACGAGATCCGCGACATTGCATTCTGAAACGACTCCTGACTGGTATAGGTGTGGAGCTTATAAGGGTTACCCGCAAACTTTCTGAATAAACTCTCAATACCGATACTGCTCATGACGCATTTTTCTACGAGTGCGACATTTCTCTTCTTAATTCGGCTGTGTTCCATTCTGCGGCATCTCCATAAACAGAAGGCAAGTTAAGTTCTCTTGCACCCTGTGCGCTATTTATCCATGCATACATCTCAGCATTGCTGTGAATTGCCAGCCGACGCATCGCACTGTTTTTTTGTGCGCTGATAGTTTTATTACTTTTCTTGAGCAATGAAGCTATCTGGTTGATGCCCCATCCTTTGCCTAACAGCCGCAGTACCTTACGCTCTGAAAGCGTCAGAACGACGGTGCGATAGCTAAAATCCTGAGTTTCAGCCATTGTCGGAGAGGTCAGCATCGCGCTGATACGATCCGCATACGCATTACCGGAACGAACGGTTTTAACCAGATTCTCAATGGGTTCAATATCCGACAGTAACGTCGCTGTTGGACACATTAGCAGTTCTACTGCCGGGGAGTACCAGGCACGCGAAACCATGAAAACCCAATGTATTTCCCGGTATTGTGAGATCAATGAATAGTAATGTTCACAAACGGAACGCGGGTCTTCCGTTTCGCCGGATAAATCGGCAACCACTAACCCAGCACGACGTAATTGTAATAAGGTTAACTCCTCCGCAGAGGCGCTACTCGTTATTTCATATTCAGGTAGATGGGTCCTCATGACCTCTTTTAATCCTGCCTGCATAACGGGTATTTTACTGATAACAATTCCATTTTTGCAGCATCCTGGCAACATATATCCTCCATATCCACTCTCTATAAATCATGATGGTTAATTCAGGATATTCACCCTCTAAATTAATCCAACAAATTAATAGTTCTAGCGAATAAATTATCCTTAGCATTCACTTCCATATCAGTTTACCCCTGACACACCAAAAATCCTTTGTATGTTTCAGGAGGCTAGCATCAAATAATAACCTGGTAAAATACCTCTGACACATTTAAAATATCTAAATTATGTTGTTAGAAATACTTAATCAAAAACCACAAATCCAATCAGTTTACGATATCATTCAAAATAATGGTCAAAGGCGAAACACAAGGCCTTTAGACCGAAAGAGCAACAAAAAAACCAATAAAAACTGAAAGATATTTCTTATCCAGATTCGAAAAATTGATTTTCCCTGCTATTAGCCAAACGAGTAAAAACAAAACTATAAATTCATTTCAGTGATAATATTCATGAGGATATTTATTTGACCTCTGACGCAGATCGCTTCCTGTCGCCATAACCAGAATTAATCAGCACAATTTTGATCTTAACCAACCCCAAAACAACCGCGCTTCATGATACAAATGGGGCCTCATTATTTGAACAATACGCAGCACGTCTATGACAAAGGGCGAGTTATGCAAACTGAGCAACAGCGAGCCGTAACACGGTTATGTATCCAGTGCGGATTATTTCTTTTGCAGCACGGGGCGGAAAGTGCGCTGGTGGATGAGCTTTCTTCACGACTTGGGCGCGCGCTGGGGATGGACTGCGTTGAAAGCTCCATCTCTTCCAACGCAATTGTGCTAACCACCATTAAAGATGGTCAATGTTTAACCTCGACACGTAAAAATCAGGATCGCGGCATTAATATGCATGTGGTTACTGAAGTACAACACATTGTGATTCTGGCGGAACATAAATTGCTGGATTACAAAGGTGTGGAGAAGCGTTTTAGCCAAATACATCCTCTGCGCTATCCGCGTTGGCTGGTAGCCTTGATGGTAGGACTTTCTTGCGCCTGTTTCTGCAAACTGAATAACGGTGGCTGGGACGGCGCGCTAATTACGTTCTTCGCCAGCATGATCGCCATGTATATCCGCCAACTGCTGGCACAACGCCATCTTCACCCACAGATAAACTTTTGCCTCACCGCATTTGCCGCCACCACGATTTCCGGCCTCCTTTTACAACTTCCGACATTCAGTCATACGCCTACCATCGCGATGGCGGCCAGCGTTCTATTGCTGGTGCCGGGCTTTCCGTTGATTAATGCCGTCGCCGATATGTTTAAAGGCCACATCAATACCGGGCTGGCACGCTGGGCGATTGCCAGCCTGTTGACGTTGGCTACCTGCGTTGGCGTGGTGATGGCACTCACGATTTGGGGGCTACGTGGATGGGTATAATCGAATTTCTCATAGCGTTGGTGCAGGATATGATCCTCGCGGCAATTCCTGCCGTCGGATTTGCGATGGTATTCAACGTTCCGGTTCGAGCGTTACGCTGGTGTGCGCTGCTTGGCGCGATTGGTCATGGTTCACGAATGATCTTAATGACTACCGGGCTGAATATTGAGTGGTCAACCTTTATGGCCTCTATGCTGGTCGGCACCATTGGAATTCAATGGTCGCGCTGGTATCTGGCGCATCCAAAAGTCTTTACCGTGGCGGCCGTTATCCCTATGTTCCCTGGCATCTCTGCTTATACAGCAATGATTTCAGCTGTAAAAATCAGTCAGTTAGGTTACAGCGAGCCGTTGATGATTACCCTGTTAACCAACTTTCTTACGGCGTCATCAATTGTTGGAGCATTATCCATCGGCCTTTCCATTCCTGGATTATGGTTGTACCGCAAGCGCCCTCGCGTATAAAATTGCCTCGCTTAAAGCACACGGATGAGAGACAGCCTCCTTTCATCCGTGTGTTACTATAAAAGTAATCTCCCTTCTCGTTCATCGTTCCATATTGAGAAACAGTATGTCTTCCAGAGTTTTGACCCCGGACGTCGTTGGTATTGACGCCCTGGTACACGATCACCAGACCGTTCTGGCAAAAGCTGAAGGCGGAATGGTTGCCGTATTTGCTAACAACGCTCCGGCGTTTTATGCCGTCACGCCCGCGCGTCTTGCTGAACTGCTGGCGCTGGAAGAAAAGCTGGCACGTCCGGGAAGCGATATCGCTCTGGACGATCAACTCTATCAGGAACCGCAAACTGCCCCCGTTGCCGTACCGATGGGGAAATTTGCCATGTACCCAGACTGGCGACCCGATGCCGACTTTACCCGCCAGGCCGCGTTATGGGGCGTGGCACTAAGAGAACCCGCTACCGCCGAAGAACTGGCCTCATTCATTGCCTACTGGCAGGCGGAAGGTAAAGTTTTTCACCATGTGCAGTGGCAGCAAAAACTGGCGCGCAGTCTGCAAATTGGCCGCGCCAGCAACGGCGGACTAGCCAAACGAGATGTGAACACGGTCAGCGAACCTGACAGCCAAATTCCACCAGGATTCAGAGGGTAACGATGAAAAACGTTGGCGACCTGATGCAACGCCTGCAAAAAATGATGCCTGCCCATATCAAACCCGCCTTCAAAACGGGTGAAGAACTTCTGGCGTGGCAGAAAGAACAAGGGGCGCTCCGCTCCGCCGCTCTGGAGCGCGAGAATCGAGCCATGAAAATGCAGCGCACCTTTAACCGCTCCGGCATTCGTCCGCTGCATCAGAACTGTTCCTTTGAGAACTATCGTGTTGAATGCGAAGGGCAGATGAATGCGTTGAGCAAAGCGCGTCAATATGTCGAAGAGTTCGACGGCAACATCGCCAGCTTTATCTTTTCTGGCAAGCCGGGCACCGGTAAAAACCATCTGGCGGCGGCAATCTGCAACGAACTACTGCTGCGCGGCAAATCGGTATTGATTATTACTGTTGCCGATATTATGTCGGCGATGAAAGATACCTTCAGAAATAGCGGCGTCAGTGAAGAACAACTGCTCAACGATCTGAGCAACGTTGATCTACTGGTGATCGACGAGATCGGCGTGCAGACCGAATCTAAATACGAAAAAGTGATCATCAATCAGATCGTCGATCGTCGTTCTTCTTCCAAGCGCCCAACCGGAATGCTGACGAACAGCAATATGGAAGAAATGACGAAGTTGCTGGGCGAGCGTGTTATGGATCGTATGCGCCTGGGTAACAGTCTGTGGGTGATCTTCAACTGGGACAGTTATCGTAGTCGGGTAACGGGTAAAGAGTATTAATCCCCATTCCCGGCGTTATACTGCGACACAATTCCACCTTGAGTAATGATGATGAAAACTGTTAAACACCTTCTGTGCTGTGCAATTACCGCCAGCGCATTAATTTCCACCGGGGTAAATGCCGCTTCCTGGAAAGATGCGCTCTCCAGTGCCGCCAGCGAGTTAAGCAATCAAAACAGCACTACACAGGAAGGCGGCTGGTCGCTCGCTTCATTAACTAACCTGCTTAGTAGCGGCAACCAGGCATTAAGCGCAGATAACATGAACAATGCCGCAGGCATTCTGCAATACTGCGCGAAGCAAAAGCTAGCTTCGGTGACCGATGCGGAAAACATCAAAAACCAGGTGCTGGAAAAGTTAGGTCTGAACAGCGAAGAGCAGAAAGAAGACACCAACTATCTGGACGGTATTCAGGGTTTGCTGAAAACCAAAGATGGCCAGCAGCTTAATCTGGATAACATCGGTACGACTCCGCTGGCGGAGAAAGTGAAAACCAAAGCCTGCGATCTGGTATTAAAGCAAGGTCTGAACTTTATCTCTTGATCCGCATAACGCCGCGTTTTAGCTGTTAATCGGCTGGCGCGGCAATCCCCTTCTCTTTTTCCCGCTTCTGACGCTTTCATCCCCTGCTATGCGGGAAACAACCCCGATCAAAAAAGTCTGTTTATAAACTAATTCCTAACAACATCGCATTTTTTTGACACTAGAATTGCAGCAATATGGCAGCGCCATTACATTGTGTTTCTCAAAAAATCTTAAGCATCGGCTACACAGCCTGGTTTAGTGAGGATCGCCCGTTGTCAGAACTACTCTCATTTGCCTTGTTTCTCGCCTCTGTGCTGATCTACGCATGGAAAGCGGGACGTAACACCTGGTGGTTTGCCGCCACATTAACGGTGCTGGGGCTATTTGTCGTTTTAAATATCACCCTTTTTGCCAGTGACTACTTTACTGGCGATGGCATTAACGACGCGGTTCTCTATACCTTAACCAACAGCCTGACCGGTGCAGGCGTCAGCAAATATATCCTGCCAGGTATTGGCATTGTACTGGCACTGGCAGTCGTTTTCGGTGCACTGGGCTGGATCCTGCGCCGCCGCCGTCATCATCCGCACCATTTTGGTTACAGCCTTTTGGCGCTCTTGCTGGCACTGGGTTCTGTCGATGCCAGCCCGGCGTTTCGTCAGATAACGGAACTGGTGAAATCACAGTCACGCGACGGCGATCCGGACTTTGCGGCTTATTATAAAGAACCGTCGAAAACCATTCCTGACCCGAAACTCAACCTGGTTTATATCTACGGAGAAAGCCTCGAGCGCACCTATTTTGACAACGATGCTTTCCCGGATCTCACGCCTGAATTGGGCGCGCTGAAAAATGAAAGTCTGGATTTCAGCCACACGCAGCAGTTGCCGGGAACGGACTACACGATTGCGGGCATGGTGGCTTCCCAGTGCGGTATTCCGCTGTTTGCTCCATTTGAAGGCAACGCTTCTGCATCCGTTTCCAGCTTCTTCCCGCAGAACATCTGTCTGGGCGATATTCTGAAAAACTCGGGTTATCAGAACTATTTCGTACAGGGAGCCAATCTGCGTTTTGCTGGTAAAGATGTGTTCCTGAAATCACACGGTTTCGACCATTTGTACGGCTCGGAAGAGCTGAAAAGCGTGGTCGCAGACCCACATTATCGCAACGACTGGGGATTCTACGACGATACCGTGCTGGATGAAGCATGGAAAAAATTTGAGGAGCTGTCTCGCTCCGGTCAACGGTTCTCACTGTTTACCCTGACGGTCGATACCCATCACCCGGATGGTTTTATCTCTCGTACCTGTAATCGCAAAAAATATGATTTTGACGGTAAACCGAACCAGTCATTCAGCGCGGTAAGTTGCAGCCAGGAGAACATTGCGGCGTTTATCAATAAAATCAAAGCCTCTCCGTGGTTTAAAGATACCGTCATTGTGGTCTCTTCCGACCATCTGGCGATGAACAACACGGCGTGGAAATACCTCAATAAGCAGGATCGCAATAACCTGTTTTTTGTCATCCGTGGCGACAAACCGCAGCAAGAGACGCTGGCGGTGAAACGCAACACGATGGATAACGGCGCTACGGTACTGGATATCCTTGGTGGTGATAATTTTATCGGCCTCGGACGCAGTAGCCTTTCTGGTCAGTCAATGTCAGAAGTGTTCCTCAACATGAAAGAGAAAGTACTGGCGTGGAAACCGGATATCATTCGTCTGTGGAAATTCCCCACCGAGATAAAAGAATTTACCATCAATCAGAATAAAAATATGATCGCCTTCTCAGGTAGTCATTTCCGTTTGCCGCTGCTGTTGCGGGTTTCAGACAAACGAGTGGAACCACTGCCAGAAAGTGAATACTCCGCGCCACTGCGTTTCCAACTGGCCGATTTCGCCCCACGTGATAATTTCATCTGGGTTGACCGCTGCTACAAAATGGGGCAGTTGTGGGCGCCGGAACTGGCGCTTTCTACCGACTGGTGTGTTTCACAGGGGCAACTTGGCGGGCAACAAACAGTGCAGCATGTCGATAAGCCAGAATGGAAAGGTAAAACGGCATTTAAGGACACGGTCATCGACATGGAACGCTACAAAGGCAATGTCGATACACTGAAGATTGTCGATAACGATATTCGCTACAAAGCAGACAGTTTCATCTTTAACGTCGCGGGTGCGCCGGAAGAGGTGAAACAGTTTAGCGGGATTTCCCGTCCGGAGTCGTGGGGACGCTGGTCCAACGCACAGCTTGGCGATGAAGTGAAAATCGAGTACAAGCATCCGCTGCCGAAGAAATTTGATTTGGTGATTACCGCCAAAGCCTACGGTAATAACGCCAGCCGCCCCATTCCGGTACGCGTTGGCAATGAAGAACAAACCATCGTGCTGGGCAACGAAGTAACCACCACTACGCTGTATTTCGATAACCCAACCGATGCCGACACACTGGTGATTGTGCCGCCGGAACCTGTCGCAACCAACGAGGGGAATATTCTCGGTCACTCGCCGCGTAAACTCGGTATCGGGATGGTGGAAATTAAAGTGGTGGCGCGTGAAGGGTAAACACTGACGGATTTACAGGTCGGATAAGACGCGTAAACGTCTTATCCGACCAACAAAACATTATTGATAAATAAAAATAGTGTCCAACACTGCATAGCCACTTTACCAGTCACTCATTCTCTGAAAGTAACCACGCCCTTAATCAACTCACGATTGTTAATCACATCGCGCTCATAGGTTTCTGCCAGCGTGGCGAACGGATAGCGATGGGTTAACATCATGTCAGCAGTGATTTTCCCTTCCGCCATCAGCCGCCAGACTTTCGCAAAATCTTCCGGCGTAGCGTTACGGCTACCCATTATTGTGGTTTCTTTTTTGTGGAATTCTGGATCAGAGATTTGCAAATCGCCTTTAAACAGGCCGACAAAGACTACCGTGCCACCGTGGCGAATCAGATTAACAGTGTTATTCATCGCATGTTGATTACCTGTCGCGTCGATCACTTTCTGCGCCAGAGAGCCGCCAAATTGCGCACGTAGTTGGTCATCAAAATCTTCTGCGAACGGATCAAGCACGGGCAGATCCAGACGCCTTATCACATGCTCACGCCGCGCCGGACTGGTATCCACCACCACCACATGTGCGCCATCAACTTTAGCGATTGCCGCAGCTCCCAAACCGATTGGCCCCGCCCCGACCACCAGCACTTGCTCACCAGGCGCAACTGCCGCGCGACGTACCGCATGAGCACTAATGGCGAAGGGTTCAATCAACGCTGCCGCCTGCGGGTCAATGCCATCTGCGGGCAAAATGTTCGCCTCTGGCACGCTTAAATACTCACTAAAACCGCCATCCTGATGAACGCCAATGACCGAAATGCTTTCACAGCAGTTGGTGCGACCACTTTTACACGCCGGGCATTTCTGGCAGGCAATATAAGGGATCACGGCAACTTGCTGACCATTTTTGAGATCAGCAATATCTTTACCTAATTCAACAATCTCGCCACATATTTCATGGCCTAACACACGTGGATAACTAAAAAATGGTTGATTCCCACCCCAGGCATGAATATCAGTACCACAAATTCCGACAGACTTAATCTTTATCAATACTTCATCGCCACCGGGAATAGGCATTTCATATTGTTTCCAGACTAATTCTTTCGGTTTCTGGCAAATTAATGTATTTATCTTAGGCATAATTCTGCTCTCCATTTTTTGTTATCTTAGATATCAATGAAAATGAAAAATGCCAGTGAAATAGAAAATCTATTTTGTGAAAATACACGCATAAAAATGTTTTAAATCGGGTTTTAATAGCGCGACAAGGAGAAAAATATGAGTCGCTCACAAAATTTACGCCATAATGTAGTTAACCAGTTTATTGATGAGATGGTATGTGGTCATATCCCTTCCCCACTCCCATCGCAAAGCTCACTAGCGGAAATGTACAACGTCAGTCGCACCACGGTGCGTCATGTTCTCAGCCACTTACGCGAATGCGGTGTCCTGACGCAGGTCGGAAATGACCACGTCATCACGCGTAAACCTGATCACAACGATGGTTTTGCCTGTCCCGCAGCTTCGATAAGTGAGCAGGATAAAGTATTTGAGCAGTTTTTTTTCACGATGATAAATCAGCGTCAGTTGTTGCCTGGTGAAACTTTTTCTGAGCTACAAACTGGCGCGAGCGGCAGGTGTCAGCTCGATTACGGCAAGAAAATATCTTTTAAAATTATGGTGCTACAACCTCACCCAAAGCGAAAAACGCGGTCAGTGGAGGATAAAGCATTTCGATCAATCCTACGCCGAGCAGCTTTTTGAACTGCGCGAAATGTTGGAAACGCGCTCAATCCAGCGTTTTCTCACTCTGCCTGATAATGATCCGCGCTGGTTTCAGGTGAAAACCATGCTCGAACGCCACCGAATGCTGCGTGACAACATCGGCAGTAATTTTCACACCTTCTCGCAACTGGACAGAGAGTTCCATTCCTTATTGCTTTCAGCCACTGACAATATCTTTTTCAATCAATCCATTGATATTATCTCCGTCATCTTCCACTTCCACTATCAATGGGACGAAAACGATCGCAGGCAGCGCAATATTATTGCCATAGATGAGCATATGACTATTCTCAGTGCTTTGGTTTGCCGCAGCTATGTGGATGCAACGCTTGCACTACGTAACCATTTGAATTCAGCTAAACAAGCGATGATTCGTTCCATCAAGAAGAACAAGCGGTACGTTTATTAAATACAGATTAAAAACAGCAAACTATTAGATTGTGCACGGTTTTATCAAAATATAAACGCCCGAAATTTCCGGCTTACCTATGCTCGCAACCAGTCGACTATAAATGTTTTTTTGTGAGCGGTAGTGAAATCCTAAAAATTTCATCTGCCATTAATATTAACCCTGCGCAATACATAATTACGCAATAATTAAAATATTATAAATACAGGAGTTCGGCGTGGAAAAAGAAAATATTACCCTCGATCCGCATTCGTCCTTTCGCTCATCGTCGTCGGTAGATATCCCCGTGCCACCAAATGGATTAATTCAACGCAGTCCCCGAATTAAACACATTCAAACCACCGCCATGTTGTTATTATTTATTGCTGCGGTAATAAATTTTCTCGATCGCAGTTCGCTGTCGGTAGCAAATGTAACTATTCGTGGAGAGCTGGGGTTAAACGCCACCGAGATGGGCGCTTTACTCTCCGTGTTCTCGCTCTCTTACGGGATTGCGCAATTGCCCGCAGGCATACTGCTGGACCGCAAAGGCCCACGCCTGATGCTGGGGCTAGGGATGATCGTCTGGTCGCTGTTTCAGGCAATGTCTGGCATGGTGCACAGCCTGGCGCAGTTCGTGCTGATGCGCATAGGTATGGGGATCGGTGAGGCTCCCATGAACCCGTGCGGTGTTAAAGTGATTAACGACTGGTACAACATCAAAGAACGTGGACGCCCGATGGGCTTTTTCAACGCGGCCTCCGTCATTGGTATTGCCATAAGCCCGCCGATTCTGGCGGCGATAATGCTGGCCATCGGCTGGCGTGGGATGTTTATAACCATCGGCTTACTGGGCATTTTTCTCGCCATCGCCTGGTTTATGTTCTATCGCAACCGCGAGCAGGTGGTGCTGACCGCCGCTGAACAAACCTATCTCAACGCCGGTAGCGTCAATACCCGCCGCGACCCACTCACTTTTGCCGAATGGCGCAGCCTGTTTCGTAACCGCACAATGTGGGGAATGATGCTCGGTTTCAGTGGTATGAACTATGCGGGGTGGTTGTACATTGCCTGGTTGCCAGGTTACCTGCAAACAGTCTATCACCTGGATTTAAAAAGCACGGGCTTGATGGCAGCAATACCTTTCCTGTTTGGTGGGATCGGGATGCTACTCAACGGATATGTGACCGACTGGCTGGTCAAAGGCGGGATGAAGCCGATTAAGAACCGTAAGCTCTGTATTGTTACCGGGATGTTCATTTCAGCCGCCTTTACTCTGGTAGTACCACAAGCGACAACCCCCATGAGTGCGGTTCTGCTGATTGGCATGGCGCTGTTCTGCCTTCACTTTGCTGGAACCTCCTGCTGGGGGCTGGTTCACGTAGCGGTCGCTTCTCGCATGGCTGCGTCAGTGGGCAGTATCCAGAACTTTGCCAGCTTCATGTGTGCCTCATTAGCACCGATTATTACCGGTTTTATTGTCGATACCACTCACTCATTCCGTCTGGCGCTGCTCATCTGCGGTTGCGTCACCGCAGCAGGCGCGCTGGCGTACATCTTCATGGTACATCAACCCATTAGCGATCCGCATAAAGAGTAATCTCCCCTTGCCCGATAAGTCATCGCTTATCGGGCATTTTTTGTGGCAATTAAAACGTTTCCCAGTTATCCCCGCCATCAGCCACTACCGCTTTACGCGGCACAACCGGCGTCACCGTTTTTACCGCCAACGCTTCGCGCTGACGCTGTTGCTCTTGCTGAATACGAAATACAGCCACAGCTTCAGTCAGGCGGCTGGCCTGCTCTTCCAGCGCGGCAGCAGCAGCGGCTGACTCTTCCACCAGCGCAGCGTTCTGTTGCGTTACCCGGTCCATCTCAACAACCGCTAAACCAACCTGATCGATACCGCGACTCTGCTCATCAGAAGCGGAGGCAATTTCGCCCATGATATCGGTCACGCGGGTCACGGCGCTGACAATCTCCGCCATAGTTTCCCCGGCGCTTTCGACGAGTGTCGATCCGACATCCACTTTGCCAACCGAATCTTCAATCAGACTTTTAATTTCACGCGCCGCCTGGGCGCTACGCTGAGCCAGATTACGCACTTCTCCCGCGACCACCGCAAAACCACGCCCTTGTTCACCCGCACGCGCTGCTTCGACCGCCGCATTCAAGGCCAGAATATTAGTCTGGAAAGCAATGCCGTCGATGACGCTGATAATATCGGCGATTTTCTGCGAACTGGTAGATATATCGCGCATAGTTTGTACCACGCTATCGACCACATTACCGCCACGTTGTGCCGTTTCGGAAGCACTTAACGCCAGATGGCTTGCCTGTCGCGCGTTCTCGGCATTCTGTTTCACTGTCGCAGTCAATTGCTCCATGCTGGCTGCCGTCTCTTCTAACGAAGCGGCTTGCTGCTCGGTGCGTGAAGAGAGATCGTTATTACCGGTAGCGATTTCGCTGGCTCCGCTATAGATGGCATTTGCACCATTACGCACATCACCCACGGTACGTACCAGTTCACTTTGCATATGGCGCAAACTCTCTGCCAGTTGCCCCACTTCATTGGAGCCATCTACCTCGATCGGTTTCACCAGATCGCCGCCAGCAATATGACGAATGTTGTCGATCAGGCGATTCATCGGCGCTACCAGCGATGTTTTAATACCAAACCAGACGACGAAGATGACCGCCAGTACGACGATCAGAACACCCGCCAGCACCCACATTGCCTGGTTAAAGGCAGCATTATTATCAGCGACGGCGATGTCATAGAGACGATCGTTTTGCTGCATGTACGCCATATACTGCTTCTCGAAACCGTCCTGATATCCCTGAGTAGGTTGGTCAAAAAACTCGTTGATTTTGCCCGCCCCTAACAACTGGATCAGCTCCGCCAGTGCATTGTGATAGATATCGTAATTACGTTTGATCTCCGTAGCAGCCGCTGTGCCCTGATGCAAGTTACGCGGTAGTGCTTCGTAATCTGCCCAGTCTTTTTCCGCGTGTTTCAACGAAATAGTGGCACTCTGCATCAGCTCGGCGACGGTTGAACCGCTGCCAATATTGTTCTGATCCATCATGTAGCGGATACCCGCACGGTTGAGGGTGTTACGCGTCTGCAACAACGCAACCCAACTGCCATTTAGCGTAGATTGCTGCTGGCGAATGGTTTGTAAGACGGAGAGATTTTCTTTGTCCTTTTTTAAAGCGTTAAAGAACAGGCTGCCTGATGTCAGTTGCAAAAGGCCGAAAACGGCCAAAACCAGCAGTAAGCTAGTCACGATCCTGATACGTTTTAACATGGTTTCTCTTTTCCTGTTGACCGATAGCAGAATTTTCGGCCTGGAATGAGAAAACTTTATAGGTAGCGACCTGAAATTGATTAAATTTACCTCACTTTTTTATTTTTGTTCAAAAATACAATAACCACGTATTGATATATTTTTCTTTCTTATTTTTCACATTAGCTGTATCTATTTTGAACGTGAGGATATTTGCCAATAGATTAATATTATTGGCCAAAATAATATTATCAGTGAGGAAATGGGGTTTTAATATATATAGCATGAATATAATTTTTATATGAGTAACACAACTGAGGGCTAAAAATCGCTTCGGTTGTGATCAATATCACATAAATAGCCTTCATAAACCTTGCTCAATACCGCTCAACCGCAAAACTGACCGCTTACGTCCCTAATTTAACCACTCAGTTATTTACCTTACTTTACGCGCGCGTAACTCTGGCAACATCACTGCAGGATAGCGGTCAATTTACCTCCTCAAACGCAACGCAAACCTAGAACGGCTTCGGCCAACTATTAATCAATACATGCCAGGTTTTACTATGGATACTAAAAAGATATTCAAGCACATACCCTGGGTGATTCTTGGAATCATCGGTGCATTCTGCCTCGCGGTAGTTGCATTACGTCGGGGGGAGCACGTCAGCGCCCTATGGATCGTGGTCGCCTCTGTGTCGGTGTATCTGGTGGCTTATCGCTACTACAGCCTATACATCGCCCAGAAAGTGATGAAACTCGACCCCACGCGCGCGACGCCTGCGGTTATTAACAACGACGGTCTGAACTACGTTCCGACCAACCGTTACGTGTTGTTTGGTCACCACTTCGCCGCTATCGCCGGTGCCGGTCCGCTGGTTGGTCCGGTTCTCGCCGCGCAGATGGGCTACCTGCCAGGTACGCTGTGGCTGCTGGCGGGGGTGGTGCTGGCCGGTGCGGTTCAGGACTTTATGGTGCTGTTTATCTCCTCTCGCCGTAACGGCGCATCTCTCGGTGAGATGATCAAAGAAGAGATGGGGTCAGTACCGGGGACTATCGCGCTGTTTGGCTGTTTCTTAATCATGATCATCATCCTCGCCGTCCTGGCGCTGATTGTGGTTAAAGCCCTGGCCGAAAGTCCGTGGGGTGTCTTCACCGTTTGCTCAACCGTACCGATTGCGCTGTTTATGGGTATCTACATGCGCTTTATCCGTCCGGGGCGTGTGGGTGAAGTCTCTGTCATTGGTATCGTGCTGCTGGTTGCCTCTATCTACTTCGGTGGCGTGATTGCTCACGATCCGTACTGGGGTCCGGCACTGACCTTTAAAGACACCACCATTACCTTCGCGCTGATAGGCTATGCGTTTGTTTCCGCACTGCTGCCGGTGTGGCTGATCCTCGCACCGCGCGACTATCTGGCAACCTTTCTGAAAATTGGCGTTATCGTCGGCCTGGCGCTGGGTATCGTGGTACTGAACCCGGAACTGAAAATGCCTGCGATGACCCAGTACATTGACGGTACTGGCCCGCTGTGGAAAGGCGCTCTGTTCCCGTTCCTGTTCATCACCATCGCCTGTGGTGCGGTATCTGGCTTCCACGCACTGATCTCTTCCGGTACGACGCCGAAACTGCTGGCTAACGAAACCGACGCGCGTTTCATTGGCTACGGCGCAATGCTGATGGAGTCCTTCGTGGCGATTATGGCGCTGGTTGCTGCGTCCATCATCGAACCGGGTCTTTACTTCGCGATGAATACCCCGCCTGCGGGTCTCGGCATCACCATGCCTAACCTGCATGAAATGGGGGGCGAGAACGCGCCGATCATCATGGCGCAGCTGAAAGACGTTACCGCACACGCGGCAGCAACCGTCAGCTCCTGGGGCTTCGTGATTTCGCCAGAGCAGATCCTGCAAACCGCGAAAGACATTGGTGAACCTTCTGTCCTGAACCGTGCAGGTGGTGCGCCGACGCTGGCGGTAGGTATCGCTCACGTGTTCCACAAAGTGCTGCCGATGGCTGACATGGGCTTCTGGTATCACTTCGGTATTCTGTTCGAAGCACTGTTCATCCTGACCGCACTGGATGCCGGTACGCGTTCTGGCCGCTTTATGCTGCAAGACCTGATGGGTAACTTCATCCCGTTCCTGAAAAAAACCGACTCTCTGGTTGCCGGTATCATCGGTACAGCGGGCTGTGTGGGTCTGTGGGGCTACCTGCTGTATCAGGGCGTGGTCGATCCGCTGGGCGGCGTTAAGAGCCTGTGGCCGCTGTTCGGTATCTCCAACCAGATGCTGGCAGCCGTGGCACTGGTTCTGGGCACCGTTGTGCTGATTAAGATGAAGCGCACCCAATACATCTGGGTAACTGTTGTTCCGGCGGTATGGCTGCTTATCTGCACCACCTGGGCGCTGGGTCTGAAACTGTTCAGCACCAACCCGCAGATGGAAGGCTTCTTCTACATGGCAAGCCAGTACAAAGAGAAGATTGCTAACGGTACTGACCTGACGGCGCAGCAGATTGCCAACATGAACCACATCGTTGTGAACAACTACACCAACGCGGGTCTGAGTATTCTGTTCCTGATTGTGGTGTACAGCATCATCTTCTACGGTTTCAAAACTTGGCTGAAGGTGCGTAACAGCGACAAACGTACTGACAAAGAAACGCCGTACGTTCCAATCCCGGAAGGCGGCGTGAAGATCTCTTCGCACCACTAACCGTGTTTAGCCCCGCTTCGGCGGGGCTCAGGCTGATGACAAAGCCAGGCAAGCGCACGGATTGTCCCCTCGCCCCTTCGGGGAGAGGGTTAGGGTGAGGGGAACAGGCCAGCGTCGGTGTATATAAAGACTCTACTCTGGCCCTCTCGCCTTCCAGGGAAAGGGGGCAAACAGTGACCGTATTGACCTGTAAGCGAGTTTGTCAGCAATCTCAGCCCCGCTTCGGCGGGGCTTTGTTCTTATCAGAGTGAACTATGTTTGGTAACTTAGGACAGGCAAAAAAATATCTCGGCCAGGCGGCGAAGATGTTGATTGGCATTCCAGACTACGACAACTACGTCGAGCATATGAAGACCAACCATCCCGACAAGCCGTACATGAGCTATGAAGAATTCTTCCGCGAACGCCAGAACGCACGCTACGGCGGCGATGGTAAAGGCGGTATGCGCTGTTGTTAATGGAGAGAGCATGAACCCGATTGCAGTTACCCTACTCACCGGTTTTTTAGGCGCGGGCAAAACCACCCTGCTGCGCCATATTCTTAACGAACAACACGGCTACAAGATTGCCGTGATTGAAAACGAATTCGGCGAAGTCTCCGTTGACGATCAATTAATTGGCGACCGCGCCACGCAGATCAAAACGCTGACCAACGGCTGCATCTGCTGTTCGCGCTCCAACGAGCTGGAAGACGCGCTACTCGACCTGCTGGATAATCTCGACAAGGGCAATATTCAGTTCGACCGTCTGGTGATTGAATGCACCGGCATGGCCGATCCCGGCCCGATTATTCAGACCTTTTTCTCCCATGAGATTTTATGCCAGCGTTACCTGCTGGACGGCGTGATTGCGCTGGTGGATGCGGTACATGCCGATGAGCAGATGAACCAGTTCACCATCGCCCAGTCACAGGTTGGCTACGCTGACCGTATTCTGCTGACCAAAACCGACGTCGCTGGCGAAGCAGAAAAACTGCGTGAACGCCTGGCGCGCATCAACGCCCGTGCACCGGTCTACACCGTCACCCACGGCGACATCGACCTGGGCCTGCTGTTCAACACCAACGGTTTTATGCTGGAAGAGAACGTCGTCAGCACCAAACCACGTTTCCACTTTATCGCTGATAAACAAAACGATATTTCGTCGATTGTGGTGGAACTGGATTACCCGGTAGATATCAGCGAAGTTTCACGGGTGATGGAAAACCTGCTGCTGGAGTCGGCAGATAAACTACTGCGTTACAAAGGGATGCTATGGATTGACGGCGAACCTAACCGCCTGCTGTTCCAGGGCGTCCAGCGCCTCTACAGCGCCGACTGGGACCGCCCGTGGGGCGATGAAAAACCGCATAGCACGATGGTGTTTATCGGGATTCAGTTGCCAGAGGAAGAGATAAGGGCGGCGTTTGCGGGGTTGAGGAAGTAATTTTGGATGATGGCCGCCACGTGGCGGCCTGAATTATTTTTTGTTCTGATCGCGCAGCATCGCTTCACGTAAAATTGCGTTCAGGCGAGTTTGATAGCCTTTACCTGGTCGCTTCAGCCATTCCATCACATCAGCATCAATACGCACCGAAGCCTGGGTTTTCAATGGCCGATAAAACTTACCGCGTTCGGCGTTAGACCATTGCTCATCGCTGGAAGGCGGGATATCACTGTAATCAATATCTTCGTCGGATTTATTCGCCAGCGCCTTCAGTTCGGCCTCATGCTGCACATCGAGTGTAGAGGGTGTCCCTCGTTTATGTTTAACCATGCTCATAGCGACTCCTCTCTTTACGATCTGCTTTTCGTGCACTGATGATTCGAATAATTTCATTTCCGCTTTCGAAACGGATGGTGTGCGCAACCAGAATAACCACGATACCGTGAACCAGGCCGATAGTCTGCCAGCGATACTCACCGTTTTCTATGCGATCTTGCTGTGACAAATGTTGTGGATCATCAAACACTAACACTGCATCTTCAAAGCGGATGCCATGTTTCACCCGATTACTTTTGGCCTTGTTTGCATCCCATTCAAACTCCATTGGCATAGTTGCCATCCCTAATTGTATATACAAAAATGTATCTACAATTATTCTTCAATTATAGCGTTGATGTTGGAAATAGCATCACGTTTTGGATAATCAACCATGAAATTGACAATGAGTAAGTTGGACTTGATTCATCCAATAGAATTTCTCGCCTGACATGGCACACTAAGCACCTCGCTGTCGTTAAGGGATTACCGTGAAAAACTACAAAGTTATTACTCCGCTTTTTCCTACCTATGCGCAAGTTAAGGCTATGATGAAAGCCGTCTCAGGCTATTCCCTGAAAGCGGTGCGCAATATGATTACCGCCATTCGCGATCAAACCGGTACGCCGCAAAAACCCGTTGACTGGTCGGAACCCGACCTGTGGATCAGCGAACGCTTAACGGGTGAAGATGCCGACATCGCCCGTCGTATTTGGGATACCGATAATCACATATTGAACCCGCGCCACAGCTACGGCTGCTACTTATTTCTCAACTATCCCCAGTTTGAGCTGATGGAAAGTACGCCAGATGATACCTGGCAGCCCACCTCGCGCGGGCAAAAATTCCTGCAAGATGACGAAAAAACGCTGCGTTCACTGGACGATCAGGAAGGCATTCTGCAACTGCTTGAGCTGCTGGCTGGCCGAGAAATGTCGCGCCGCGCTGATTTATTGCCGGAATGGCAGGCCTTTTTGCATCAACATTCAAAATTCGCGTCTGCCAGTTCGGTGAAAAGCACGCTCTACTCCCGACTCTATAATCTTATCGACCGTGACATGGTTACTCGCGAAGGTATGAGCTATCGCATCACCGATACCGGGCGCGCCTGGCTTGGAAAAGCGTTGCCGGCACGAAAAAGCGATCCACGTAAAGAGCTGCTGGAAGCGGTGAAACGCTACAACGAGCAGCAAAAAGAGCTGCTGCGCGAACAAATCAGCACGATGAACCCGTACAAGTTTGAGCAACTGGTCGGTCAATTACTGGAAGCAATGGGCTACGAGCAGGTCGAAGTGACCAAAGCCTCAGGCGATAAAGGTGTGGACGTGATTGGTCAGGTGCAGGTCGGCATCACCACCATTACCGAAGTGGTGCAGGTCAAAAGAATGCAGAACACCATCACTCGCCCGTATATCGACCAGTTGCGCGGGGCGCTGCCTTACCACAAAGCCATTCGCGGTACGCTCATCACCACCGGGAAATTTGCGGCGAAATGTGCAGAAGCGGCGCTCTTTCCGGGTGCCGCGCCAATTACGCTTATCGACGGCGATCGCTTACTGGAACTGTTAATCGAAAATAACGTCGGCATTCGCCGCAGCAATGCAGTGGAATTGCTGGATGTGGATTTGCAGTTGTTTGATGAGCTGGAGATGGATTAAAGGGCGAAATCTGCCGCCGCTACCATTACAATAGCGACCCAATTTATCTGAACAGAGTTCATCATGGCCAAAGCACCAACTAAAAAAGCCAAAGCAAAGAAAGGCTTTGAAGAAACGTTATGGGATACCGCAAACCAGCTTCGCGGTAGCGTTGAGTCCTCCGAATACAAGCACGTGGTGTTGAGCCTCGTGTTCCTGAAATTCATCAGCGATAAGTTTGAAGCACGCCGTAAAAAAATGATTGCCGATGGCAAGCTGACTTCCTTGAGATGGAAGTTTTCTACCAGCAGGACAACATTTTCTACCTGCCGGAAGAGGCGCGCTGGTCGTTTATCAAACAAAATGCCAAACAGGACGATATTGCAGTCCGAATTGACACCGCCCTCTCGACCATTGAAAAACGTAACCCAACACTGAAAGGCGCGCTGCCAGACAACTACTTCAGCCGTCAGAATCTGGAAACAAAAAAACTGGCGTCACTCATTGATACCATCGACAACATCGAAACGCTGGCACACGAAACTGACGTTGAAACGTTATCGAAAGAAGACCTGGTGGGACGCGTTTACGAATACTTCCTCGGCAAGTTTGCCGCAACCGAAGGCAAAGGCGGTGGTGAGTTCTACACGCCAAAATGTGTGGTTACGCTGTTAACTGAAATGCTCGAACCCTTCCAGGGCAAAATTTATGACCCGTGCTGCGGCTCGGCAGGGATGTTCGTGCAGTCGGTGAAGTTTGTCGAAAGCCATCAGGGTAAAAGCCGTGATATCGCGCTGTATGGTCAGGAACTGACAGCCACGACGTATAAACTGGCAAAAATGAACCTCGCCATTCGCGGTCTTTCAGCTAACCTCGGCGAACGACCGGCAGACACCTTCTTTAGCGACCAGCACCCGGACCTGAAAGCCGACTACATTCTGGCGAACCCGCCCTTCAACCTGAAAGACTGGCGTAATGAAGCCGAATTAACCAAAGACCCACGTTTTGCTGGGTATCGTATGCCGCCAACCGGTAACGCCAACTACGGCTGGATTTTGCATATGCTCTCCAAGCTGTCGGCTAACGGCACAGCAGGTTTTGTGCTGGCAAACGGTTCTATGAGTTCTAACACCAGCGGTGAAGGCGAGATCCGTGCGCAGATGATCGAAAATGATCTGATCGACTGCATGATCGCTCTGCCAGGTCAGTTGTTTTACACCACGCAAATCCCAGTGTGTTTATGGTTTATGACCAAATCGAAGGCTGCCGATCCGGCCAAAGGTTATCGTGATCGTCAGGGCGAGACGCTGTTTATTGATGCGCGTAACCTCGGCACCATGATTAGCCGCACAACTAAAGAGTTAACGACGGAAGATATTGCCACAATCGCCGATACCTACCATGCCTGGCGCAGCACGCCGGAAGAACTGGCTGCACGGATTGCGCGTGGTGACAGCAAGCGGGAAAAATATGAAGACCAGGCAGGCTTTTGCAAAGTTGCGACCCTGCAAGACATTAAAGATAACGACTACGTTCTGACACCGGGCCGCTATGTGGGTGCAGCCGAGCAGGAAGAGGACGGCGTGGCATTTGAGACAAAAATGCGGGAGTTGTCGAAGACGTTGTTTGAGCAGATGAAGCAGGCGGAAGAACTGGATCGTGCGATTCGCCAGAATCTGGAGGCGCTGGGTTATGGGGAGTAAGTGGAAAATATGTGAGCTTGGCGAATTTATTGAGCTCAAACGTGGTTATGATCTACCTAAAAACTCCAGGATAAAAGGAACTGTTCCTATTATATCATCATCAGGTCTTACTGATTATCATAATGAAGCCATGGTTAAAGGGCCAGGCGTTATTACAGGTCGATATGGTACTATAGGAGAAGTATTTTATATAGAGGATGATTTTTGGCCTTTAAATACAACTTTATATGTTATTGACTTTAAAGGAAATGAACCTTTATTTGTTTACTACCTTCTTCATACATTATCCTATTCAGATTATACAGATAAAGCAGCAGTTCCTGGAATAAATAGAAACCATCTACATAAAGCTAAAATAAGGGTCCCTGTTCATCCAGATACACAAAAAAAAATTGCGACACAATTGTATAAACTAGAAACAAGAATAAACCTTAATAATAAACTAAACCAAACCCTAGAACAAATGTCCCAAACCATTTTCAAATCCTGGTTTGTGGATTTTGATCCAGTGATTGATAACGCTCTGGATGCAGGAAACCCAATCCCGGAAGCCCTGCAAACTCGCGCCGAATTACGTCAAAAAGTACGTAATAGTGCAGATTTTAAACCGCTTCCGGTGGAAATCCGCTCGCTTTTCCCAAGTGAATTTGAAGAAACGGAGTTAGGTTGGGTGCCAAAGGGCTGGACGCTGAAGTCTGTAGCAAAATCTATAAATATAAATCCTACTATAAAATTACCAAAAAATAAAATCGCAAAGTATGTTGATATGAAATCTTTGCCTACTCAAGGATATTCAATATCAGATATTATAGAAAAGCCATATTCAGGGGGAGCGAAATTCCAAAATAACGATACTTTATTCGCTCGGATAACTCCATGCCTAGAAAATGGTAAAACAGGATTTGTTGATTTTTTAGATGAAAAAGAGACTGCGTTTGGTTCTACTGAATTTATAGTGATGCGAGGTACTCCTCAAGTACATTATTTGTATGTAGCTTGTTTAGCCCGAGAAAGTAATTTCAGGTTACATGCAATACAAAACATGGTCGGTTCATCCGGCCGCCAACGGGTACAGAACAGCTGCTTTGATAGCTTTTATATTGCAATACCAACACCTGCTGTAATGAGCTTATTTTCAGGAAAAGTCAGTAGTTACTTTGATAAAATGCATTTCTGTAATTTGGAAAACAAATCCCTGACGACCCTCCGCGACACCTTGCTCCCAAAACTCATCTCCGGCGAGCTCTTCCTGGAAGATCTTCCGGATCTCAGCACCAATACAGAAGCCGCATAACGCATTTTGCCCCTGTAAAATCAGGGGCTTTCTGGTAAGGTTTTCTACTGATACGGGAATGCTTACCAGAAATTAGCCAGGGTTGGAGCGCGATATGAGTCTCTCTTTCAGTGAAGCAAAATTAGAACAAGCGATCATTGAACTGCTGCAGGATCAGGGATATCAACACCTGATCGGCGATAATGTCCCACGTTCAAGTCTCGATCAGGTCATCATCGAAGACGATCTCCGTCATTATTTAGCGGCACGCTACCAGCCTGATGGCATTACTGAAGAAGAGATTCAACGGCTGATCAAACAGTTCACCACGCTTCCGGCCTCCGACCTTTATGAAAGCAACAAAACATTTTGTCGCTGGCTGGCAAATGGTTTTCTGTTCAAACGCGACGATCGGCAACAAAAAGATCTCTATATTGAATTGCTCGACACCCGGCATCTACCCGCCGCACTGCGCCAGATATTTGACGCCGACGATGTCCCGTTGCAACAGGCGGCGGAACTCCCGCCTTCCTATATTAATCCGCCGCTTAACCGGATTAAGATTGTTAACCAGCTTAAAATCTCCGGTAAAGATAATCAGACTCGTATTCCTGACGGCATTCTCTATATCAACGGTCTGCCACTGGTCGTCTTTGAATTTAAAAGTGCGGTGCGCGAGCAAGAAGCCAGTATTGGCGATGCCTGGAAGCAGCTCTGTAAACGCTATCGCCGGGATATTCCGCAACTGTTTATCTACAACGCGCTCTGCATTATTAGCGATGGCGTAAATAACCGGATGGGCAACCTGTTTGCGCCCTATGAATACTTTTACTCATGGCGCAAAGTCACCGGTAATGAAAACCGTGAACAGGACGGAATTCCATCATTGCACTCAATGATTCAGGGGCTGTTTCATCCGGTACGTCTGCTGGATGTGATTAAAAACTTTATTTGCTTCCCAGATAAAGCCAAGCACGAAGTAAAAATTTGCTGCCGATATCCGCAGTACTATGCCGCCCGCAAACTCTATTACAGCATCAAGCAAGCGCGTAAACCTTTCGGTAGCGGTAAAGGCGGCACCTACTTTGGCGCAACGGGCTGTGGCAAAAGTTACACCATGCAATTTTTAACGCGTCTTTTGATGAAGAGCGTGGAGTTTGCCAGCCCGACCATTGTTTTGATCACCGACCGCACCGATCTGGACGATCAGCTTTCTGCGCAAATGTGCAACGCCAAAAATTACATTGGCGACGACACTATCGTTCCCGTTACCAGCCGTGAAGATCTGCGTAATCAGCTATCGGGACGCAATAGTGGCGGTGTATTCCTGACGACGATCCATAAATTCACCGAAGACACTGAACTCCTTTCTGAACGCAGCAATATCATTTGCATCTCGGACGAAGCACATCGCAGCCAGGTAAACCTCGACCAGAAAGTCATCGTCGATAAAGAAAGCGGAAAAGTGCGCAAAACTTATGGCTTTGCGAAATACCTGCACGATTCACTGCCAAACGCCACCTATGTTGGCTTTACCGGAACTCCGATTGACGCGACGCTCGATGTCTTCGGTGAGGTGATCGACAGTTACACCATGACCGAATCCGTTCAGGATGAAATCACTGTACGCATCGTGTACGAAGGCCGTGCGGCTAAAGTGATCCTGGACTCCAGCAAACTGGAAGAAGTCGAAAAGTATTACGAAGAGTGCGCAAACGCAGGCACCAATGAGTGGCAAATCGACGAAAGCAAAAAAGCCACCGCAACCATGAATGCGGTACTGGGTGATGAAGATCGGTTAAAAGCCCTCGCGGAAGACTTTGCCAAACATTATGAAAAACGCGTAGCCGAAGGTTCCACCGTAAAAGGCAAAGCCATGTTTGTTTGTGCCAGCCGTGAAATTGCCTGGGATTTCTACCGTCAGCTTAAAGCTATTCGCCCTGCCTGGTTTGAAGTGAAGCAAGCCCCCGATGGCGTCGTCCTGACGGAACAGGAACAAAAAGAGTTACCGCCTTCTGAAATGGTGAAGATGGTCATGACGCGCGGTAAAGATGACGACGAGGCGCTTTATGATTTACTGGGCACAAAAGAATATCGTAAAGAGCTGGATAAGCAGTTCAAAAACGCTAAATCGAATTTCAAAATTGCCATTGTTGTTGATATGTGGCTGACCGGTTTCGACGTCCCGGAACTGGATACCATCTATATTGATAAACCCTTACAAAAACATAATCTTATCCAGACCATTTCTCGCGTTAACCGTAAACTGGAAGGCAAAAGTAAAGGGTTAGTGGTGGACTACATCGGCATTAAAAGTCAGATGAACCAGGCACTGGCAATGTATTCCCGCATTGATGCCACCAACTTTGAAGATATTCAGCAATCGGTAATAGAAGTTAAAAACCATCTCGATTTGTTGGGGCAAGTCTTTTACGAATTTGACAGTCGGGATTATTTTAGTGGTGAGCCACAAGCGCAATTATCCTGCCTCAACCGCGCGGCGGAATTTGTTCTGCGTACCCAGAAAGTTGAACGTCGTTTTATGGGACTGGTTAAACGCATGAAAGCCGCCTACGATGTCTGCTGCGGCAGCGAAGCATTATCACAGACAGAACGTGACTATATTCACTATTATCTTGCTGTTCGTTCAATTGTTTTCAAACTGACGAAAGGCGACGCACCGGATGTTACCCAGATGAATGCACGCGTTCGTGAAATGATTGCAGAAGCGTTAAAAGCTGATGGCGTAGAAGAAATTTATTTTCTTGGCGATAAAAAAGCGGAATCTATCGATATTTTTGACGAAGATTATCTGGCACGAATTAACAAGATCAAACTTCCGGCAACGAAAATCCAGCTATTACAAAAATTACTGGAAAAAGCGATCAGTGATTTCAAGAAAGTGAACCAGCTGCAAGGGATTAACTTCACCCGCCGCTTCCAGGCGATTATAGATCGTTATAATGAGCGGCGAGAAGATGATGTACTCAACGGTGAAGAATTCGATACATTCAGTCAGGAAATGACGGATATTATCTATGATATTAAAACCGAAATGGGCACCTGGGCCGATTTAGGTATTGATATTGAAGAAAAAGCGTTTTACGACATTCTTGCTCATATGCGTGATAAATATCAGTTCACCTATGACGATGAAAAAATGCTGTCACTGGCAAAAGAGATGAAAAGCGTGGTTGACAATACATCGAAATATCCTGACTGGAGTAAACGCGATGATATTAAAGCGAAACTGAAAGTTGAACTAATTCTGCTTCTACACAAGCATAAGTTCCCGCCAGTAGCGAATGATGATGTTTATATGGGTGTACTGGCACAGGCAGAGAATTTTAAAGAACATCATATGAGTGCTTTAAATTAATTATGAAGGCCGGATACACGCTGTTATCCGGTCATTCTGAATTAACGTTAATTTCTCTTCCAGATCTTTCCAGTAACGCTTTTATTATTTTCTATTTTTAGCTGGACTTTCCTCATATTTACTGATGATATATCCAGGTATTTAGCGCGGTGCGGATGTGCGCCAACACACTCGCACCGCTAATCACAATCACTATTATCGGAGAATAGTAGTTATGACTGACACGCATTCTATTGCACAACCGTTCGAAGCAGAAGTCTCCCCGGCAAATAACCGTCAATTAACCGTGAGTTATGCGAGCCGCTACCCGGATTACAGCCGTATTCCCGCCATCACCCTGAAAGGTCAGTGGCTGGAAGCCGCCGGTTTTGCCACTGGCACAGCGGTAGATGTCAAAGTGATGGAAGGCTGTATTGTCCTCACCGCCCAACCACCCGCCGCCGAAGAGAGCGAACTGATGCAGTCGCTGCGACAGGTGTGCAAGCTGTCGGCGCGTAAACAAAAGCAGGTGCAGGAGTTTATTGGGGTGATTAGTAGCAAAACGCCACGCTAAGTTTCTCTCCCCTTCCCCCCACGGGAAGGGGAATTTTCCCCCTCACTCCACATCCTCCCTGCGTAACCCAATATCCCTCAACCGTTCATCACTCATCTGCTGTAACACCCGCCGGGTCTGCTTTTTCAGCCACCAGCTTCTCACTGCCTGCCAGAGTTGTACGAAGCCAGTAAACGGCGCTTTGGCTCTGTTTTCGTGAAATTCCATCTGCTGCCTCCTCATCTTTCAGAGGCTTAATCATCCGCCTTCTGGCAGTTCACAATACAGATGCAAATATTACTTTTATTTAACATACAGACAGGTTAAAACAGCATCTGCATCCGGTTTTTTAGCCTCATCTGTACCGGTTTTTCTCTCTGTATGCTCCAAATAAGGAATACAGCATGACGCGTTATCAACATCTGGCGACTCTGCTTGCCGAACGGATTGAGCAAGGGCTGTATCGTCACGGGGAGAAATTGCCGTCGGTGCGCAGCTTAAGTCAGGAGCACGGCGTCAGTATCAGCACCGTGCAGCAGGCGTATCAGACGCTGGAAACGATGAAGCTCATCACTCCGCAGCCGCGTTCGGGTTATTTTGTTGCGCAACATAAAGCCCAGCCACCAGTGCCGCCAATGACGCGTCCGGTGCAGCGCCCGGTAGAGATTACCCAGTGGGATCAGGTGCTGGATATGCTGGAAGCGCATAGCGACAGTTCCATTGTTCCGTTCAGTAAAAGCACGCCGGATGTCGAAGCGCCCAGCCTGAAACCGCTCTGGCGGGAGCTAAGCCGGGTGGTGCAGCATAATCTGCAAACCGTTCTCGGTTATGACTCATTAGCCGGTCAGCGGGTATTGCGCGAGCAGATTGCCCGTATGATGCTCGACAGCGGTTCGGTAATCACCGCCGATGACATCATCATCACCAGCGGCTGCCATAACTCGATGTCGCTGGCGTTAATGGCGGTGTGTAAACCGGGCGATATTGTCGCGGTCGAATCCCCGTGTTATTACGGTTCAATGCAGATGCTGCGCGGTATGGGCGTGAAAGTGATTGAAATCCCAACCGATCCAGAAACCGGTATCAGCGTTGAAGCTCTGGAACTGGCGCTGGAACAGTGGCCGATTAAAGGCATCATTCTGGTGCCAAACTGCAATAATCCGCTGGGATTTATTATGCCGGACGCCCGCAAACGAGCCGTTCTCTCTCTCGCTCAGCGTCATGATATTGTGATTTTTGAAGATGATGTCTACGGCGAACTGGCAACGGAGTATCCACGCCCGCGTACTATTCATTCATGGGATATCGATGGTCGGGTGCTGCTGTGCAGTTCGTTCAGTAAAAGCATTGCGCCAGGCCTGCGCGTAGGCTGGGTCGCGCCGGGGCGATATCACGATAAACTGCTGCATATGAAATATGCCACCAGCAGCTTTAATGTACCGTCCACGCAAATGGCGGCGGCGACGTTTGTGCAGGAAGGTCACTATCATCGCCATATCCGGCGGATGCGGCAAAACTATCAGCGCAATATGGCGCTTTATACCTGCTGGATACGGGAATATTTTCCCTGCGAAATCTGTATTACGCGCCCGAAAGGCGGATTTTTACTGTGGATAGAATTGCCTGAACAGGTCGATATGGTCTGCGTCGCGCGGCAATTATGCCGCATGAAAATCCAGGTGGCGGCAGGCTCGATTTTCTCAGCTTCCGGTAAATACCGTAATTGCCTGCGCATCAACTGCGCTTTGCCGCTCAGCGAAACCTACCGCGAAGCACTGAAGCAAATTGGTGAGGCCGTGTATCGGGCAATGGAATAAATACCGCATCTTGACGACGCGCCTGAATTTCCTCTGACGAATAGCTTGTGGCTCGTTTTGTCTCTATAGCAACATCTCTACGTTCCAGCATGGCTTAGGCAAAAAGCGTTTTGTTCATGCCGGATGCAGCGCGAGCGCCTTATCCGGCATACAGAATATTGCAAATTCAATATATTGCATGGGCTATGTAAGCCTGATAAGCGTAGCGCATCAGGAAGTTTGGCGTTTGTCATCAGTCTCTGATTATTATTCGATCCCTGAATCGCGGTAACTGTCAGGCAAAGACTGACCTAATGCCTGTATTTGCTCTGATGAATGTCCGGTAATCTTTTGTATCCATTCAGGATCTGCACCATTTTGCAAAAATAATCGGAGAAGGCGCTGTTCCCCTTCTTCTTTACCTTCTTCTTTGCCTTCGATCCTCCCTTCTTCCCTTCCCAACAGCCATCCCGCATTATGAATTCGCTCTGCAATCGTCATGATTCGCTCCCTGTGTTGTGGCATTCGCCTGGTAAGTTCGCTGATAAACTCCTTAAAACTCGCTTCATCACCAGCCAGTAAAATGTAATTTAACAGCGCGGTTATCTGGCTGTCATTAGCGCACTCTGTAACCAGTAATGCTACCAGTTGATCAATCAGCCCCATCATATTGCGCTGGCGGATATGCTTTTGGATCAACTCCAGTAGGGCAACTCTGCGATGCTGAACAATCTCGTCGTCCGGCACCACAGTGATATCCACCAGCGGGAACGCAGCGGTATAAAGTTTCCGAGCGGTAATCGGGTCGGCAAATTCGTCCAGCCAGCACAAAGACCAGGGGTAAGGACTACGACTGCCGTGATAAAACAGCATCGGAATGACCAGCGGTAGTGGTCGGCGTTTATCATGCTCTATATGACGCTGCATCACCGCCATGGAATATCGCATCAGGCGAAAGGCCATATGAATATCCTCGCGGCTCTGATGTTCAATCACCACATAGATATAACCATCGCCTTCGCGGGTCTTTACCGACCATAAAATATCGGAGTGCAGCGCCCGCAATTTTTCATCGACAAAGCTGGCTGATTCCAGTTTTAAGGTGTCGAGATCGCACAGTTCACGTAAACCTTTTGGTAAGTGGATCTCCATAAAATCCCGCGCGGTGTCAGGATGCGTGAGGAAGGATTTAAATAATGCGTCATGCGGCGTACTGGTCGTGAAGTTTGTCATGGCGATCCGTCACCTGTTGAAGAGATAGTCCGACTTTAGCGATTCCTAATTCCGCTCACACCCGGCAATATCTCATTCCCCGAGGCGCTTTCCAGGCTATTTTTGTTCTCCTGCAAGCGATACATTTTTCTGGAAGGCATCTCGATTTTTGCGTGAACCTGCCGTCAGGCTCTATTCTTACGATATGAATAAAATCATTGAACTCCGACGCGCCAAAATGCTGGCGCTCTCTTTACTGCTCGTTGCTGCCGCGACTTTTATCGTTACGCTTTTTTTGCCCCCCAATTTTTGGGTGAGCGGCGTGAAGGCGATTGCGGAGGCGGCAATGGTCGGCGCTCTGGCTGACTGGTTTGCGGTGGTGGCGCTGTTTCGCCGCGTGCCGATTCCGATTATTTCTCGCCATACGGCGATTATCCCGCGTAATAAAGACCGGATTGGCGAAAATCTCGGTCAGTTCGTACAGGAAAAATTTCTCGATACCCAATCCCTGGTGGCGTTAATTCGTCGTCATGAACCGGCGTTGTTAATCGGTAACTGGTTTAGTCAGCCAGAAAACGCCCGCCGCGTTGGGCAGCATCTTTTGCAGATCATGAGTGGTTTTCTCGAACTTACTGATGATGCGCGTATTCAGCGTCTGCTTAAGCGCGCGGTGCATCGGGCGATTGATAAAGTGGATCTTTCCGGCACCAGTGCGTTAATGCTGGAAAGCATGACCAAAAACGATCGTCATCAGGTGCTGCTGGATTCTCTGATCGCACAACTGATCGCCCTGCTCCAGCGCGATAAATCACGCAAATTTATCGCCCAACAGATCGTCCGCTGGCTGGAGAGCGAGCATCCGCTGAAAGCGAAAATTTTGCCGACTGAATGGCTGGGTGAACACAGTGCAGAACTGGTTTCTGACGCAGTTAATTCTTTGCTTGATGATATCAGCCGCGATCGCGCGCATCAGATCCGCCATGCGTTTGATCGCGCTACCTTTGCGCTGATCGATAAGCTGAAAAACGATCCGGAAATGGCGGCGCGCGCCGACAATATCAAAGCGTATCTGAAAGAAGATGAAGCGTTTAACCGCTATCTCGGTGAATTGTGGGGGGATTTGCGGGAATGGTTGAAGGCCGATATCAATAGCGAAGATTCTCGCGTGAAGGAACGTATCGCGCGGGCGGGTCAATGGTTTGGCGAGACGTTAATTGCCGATGATGCCTTGCGGGCGTCGTTAAATGGTCATCTCGAACAGGCTGCGCACCGCGTCGCACCAGAGTTTTCGGCATTCCTGACACGCCACATTACTGACACGGTGAAAAGCTGGGATGCGCGGGATATGTCGCGGCAAATCGAGTTAAATATTGGCAAAGATCTCCAGTTTATCCGCGTCAACGGTACGCTGGTTGGTGGTTGTATTGGATTGATACTGTATCTTTTATCGCAAATCCCGACTTTGTTACCCCTCGGCAATTTTTAACCGCGAGAGAGAACAAATAAAGCAAACTCAAATCATGGTAATAATGCGGCCTTTTTCATTGTCTCCCGTGTACGGGGAAGGAAAATCATTCCATTTGTCGCCATTTTCGAGCAGTTCTCCGAAATGCGGCATTCCGCTGGTCGGCACTTACTGCACGTTTATGCCGCAGAAGATGCTAACGGCCTGCGATGCGGTTGCTCCACCTCAACTGAAACTCTCGAAGAAGCAGAGAAAGAGCCTGCGCAATCTTTGTCATTGCGCAACGAGCTGAATGCGATATCTGCCTGCATTCGTCAGTAACAGGAAGAAAGACAGCGACAGGAAATGCATTGCGCATTACGATCTGGCTCCGCGTTAAGGATTCATTAAGATCACTACGTATACTTATCGATATCTTATTGATTTTGTTGGATGGATATGCCATGACAAAAAGGTTTTCGTTAAGTAAACGTATCAGCATTATTATTCTTTTTGCCATTGTGGCAGTGTGTGCTTTCTTCGTGCAATCTTGCGCTCGCAAAAGCAGTTATCCCGCAGGGTTTCAAAATTACCACGTGACTATTGATGGCAAAGAGATTGCAGGTGTAACGAATAATATCTCCTCACTGACCTGGTCTGCGCAGAGTAATACCCTGTTTAGCACTATCAATAAACCTGCGGCGATTGTTGAAATGACCACGAATGGGGATCTGCTCCGCACCATTCCTCTGGATTTTGTGAAAGATCTCGAGACTATCGAATATATTGGTGATAATAAATTCGTCATCAGTGATGAACGCGATTATGCCATTTATGTGATTTCACTTAATGAAAAGTCAGAAGTAAAAATCCTCAAAAAAATAAAAATTCCGTTGCAGGAAACGCCAACCAATAGTGGTTTTGAAGGGCTGGCTTATTCTCGCCAGGATCATACCTTCTGGTTTTTTAAAGAGAAAGATCCTATCGAAGTCTACAAAGTTACCGGGTTATTACGCAGCGATGAGCTACATATTAGCAAAGACCAGACATTACAAAACCAGTTTACTTTAGACGATGTGTCTGGCGCAGAATTTAACCCTCAAAAAAATACGCTGCTGGTACTGTCTCATGAGTCACGCGTACTGCAGGAAGTAACGCTGGCTGGCGAGGTTATCGGTGAGATGTCGCTTACCAAAGGCAGCCGGGGTTTGTCACATAACATCAAACAGCCTGAAGGGATTGCGATGGATGCCTCTGGCAATATTTATATCGTTGGCGAACCGAATCGTTTTTATCGCTTTCCCCCTACATCATCACATTAACAGACTGGCATGTTTCATCTTTTTGTTATTAACTTGTTAACAACAAAAAGACAAGCAAGGTAAAACATGTCCCCGTCATCGCATCCCGTAGAACGCTTTTCCTTCAGCACCGCGCTTTTCGGGATGCTGGTTCTGACCTTAGGTATGGGGTTAGGTCGCTTTCTTTATACGCCGATGCTGCCAGTTATGCTGGCGGAGGGGCAGTTTTCATTTAACGAACTATCGTGGATTGCCAGCGGCAACTACGCTGGGTATCTGGCTGGAAGCCTGTTGTTTTCATTCGGCGCATTTCATTTACCCTCACGTCTGCGCCCGTTTTTATTGGCTTGCGCCCTGGCAACCGGCTTGTTGATCCTCGCGATGGCGTGGTTGCCGTCGTTTATTCTGGTGTTGTTGGTTCGCTTTCTGGCGGGTATCGCCAGCGCCGGGATGTTGATTTTCGGCTCGACGCTCATCATGCAACATACCCGCCATCCTTTTGTACTTGCGGCACTGTTTTCTGGCGTTGGTGTTGGCATCGCACTAGGCAATGAATATGTGCTGGCTGGGCTGCATTTTGCCCTCTCCTCGCAAACGCTATGGCAAGGTGCCGGGGCGCTTTCTGGCATGATATTGATTGTACTGGCGCTTTTGATCCCCTCGAAAAAAAACACCATCACGCCTGCGCCGTTAGCAAAAACCAATCAACAACCTATGAGCTGGTGGTTGCTGGCTATTCTGTACGGTCTGGCGGGTTTTGGTTATATCATCGTTGCCACTTATCTGCCGCTCATGGCGAAAGACGCCGGCCTGCCGTTACTGACCGCCCATCTCTGGACGCTGGTCGGCTTGTCGATTGTGCCAGGCTGCTTTGGCTGGTTGTGGGCAGCAAAACATTGGGGGGCGTTACCCTGCCTGACGGTGAATTTGCTGGTACAGGCTATCTGCGTACTGTTAACCCTCGCCAGCAGTTCTCCTTTATTACTCATCATCAGCAGTATTGGCTTTGGCGGCACCTTTATGGGCACGACCTCGCTGGTGATGACCATCGCCCGCCAGCTTAGTGTGCCGGGAAATCTCAACCTGTTAGGCTTTGTGACGCTTATTTATGGCATTGGGCAAATTCTCGGCCCGGCACTGACCAGTATGCTCGGCAACGGAACGTCGGCGCTCGCCAACTCCACGCTTTGTGGCGCAGCGGCGCTGTTTATTGCCGCGCTCATCAGCACAGTGCAATTATTTAAGCTGCAAACGGCGACTTCATAAGGGGGGATTTTTCTCCCCGCCATACCAGAGAAGAGCGCCCTGGTATTTTCCTTTGGGGCATTTCCCTTGCCAGTCAAGAAACTCAACCGCAACAGTTGCTGTCAGCCTGACCATTAACACCGTTTTACTGCCCGCAATGTATTTAATGGCCAGCACGGTGCAAAATGTCGGTCGCAGCCTGGAGACAGCCGAAGTGAATGCTAAATACCATCTGCATATCATTACGGTCTGCGTGATTAACGCTTTTCTGTCGATCTGGGTTATGCAGTTTATTGTTTAACAAGGAGTTTACATGATTGATTATTCCGCAGCCGGTTTCATCCTGCTGCAGGGAGCGCATTTGTATGCGCCGGAAGATCGGGGAGTTTGCGATGTCCTCGTCGCTAACGGCAAGATTATCGCCGTTGCCAGCAATATCCCTTCTGACATCGTACCGGACTGCACGGTTGTCGATCTCAGTGGGCAGATCCTCTGCCCAGGCTTTATTGATCAACACGTTCATTTGATTGGCGGCGGCGGCGAAGCTGGTCCCACGACACGCACGCCGGAAGTGGCGTTAAGCCGCCTGACGGAAGCGGGCGTCACATCAGTGGTTGGCCTGCTTGGCACCGACTCTATCTCTCGCCACCCGGAATCCCTCCTTGCCAAGACCCGTGCGCTCAATGAAGAAGGTATCAGCGCCTGGATGCTGACCGGTGCGTATCATGTACCTTCCCGCACCATTACGGGTTCCGTGGAAAAAGATGTGGCGATTATCGATCGGGTGATTGGTGTGAAATGTGCCATTTCTGATCACCGCTCTGCCGCACCGGATGTTTATCATCTGGCCAATATGGCGGCGGAATCCCGCGTTGGTGGCTTGCTCGGCGGTAAACCTGGCGTCACCGTGTTCCACATGGGCGACAGCAAAAAGGCGTTACAGCCAATCTATGACCTCCTGGAAAACTGCGATGTGCCAATCAGCAAGTTACTGCCGACGCACGTTAACCGTAACGTTCCTTTGTTTGAACAGGCGCTGGAGTTCGCCCTGAAAGGCGGCACCATCGACATCACCAGCAGCATTGACGAGCCGGTTGCCCCTGCAGAAGGGATTGCCCGCGCCGTTCAGGCGGGTATTCCGCTGGCTCGCATCACCCTCAGCTCCGACGGCAACGGTAGCCAGCCGTTCTTTGACGACGAGGGGAATTTAACGCATATCGGCGTTGCCGGTTTTGAGACTTTGCTGGAAACCGTACAGGTGCTGGTCAAAGACTTCGGTTTCAGTATCAGCGATGCCGTGCGTCCACTCACCAGCAGCGTCGCCGGTTTCCTCAACCTGACAGGGAAAGGTGAAATTCTGCCCGGCAATGACGCGGATTTGCTGGTTATGACACCGGAACTGCGCATTGAGCAGGTGTACGCTCACGGCAAACTGATGGTCAAAGACGGCAAGGCGTGTGTGAAAGGAACGTTTGAAACTGCATAAGCGGTTGTCTGCCGCCCGAATGGACGTAGAAGCCCGTTCGGACGGCTGACAAAGTAAAACGCAGAAGATGGTATTTAGCTGACTTTTCCCACCGTCGCACTGTACCAACCGCCATGCTGCCAGACCAACTCAAACGTCAGAGGTTCATCGTCGTGGTACAGCATCATCTCCAGACTGATCGTCAGATCGTGGCAATATGCTTCTTTCAGACTCACCTGCAATGCAGCAATACGTGGTTCATGAAATAAAAGAGCGGAACGCAGCTGGCGGCAATACCAGCTCTGGAGATGTTTGTCGCTCTGATTATCCCCTTGCCACTCTGGCATACCTGAAATAAGTAATGCAGGTAGCGGTGAATGAGGAGAATTGAAAAGTTGAAAGAGATCCCGACATACGGAATCACGCAGCGATGATGTATTGCTGCCTGTGTTTTCAGGTAATACGGTCTGAAGTAATTGGCGCATCATTTTGCGCACTCCTGACGTTTAGCGGCATCGATATCTTGCCCTGACGGCTTGACACCACTGGGTTGATGCTCATTTTCCATAGTCATTCCTTTTTGCTCATTGCATCCGTGCCTGATAACAGGCTTGATTCTCGCCCGCAAAGTATAAGACCCTGAACCGAAATGAAGATCCACTTACTTTTTATTTAAAAAGATATAATTTGATAAAAGTCACTAAACCAGACAGAAACAAATCAATATATTTTGATTATTCCGAATAATCACTCAGATTTAAATAGATATAAAATGCTTATAAAAGACATGTAATAAGTAATTATTAAATTACTCATCGTTTATTAATAATATCGGTTATTACGTGGCTAAAAGGCCTGGTGCAAAGCTGCTCAACTTGGCACCAGAAATAAGGATCAGGCGTCAACTTTATCCAACGGCCAGGAGTCGAAGAGATAGCCGTCAAAATAGATATCATCAACATTGGAAAATTCCAGCAGGCGCTGTTTCACATTTTCCAGATGCTGCCACATTGCCAGCTTCGCCGCACGGGCGTCTTTTTTGATTAACGCGGCGAGGATCTGTTTGTGATCGCCCAGCCACTCTTTGCGGTACAAGCTGTCATCCAGATGGCTGTGCAACTGGATCCACATCGGATTGTTTTCACGCCACTGCCAGGACTGACGGAACAGCTCCACCAGCATACTGTTATGCGTCGCTTCCGCGATGGCAAGGTGAAACTGCATATCGCCGCTTTCACTGCTGCCCGGTGCGCTGGAGGCCAGTTCGCGTTCTTCAAGCTGCAATGCCTGGCGCATTTTGACGATATCTTCGCGGGTGGCCTGCAAAGCGGCAAATTCCGCGATGTTACTTTCCAGTAACTGACGCGCCTGTAACAGCTCAAAAGGACCGGCGTCATTGCAGACGTTGGCATCTGCGTTGTCGGCAGTGTGGCTGGTTGAACTGTCGAGAACATAAATACCGGCGCCCCGACGCACTTCTACCAGTCCTTTGATCTCCAGCATGATCAACGCCTCACGCACCACAGTGCGCGTGACCTCGAGCATTTCTGCGATTTCACGCTCCGGCGGCAGTCGTTCACCAGGATTGTACGGTGTTTTGATGATCAGATCGCGGATCATCGCCCCGACTTCCTGGTAAGGTCTTTGCGCAGAGGTGGCAGATTTCATGATGTTGTGTCCGTTAGGTGCGGTTAATCAAATTATTGCCGGATGCGGCGTGAACACCTTATCCGACCGACAAAGAGTGCGTATTTAATAAGTTGTGATTGATACCCTGGCTCGATAAGCGTGCGCATCGGGCGATCTTACGTTGATCGTCAATGACAAACTATACCATTAGCACTGGAAGTTGGCACGTACAGGTAGGCAAAAAAACGAAAACTGGTCAACCAAATATTGGTTTGATTGACCAGTAAGTCTGTATGGTAATCAGTCAGTTACAGTGCAGCCACGCATTCGCGCGCGCCGCGCTCGCACAGTTGCTGATATGCCGCTGTCACTGCACCAACAAAGTCGGCATTCTGCGGCAGATCATCTGCAAAAATACCGCTCAGGCTCAACAGGGCTTTTACGCGTTCTGCTCCCTGATATTGCGCGTTGATCTTCTGGAATTCAGCCAGCATCGGATCAACTACGTCAATGGCGTTGCCTTGCTCATCCACACCCTGGGTGTAGCGCATCCAGCCCGCCACGCCGAGCGCCAGGTGACGCCAGCTACCGCCGTTTTGCAGGTGCAGACGCACCGGGTCCAGCAGACGCTGCGGTAACTTCTGGCTACCGTCCATCGCAATCTGCCAGGTACGGTGACGCAGAGACGGGTTGCTGAAACGCTCGATCAGCAGCGTCGCATAGGCGTTCAGGTCAGTCCCTTCCGGCATCGACAGCGTTGGCGCTTGTTCCTGCATCATCAGGGCAAAGGCGGCTTTGCGATAATCCGGGTTAGTCATGGTATCAGCAATGGTTTCATAGCCACCGAGGTAACCAAGGTACGCAAGGAAAGAGTGGCTGCCGTTGAGCATACGCAGTTTCATCATTTCGAATGGTACAACGTCCGAAACGAACTGTGCGCCCACTTTATCCCAGTCCGGGCGACCATTAACGAAGTTATCTTCAATCACCCACTGACGGAACGGTTCACAGGCAATCGCGCACGGATCGTAAACACCCAGTTGATCAGCAATTTCCTGTAAGGTTTCTGGCGTCGCCGCCGGAACAATGCGGTCAACCATGGTGCACGGAAAGGTGACGTTCTCTTCAATCCATGCCGCCAGCTGCGGGTCACGCGCCTGAGCCAGCCCCAGAACGGCAACTTTCGCCACATGACCGTTTTCACGCACGTTGTCGCAGGACATTACGGTAAACGCTTTCAGCCCTTTTTCACGACGCAGGCGCAGAGCTTCAACGATGTAACCAATCGCGGACTTCGGCGCGGTCGGATTTTCCAGGTCGTGCTTGATCAGCGGGTTATTGAGATCCAACTGACCGCTTGCCGCATCGGCGCAGTAACCTTTTTCCGTGACAGTCAGGGAGACAATCGCTGTTTGCGGACGCGCCATTGCGTTGAGAATACCTTCGCAACCGTCGATTTCCGGATGCAGAGCTTCTTTCATCGAACCGATAATTTTCAGCTCGGTGCTTTCTGCACCTTTTTCCGCCACGGTGTACAGCAGTTGCTGTTTTTTCAGGTTTTCGATCAGCACGCGGTCGTTGCCTGGCATCAGGTTAACTTCGCAGATACCCCAGTCGCTGTCGGTGCTTTCCAGCAGATGATGGGTGTACAGCGCCTGGTGCGCGCGGTGAAACGCCCCGCAACCGAGATGCACAATGCGTGATTCCAGACGAGAATGATCCCATGACGGGCGGGCAACCGGCAGATTGCTGTCAACAATAGTAGTCATCGTAAACTCCAGAATCCGTCTTCAGAGAGTGACGGCAAGGAAGAAGGAACCGGCACGGCGCGCAGCCATGCCGGTGGATATTAACGGCTAAAGAAAGCGCGCTGGATCGCCAGTTCGACACCGCGAACTTCGGCCAGGCCTTTCAGACGACCAATCGCGGAGTAACCTGGGTTGGTTTTCTTCTTCAGGTCGTCCAGCATCTGATGACCGTGGTCCGGACGCATCGGGATCAGGTCTTCTTTGCCTTCCGCTTTACGACGGTGTTCTTCTTCAACAATCGCTTTCACCACTTCGTACATATCAACGTCACCGTTCAGGTGCGCCGCTTCGTGGAAGGTTTTCGGGTTATCTTCACGCATGGTGGAACGCAGATGGGTGAAGTAAATACGCGGACCGAACTGCTTGATCATATCAACCAGATCGTTGTCAGCACGCACGCCGTAAGAACCGGTGCACATGGTGAAACCGTTCGCCATGCTGTTTACGGTATCAACCATCCACTGCATATCTTCAATGGTGGAAACAATGCGCGGCAGGCCGAGGATCGGGCGCGGCGGATCGTCCGGGTGAACAGCCATACGCACGCCAACTTCTTCGGCAACCGGAATAATGGCTTTCAGGAAGACCGCAAAGTTTTCGCGCAGCTTCGCTTTGTCGATATCTTTGTACAGCTCCAGGTGCTTACGGAACTGGTCGAGGGTGTAGCCTTCTTCCGCGCCCGGCAGACCAGCAATGATGTTACGAGTCAGACGCGCTTTGTCTTCGTCGCTCATAGTGGCGAAGCGTTCAGCAGCCTGAGCAATTTCTTCTTCGGTGTAATCCGCTTCCGCGCCTGGACGCTTCAGGATGTGCATTTCAAACGCAGCAAATTCGATCTGGTCGAAACGCAGGGCTTTGGAGCCGTCCGGCAGCACGTATTCGAGGTCAGTACGGGTCCAGTCGAGCACTGGCATGAAGTTGTAGCACACGGTGCGAATACCACACTGCGCAAGGTTGCGCAGGGTCTGCTGATAGTTAGCGATCCACTGCTCATAGTTGCCGGTATGGGTTTTGATATCTTCGTGAATTGGCACGCTTTCTACGACAGACCACACCAGGCCAGCATCTTCAACGATAGCCTTGCGTTTGAGGATCTCTTCTACGGACCATACTTCGCCGTTCGGGATATGGTGCAGCGCGGTAACCACGCCAGTTGCGCCCGCCTGACGGACATCAGCTAAAGAAACCGGATCGTTTGGGCCGTACCAGCGCCAGGTCTGTTCCATGATTTTTCCTCTTTCACATAGTGGGTTCCACAGCGAAGAGACGCGGAACCCCGGAGTTGTTTAGGTATCCGGATGAACAACCAGACCACAGCCGTGGCGTCGCACCGGATGAGATGGCGTATAAGTTCTACCTTTTGGTAAGACATGTCAACCCGGATTCTAAAATTGGTTAACCACATCACAAGAAATCTACTCTCCTGCCGGTTGTTGCAAATTACAGCAAGGGTAAACAACGGTTATTGATCAGGGTATGTGATATTCATCGCAACAATGGTTGACCAATTTACATAACATGTCGCCCAAAATAACAACGGTTCAACCAGGTAAGGTAAAACGTTATGCATGTGCTTAACATTCTCTGGGTGGTATTCGGCATTGGCCTGATGCTGGTACTGAATTTGAAGTTCAAAATCAATTCAATGGTGGCTTTGCTAGTGGCGGCGCTGTCCGTCGGGATGCTGGCGGGCATGGATTTGATGTCGCTGCTTCACACCATGAAAGCGGGCTTCGGCAACACGCTGGGGGAACTGGCGATCATCGTGGTATTCGGTGCGGTCATCGGTAAATTGATGGTCGACTCTGGCGCGGCTCACCAGATAGCGCACACGCTGCTGGCGCGTCTCGGTCTGCGCTATGTTCAGATATCGGTGATTATCATCGGCCTGATTTTCGGTCTGGCGATGTTCTATGAAGTGGCCTTTATCATGTTGGCACCGCTGGTGATCGTGATTGCAGCCGAAGCCAAAATCCCGTTCCTGAAACTGGCTATTCCGGCAGTAGCAGCTGCCACTACCGCACATTCACTGTTCCCGCCGCAGCCGGGCCCGGTGGCGCTGGTAAATGCTTATGGCGCGGATATGGGGATGGTTTATATCTATGGCGTACTGGTGACGATCCCAAGTGTAATCTGCGCTGGCCTGATCCTGCCGAAGTTCCTCGGTAATCTGGAACGCCCAACGCCGTCATTTCTGAAAGCAGATCAACCGGTAGATATGAACAATCTGCCTTCTTTCGGCGTTTCGATTCTGGTGCCGCTGATCCCAGCGATCATTATGATCTCCACCACCATCGCCAATATCTGGCTGGTAAAAGATACCCCTGCCTGGGAAGTGGTTAACTTTATCGGTTCCTCGCCGATTGCAATGTTTATTGCGATGGTGGTTGCATTCGTACTCTTTGGCACCGCGCGCGGGCACGATATGCAGTGGGTAATGAACGCCTTTGAAAGCGCGGTAAAAAGCATTGCGATGGTGATTCTGATCATCGGTGCTGGCGGCGTACTGAAGCAGACCATCATCGACACCGGCATTGGTGACACCATCGGCATGTTGATGTCGCATGGCAATATTTCGCCCTACATCATGGCGTGGCTGATCACCGTACTGATTCGTCTGGCGACCGGTCAGGGTGTGGTTTCGGCGATGACTGCCGCCGGGATTATCAGTGCTGCAATCCTTGATCCGGCAACCGGTCAACTGGTTGGCGTGAATCCGGCGCTGCTGGTGCTGGCGACGGCTGCAGGTTCCAACACCCTCACCCACATTAACGATGCATCTTTCTGGTTGTTTAAGGGTTATTTTGACCTGTCGGTAAAAGACACGTTAAAAACCTGGGGTCTGCTGGAACTGGTCAACTCCGTGGTTGGGCTGATTATTGTGTTGATTATCAGCATGGTAGCGTAAAGGAACACCAGAGCCTGCCAATGGCAGGCTCTGACTGATGACAAAGTCTAAAAATGTGCCCAGACAGTCCCCTCGCCCCTCCGGGGAGAGGGTTAGGGTGAGGGGAACAGACCAGCAAAGTGCGCTTTGTGTATGCCAGATGCGACGCTGGCGCGTCTTATCTGGCCTACAAAGGGCTAACATGCAGGTTTTGTAGGTAGCCTGGCGCATCACGTAATATTACGTACCAGCATTAGCAAGCCCTGTGATTTCTTTATTGATAAACAAAAGTAACACCAATAATCGACTGCACATTACCTGCAGTCACCTGCCCTCCAGTACGTGCGTAATTTGCCGTTAATCCCAGACTTACCGCCGAAGTCCCTACTGCCCCTAATGACACAGTGCTATTCGCTGGAATAATCGTTCCGTTGCGCGTCAACTGTACGCCGACTCCCTGTGCTGGCGAAAACGACGCGGTATTGGTGAAAATCGAGTTGCCCGCATCTGCGGTTGTGCCTGAAAGGTAATACCCCAGGTTTTGGCTTTTCGCACAATAAACGGTAAGAGGAATCGGCACCGAACCGGGATAGTCCGGCAGTGTAACGGTGACATCACGAGCGGAAACATCACAGCCGCCAGTGGGCACCACCACATCATTATTGGCGTAAATATTCCAGACGAACTGGAAATCATCGCTGTTATAGTTGTTGGTTTGTCGCAAAATAAGCACGGCAATTAATGAGCCTGCCTTAATCGCAACGCCACCCGCACTGCTGACCGGCGTCAGATAAAGCGCCACCGGCCACGGCTTATCCGTTCTCGAATTATAAACAATGCGCGGCGTTTCGCTGGTGGTCGGGAAAGGATAGCTACTACCATTATATTTTACGGTTCCGGAAAAATTAGATAACACACCGCCATAAGCTGAACCTCGTTGCAGTGTGACATAGTCTGTAATGGTTTCCGGGTAATCGTTATGGCAAAAGATCTGCGTCGAAAGATCCACGACCAGGTTTTGCCCCACATTCACGGCGGGCGCAAGGCTGACATAGACATTGGCGCTGCCACCGCCAATTGGGATAGCTGTGCCATTGGCGGTTTTACAGGCGAATGACCAGGCATTTACCGACCAGCCCATCAGCAGTACAGCAAACAAGGTAATAACTCGTTTCATTACAATCATCTCTTCGGGTTCAGCTGTAGGTATAGGTGATGCTAATCACTGCCTGAATGGTTCCCTGAGTGGCACCGCCATTTACCGTCAATGCTCTGACTTGTAACGGGAAGTGCGCTGATTGTGAGGAATCATCCACATGAACAGTTTTGGTTGCGCCAGTGTTCAATGTGTTGCCGCTGTCATCCTGTAGCTCTAACTGGATATTTTGCGCGGTTCCCTTGTTTTTATAATATCCGGTGCTGTCGGCTGCCCCGCTGAAGCTGGCGGTGACCCTGGACGTTCCCACCGGACAATTAGTCAACTCAAGCGCAACATCATGCCAGGCCGATGCCGCTCCGGCAGATATCAGGCTAAAAGAATAAAGATCGCCGAGATCTACCGTGGCATTGGTGGTGGAAACTGTGCACGGTTTGGCGACGACCTTACCGTTCACCGTGATGGTGACATCGGCTGCCTGTATCGTCGCACTTGCGAACGCCAACATTGCCGCCAATAAATACCCACGTTTGCGCCATTTCATGAGCATCTCCAGTTACTGATATTCAAGAGTAAAGGTTGCCGTGGCATTGATATGCCCCGCAGTGACAGGCACCTGTGTCGCCATTAGCCGGGCGTAAAAATTCAGCGTATTTGGTTTACCTGGCGTCAGGGTCGTCCACGAAATCGCGGACGATGGGGCATTAAGGGGTATCTGATTTTGTTGCTCATTCAGAAGCTGTATTCCCAGCCCTGCGGCCGCTGACACCGTATTATCAAGTGCAAGCAGGTTGGCATTGTGGCTATCTGAAACACCGGTAAACCCAACCTTTACGGCGGAAACGGCATTACCACAGGGTGACAGCAAAATACGAAAAGGAACGACCGGAGTCGTCGCCCCAATGTTGTTAAATTGCTTCGCCGCGTTTTCCATCAGATCAACGGTAAAATTGGTTGATTCAGCGGCCACACTACAGCCGTTATCCCTGACATAGCCGCGAATAGTAATCGTGCTATCTGCGGCTCTGGCGTGACTGACAACCAGCCACAAAAAAACGCAGAGAAGATAAAAAGGTTTGCTTTTCATCACGCCCCCTTAACGACATTCAGCTGATAGCTGAGTTAATAACTGCTGCTGACTCTCTGGTGGCAGTTGATAATTGGCGACACAGTGAGCATTCTCCCCTTCTCCCCATTTCACCTGAACTTTTCCCGCTAAAGGCATTCCGCTGAGATAAACCTGGCCATTATCCGCAACAATGCCGCTACTCTGGCTGCTCTCTGATGTGACCATCGCCCCAAACGGCAGCGGCTTATTATTGTGGGTTAGCGTCATGAGCAGTTTTATTCCAACGCGCGCTTTAAACTCTGCTCGCACAATTGCCCCACGGGTGGGAACAACGTTAGCGACCGCGTTATCTAAATCGACGTTATCAGCCAGGGTATTGGTATCCAGCGCCACTCTATTTTCGCGATATTCAGTGGCATAAGGCAGCACGGCATAACCGCGCCAGTCGGTACGCACCCCCGTCTGGTTTTCGACTTTTGCATCTTTTGCGCCAGGCGCTTTAACAAGCACCACCGTATCGTTTAACGGCTGCCCCAGCGTTATGCCATTGGCATGAGCCAATACCCCACCGCTGACTCCGTAATAGAACTGCTTAATATCATCGTTATGGCTGTAACCGATGTTGGCATTGCCGTAGCCACTGCGATAATTCAGCGTGGCGTAGCCTGTACTTCCGCTATTACCATCGCCTCCCCCGGCATAGCCGGTTTGCACGCTATAGCTGAGGTTGTTGTCTTCCAGCAACGTACCGTATACACCAGCCAGATTGGTCATCCGACCGTTGAGATCGTGCGACATGCTGTAGCTGGCACTGGCATGTCGCCACTGAGATTTACTGTCAGAACGCAGCCAGTGGCTGAAAGGAATGTTGACGTTAAGAGCTAACATCTGATCCCGTCCTTTTTGCCAGGCGTTTTTCGTCAGGCTATAGCTGAGCGTCCAGTTGATATCTTCGAACGCAGTATTTAATCCAGCCTGGAATTGCTCATCGACATTACTTGTTCCCCAATAAGTTTGATGGCTACCACTCAAATACAGTGTTGATGTGCGCCCGAGTTGCTGAGTAACAGTGAGCTGTAATTTCCCGCGTTTGTTATAAGCGAGGTTGTAATAGTCGGTGAATTTCGGCTTAACCTGAATAACACCATCCTGTGTTTCGATGTTGTAGCCATTCATTCGACTGTATGTTGTATCAGCGAAATTAAAATATCCGCTGGTCGAATAACGGTAACCTACTAACTGAATATTCGTGCCTGACTCATTGAGCGATTTGTTATAAAGAAAACGCACCGATTGCCCGTCATGCTGACTGTCATCGGGAAGTGTGGCATTAGCCTGCGTCATATCCACCGACAGAGCGCCCAGTGCCCCCATGTTTTTCCCGATACCGAAATTAAAAGCACGATAACGATCCGCCAGTTGCGTTCCACCATATATTGTCCAGCCAGCCGGAAGGCCGTGGAGTAATGTACTCTGGAAAAAGCGGGGTTTTTCCTGTTGCGCATTTCCACTACGGTATTCTCCTGCCGTAATGGAATAACGTGTATGCCCTTCACGTTGCAAAAGCGGGACTGACGAATAGGGTACGGTAAAGATCTGCGTGCTACCGTCAGCCTCTTTAATCGTTACCTGCAAGTCACCACTATTACCTGCGGCATAGATATCGTTGATGGTAAAAGGCCCCGGTGGCACCGTACTATTATAAATGTCATACCCATTTTGTTTAATAGTGACCTGTGCAGTACCACGCGCAATACCGTGGATCACCGGGGCAAATCCTCTTTGGCTATCGGGTAACATATTGTCATCTGAGGCCAATTGTGCGCCGCGAAAGTTAATACCATCGAAAATATCGCCCTGGGTATAACCATCGCCCAGCGTCAGTCGGGAACGTAACGGAATGATGTCTCGCTCAAGCCAGGTATTGATATGCTGCCATTTATTTTTGCTACCTGATGAACTGTCGCTACTGTTATAACTCCAGGTGGTATTGTCGCGTAAACGCCATGCACCAATATTTAACCCACTCTGTAGGTTTAAATATGTATAATGGCTGTTACCCCCAACCCGATTCTGCACACTATTTCCACTGAAGTTATAATTGAGCAATCCGGCATTAATACCGGGATCCCATAACTCAGGAGGAATATAACCACGCGCGCGATTACTCATAAATGCCTGAGGGATCGTCAGGTTGAGTCGCTGCTGACCAACATCTAAATGCGCAGTAGCGTCATGGATCATTGTGGTTAATGGCACGCAGGCATCATCCGCCAGCAGATTCATACCGGAGACAGAAGCTGTATTCAGCCCCATACTGGCGAGTTGAGCGCGAGTCAGGCAAGGGACAATCCCTTGTTCACTGTCACCCGTATTAAACGTGACGTCACGCGTCGCCATATAACCATTATTCAAATAGATATCGACGCGATACGTCCCCGGCGGTAATTCTTGCCCATTTTCAAAACGCGATAAATCAGCCACAGCCTGGGGATCATCCGCTAAAAAACGCGGATTAAAATAGAGTTCGGCAGATGACAAAGGTGCCTGTGCGACAAAAGCACAGGCAACAGAGAGTCGGACAAGAAAACCAGCCAGACGAGGCTTACGAATATGTAAGCATTGTGTGTTTCGCTGGTAAAGTCTTAAATTCAGATATGACATTATTCCTCCGGTTTAAAATTACCCGGCAGTCAATTCTTTTTATTCAGGCGAAAAATTCCCCCTGCGTTATTCCATTACGCCCGTCATTTTGGGGGTAAGTGCGCCATAATCATTTATTGTTCGGTAAGTAATATTGCTTCCTGCATCAGAAGGCAATTTAACCGTGCTTTCGCCCATTGGAGGCACCAATGCATTTTCAAGAACCCGGGTTCCGGCATTCAACTCTGTTACCGTCAGGTAATAGGGTGTCGGGTTAATCAGCATCAGAGAATTCGCGCTACGACGGAATCTTAATTTTTCTGCGGCCTGATCGGGTGGCAATGCTAATTTAACCGGGCGATAGTACAGTTTAATGCGGCTGATAATCGCGAGCTGTAGCGTATTCTCGGTCAATTTTGATTTATCCATTGACGGAATCGCTTTGACATTCATCCAGAACAAACTTTCCCGATCCTGTGGCAATTGGTTATTTGTGGCATCAAGAATACGCAAGGTATTCTCTTTTTTTCCCTTCATCGCAAACAGAGGTGGCGTCACGATAAAACGACCATCCTTTACACCATCGGCATTTTCTACCCATGATTGAATTAAATAGGTGCTATTCTCATCATTATTTGTCACGGCAAGTTGCACTTGTTTTTGCCCTGCAGGATAAATTACGCGTGTCGCACCTAAGGCCACTCCCGCTTCAGCGCGTCCGGCAACCATCATTGCCATGATCAACAGGATACCTGCCAGTAAGCAGAATGTTATTTCCTGCGATTTCCTTACATTGACGTTTTTATTACTCACTGTCCTGTTCCTGTTATCACATTGTCTGCTGAACAATTACTGATAGGTTAAAGAGAACCAGGCCTGGGCATTGGCGATGCCGCCAGTAACCCGACGCCCGGTAGCACGATATTTGGCGATGAAATTTAGCGAAGTAGAGCCAGAGTAAAGCCGCTTCCAGTTCACAGGAGGACGATTAATCGGTACGAGGTTTCCTTCATCATCAAACAACGCTACACCAATATTGGTTGCTATCCCTGGCCCCTCTCCCACAGAAAGCACATCCGGATTTTTACCATCCGCGACACCGTGAAAAGCCACGCCCACACGTTCACTCACCACCGTGCTACATTCCCGTAAATGAATAACAAAAGGCACCGGTGCGCTATCTTCCCCTACCGCATGAAACCGGTTACTGCTGATTTGCCCCATATTGACCGTCATTTGTTTATCACCGGCTTCAATCCGGCAAGTTTCCGCAATAATGACGCCCTGAAATTGCATATTTCCGCCGGGCAACGTGGTGTTCCATTTATTTCCGGCCAGAGCAAACATCGGCAGCAACAACGCTACTAGAAATAATCTCGTCCTTTTCATCATTATTCTTATCGCACAAGGAGTGGGCATCCTTGCCCATAATGACGTCCCTAAACCTGAGTAGGTTATTGATACTGAACCTTGAAGGTCGCATCCGCATTAGCAGCACCAGGGGTTGCAGCACCGGTTGCAAAATAACGTGCCTGGAACGGAATGATGTTGGTTCCGTTGTTCAGGGTTGTTTGTGCGCTAAATGTCGCACCGTCCAGCGCCAGCGCAGTACCCGTTCTGTCCAGGATCTGCACACCAACATTTGTTGCGCTGCCCGCAGCTGAACTCTGCAGAGCCAGTACGTTGGTATGATTTCCATCAATTGCTGTGCCAAGGAAGGCAATGGCTGCTTTGTCTGCAACAGTGGTATCGCAATCATTCAGCTGAATGTTAAAACCGACAGCAGAACTGGTTGCACCTTCTTGTGCCAACGAAGCGGTACGCACTTGACCTAACTGAACAGTTTGATCAACAGAGCCTGCATCAACCGCACAAGCGGCGTTAACAACTTCCCCTTTAAAGTGAACTGTCCCACCATTTACCGTCGTAGCAGCGGCCAAAGCCGCTGTGGAACTGAGGGACAGAGCCGACAGAACAACGATTGCCAGAGTTTTAATTTTCATGCTGCTTTCCTTTTTAAATCTACGTATAAATCAATATGGGCAGTCGTTCTGTACACTTTGTTTTGGAAACGAGTTTGACTGCCAACACTGCACAGTTTCCCCCCCAAAAATGAAACATTTGGGGCCA
>NZ_PTRD01000001.1:0-212335 GCF_002965005.1 Escherichia sp. MOD1-EC7011
CATTGAAACCTAACAAATTGATTTTGTTAGAAATAAATTAGGTAAGGTGGGACAAGTCTAGGCTGTTTTGGGACAAGTTGGGGGGGAGGTGGGACAAGTCGAGCGAGTGAATCAAGCCGTGTTAGCGCGGTAAACCGACTGTGCCGCCGCAATTTTGCGTTGTCGGGAGGCCACCGTAACAGCCACCATACGCGCACAATCTTCGGTGGTAACGCAATCCAGACGTGCGCAACATCCCCAGATAGGTAAATCATTACCTAGCACAGCTAATTGCGCCAGAATCGATTACAGCGCGTTTCTGTGGCATTCCAGAACGGCTATCACTAGCGTATTGATATGTAATCCGCATATGAGTTTAAGCAACAAAATGATCCCTTTTCGAAAAAGGGACTAACCGTTTTTTCCGAAATGATCCGTTGCTGATTTTGTAACTTATTGTTTTGTAGATGTAATTTTAAATTTGGTAGGGTTATAAATAGGGGGTGTTTTTGTCAAGAATTGTAAATAATGCTTATTTGTTGCTCTTTGTTTGTTTGTTTTCTGTTCGTTGGTGGGGGATCATTTTGTACTTTTTGGGGGATCATTTCGGAGGGGGTGGGGCTGGCAACACGCCAGCACCCTCGATGCGTTTGTGTTTAGCAGTACTCCCAGTCTGTGGCTAGTAGACTCTCAGGAGATAGCGTAACGCTATCCTCTGTGACGGGATTCAACGCAATCAAATCGTTTCCGCGCCGTTCGAGAAAGACGATGTACGGAAGATGCCAGGCACTGCGGCGAGCTGGCACGCGTCGGCCTGGCTGCAGCTTGTCAAGAATATCCACCAGCGAAACGTTCATGTGATTCAAAAAACTCCTGAAACGCTCTACAACTCAATAACACAAAAAATAATGCAGAACTGCCACTATAAAACCTTGTCTGTCTGGTAGTTCCGCCAGACAGATTTTGCGATTTCTATCCCCATATCCGCCTGTGTGCGGTTTGCTGCCTCTCTCAAGCCCCCGAAATTATCCAGCATGACGGGCGAACGTGCTGCCTTGTGGATACATTCCGCGCGACGCTTTACTGCCTGTTCGCGCTCCTTATCGGTGTTCACCTGTTGCATGACCTCAGCCCATCGGGTCGCCGCTCTCCGGTACAGGCCTTTAGCCTCCAGATCTTCCGCTTTACTGTCGTGAATCATACTCATACGCCAGCTTGTTCCTTGTTCGACTTACGTTTGCGCTTCTCTTTCAGTGCCATCAGTCGTGCTTCCGCGTCCTGCTGTTCCTGTTGTGTCACCTCACCGCATGGCTGGCAATTCAGATCGTAACGCACGCCACCAGCCATTAAGGCACGGTAATAACGCGGAGAATGAGCATAAGATGCTAGCGCCGCACGTAATGCCCCTGACCCAAAAGCCAGCGCCCTGACGGCAATATCCTGTATCAGGTCTTCAAATATCCCTACCTTAAGCGGCTTCGGTGATTCCAGGCTGAATAATTCAGGCCATAGTTCAATAAGACGGTTAACGCGCCTGCGGTTTTTGCCCTGGCGTTTGGTCATATGCCGCCACGGTGTCGCCCCTGTGGGCTTCTGTTTGCGGCTCTGCGGTGCGTTCTGATTGCCGGGTATCACTTTATGCGCTGATGTGGTTTTATCCTGCTGCTGTGTCGTCTGTGTCTTTTTCTGTGGTATGCCGTAAATGCCTTTCGGTTTTCTGCTAATAGTCAGTGTAGTCATTATTTGTTAGCCTCTGTTAGTGAATCCACTGGCAGTTAAAATGGTATTTCGTCCTCATATGGGGCATCCTGCAGGCCCGTCTGCTGCTTTGCCCTGTTCAGTGCGTCAGTAGCCTGCCCTTGCTGTCCTTTCCTGCCTCCTGGTCGTACGGTTCGCGCACTGATTACGCTGTCTGCGATGACCTGCCAGCCCTGCCGCATTTCCCCGTTCTGGTCTGTCCACTGGCTTATCTGCATGTTACCCGCCACGCTCACCAGTTCGCCTTTCTGGTGTTTTGCCAGTGCATCGGCCTGTCTGCCAAACGCCAGGACGGATAACCACATCGTTGCTGTTCCGTCATATGCCTGACTGCACGGAAGGGGAACAGCCATACTCACCAGCGCCATTGGTGTTCCCTTGCTGGTGGTCTTTAACTGCGGGTCAGCCACCAGCCGCCCGTAAGCTGATATTTGTGCCGTCATATTGTCTGCTCTCTGGTTTTAAATGTTGGTTGGATTTTTAATGTCCACCAGCCAGGTAAAAATAACGCCTGCTGACTTGTCCCAAAATGCTCCTAACTTGTCCCAAAATCACCTTAACTTGTCCCGCCCTTGTCCCACTTTTTCTGATGTAACCCAGTATAATTCAGTGTGTTATGTGTGTTTTTCACAGGTTGGGACAGGTGGGACAAGAGTTTTTAAACCTACACGCGAGAGATTAACCACCTTCATCATCATGATCCTGTGCAAGTAAAAGGCCGTACACCCTTAGTCGTGCCCCCTTCATGTGCTTAAGACGTGGTGTTCTGATTTGCCATCCTTCCCCGCTGGCTGGCTTTTTCAGCATTCCGGCTTCGTGAAGGGCTCTTGCTACGGCATCCTTGTTAAATCCCTTCGCCACATGCGATTTAAATGGCTCCGGCAGGACGTAAAACAAAACAGGCTCACCGTAACGCCCCTCGCTTTCCCTGTAGCCGTACAGTTCTGAAATCGGCAGGCTTGCAGGGTCATAATTGACAGGCGCAAACCTGCTCATGCCGTAGGCAGTAAGAAATGCCTCTGCCTGTTCAATAATCTGCCTGTGTTCCTTGTTACCCGTGCCGAACTCCTTCACCCAGGCATTAAAGTTATGCTGAATGGCATCACGGCACGTCTGAACATTCCAGCCCGTAACATGACCGGACAGCACAAGCGCGGCCTCCAGTATGGCGAATCGTTCCCCTACGCGATGAACCTGTTCGCCGTAGCTCTCCGGTATCAGGTTGCGCCACCGTTCACGACACGCCCTTACCGTGTCCTTAGCCTCCTGCTGGTGGGCTGCCAGCCATTTAACCCATTCACGACCCGCCGCCCCGTGGTTTTCTGTCCAGGCGGCTTTTAACGCGTCTGCGTGCGCCTTTCCTGTGCTGTATTCGTGAAACTGCGTAGACTTCTCCATCGGCACGTTAAGCAACCTGACAAGCTGCCCCGCCTTGACTTTTATCCCCTCACTTTTGAGGAATGTTTCAACGTCCATTTCTCCGGTACTGATCGCCACCGTTCGCCAGTGTTTTATCTCCCTGTTGCCGCCGTCCTTCGCCCCCTGTAATTTCCCCGAACCGTTAAACAGCGTATAAGCCGATGTGGACACCTCCCGCGCGTTTCCGGCCTGGCCTATTTCATCCAGGGGTAACAGCCCGTCGTTGTGTGCCTCTGCCTCGTTGGCGATACCTAACGCCGTTCCGTACCAAGTCAGCCGTTGCGCGTCCGGCTCTCCCCATAAACTTGATGCGATGTTCTGTGTGGTGGTTTTCCCTGCCGATGATTGTTCGAAAAGATGTACCCCGAAGCCGTCAGCGCCCACCAGCCCGATTAATGGTGCTGATAACGATACCGCCACACCCAGCATCATGGACGGATTACCACCAGCCAGTCGCGCCACTGTATCGCGCCAGCCCTCTGTCGTTCCTGCTACGGAATAACCACTAACGGCAGCCGTTTTTCCGGTAAACAGGATCGGTTTTTCAGACTCACCAATGACTGAACCGTCCGGCATGATGTACGCGCCAAAATGCCACCCCGTTGTTGTGCTTAACTGCCATTCCTCATGGTTTCCGCTTAACTGCATCCAGTCAGCCAGGATAGCCCTGTATTTGCCGTTTGTTGTCACGTTCAGGCCGTGATCTTTAAGCAACCGCCAGCCGTCACGGTCGCCAATGCCACCACACGGGATCGCCATTGTGATGGATTCATGGTTTGCCGGTTTTTTCCAGCGCATCACGCGGTAATGCTCTTTACCGATTGTTCCCGTTCCCAGTAGTTCAAGCGGGGAACATAACCACGTCTCAGGCCGGATAATTTCGCCTGACTGTTTGTCAACTTTGGGCGTTACCCAGAAAACACCATCGGCGCGGCTTTCTACACGGGGCTTTAATTCATCATCGCCATGACTTCCGGTGGCGTTTTCTTTTGTCTGAAGCCGGATAGCCAGCCCGTCATCAATGTTTTGGCGCTCACGTTCCAGATATTCGCGCCAGTTCTCCCGTTTCTGGCTGTGCATTCCTTCAGGGTAATAATCAGCATCCTTGACACCTGCCGCTGCCAGTTTCTGCCCGATGGTATTAACAAGCTCCGGACGCAATAACCCCGCCTGATAGAGACGCACGCGATAGCGTCCGTCCGGGACGATTTGCAGGTTGTCCAGTTCGGCAAGTTGTTGCTCTCCAAGCCAGACAGGAGGCACGTTATCGCCAGCAAGTTGCCCGTCCATCTCCTGCCACTGCTTCGCATGTGCCCAAGCATCACTACCCGCAAAGATAATCACCTCCGTCATTTTGTCTTTCGGCTGGTGCTTTAAATTCGGTGCGCGTTTCATTTCTTGCCCCCAGTAACCATCATTTCGCAGATTTTGCGGATGTATCTTGCTGCACGGTTCTGATTTACGGTTTCACGATGATCCACCAGCGTAAAATCACGCTGGAAATGATAAACAGGCATCACGCAGTCATATTTGTATCCTTCACGGCGGTAGGTAATGCGTCGTTCACTCACGCCCTTAATCATTACCGTGCTGCCGTATTTATCGCGGTAAATATCGCCGTGCATGAATTTAGGACGAGTTTTACCGCTGGCAGTAAAGCCAGAATTTTTTGCTTTCATTTGTCGAATTACGTTTTGTTAAAGCTGAATTAATGAATAGTCGACACTTCAACTACGACACGGATCATCACCTGCGTGAACTCACAGCCGATTAACTCTTCTTTCAATATTGCTATAGCTGCACTAACGCAGGTGGCGTTCACGTTTTGCCGAATATCAATAACGTGGCCTTGATGATTTACAGCGCGTGCGGTTATCTGGAATCGCTTAAGCATGACTTACCCCCTGACGAATACGGGCAGCGAATACGGCAACACAACCGGACGGGCAACGGTTACGCGCTTCCTGCTCGGTTGACGCCACGACGTGAACGACGCGGGAATCACTCGGATTAACGATGATAAAGCGCCAGATAAAGGCGTTCTGAGTATGTGCGAGGGCAGGGATAGTAGCCATTTGGCAGCCTCCTTTTGCGTTGGAATATAACCACCGCCGGAGGTAGCAAACTCGCTGGCGGTGGACTGTACGGAGTTGCTACAACTGGCGCAAAAGGAAACCAGCCTGACCGAAGTCAGCCCCATACAGCCCACCATTGATAAGGTGTGCGTGTGTACAGACAACAAAAAAGACGCTGGCGCGTCATGTGTCGCCTTTTGCTTCAGCGGGGTAGCAATCCCGATCCCCGTTTTATAAGGGATTCGGCAAGTATATCCCGTTTTCCGGCTCATGTGGTCGGATGTGTTGAAGGTGTGCCCACCACACAAATCACATTGCCCACCAGCCGTAAATGTGGCATTGTTGGCGATGCGTTCAAGTTTAATACATGTTCTCTGGCGACCCTCTGCGGTCGCTTTTATTTTGTTTGTAAAAAGCATATTTATTTTGTCGTTTAATCTATGCGATTGTTCGTTTCCATTTAAAACGGAAGTGCGATTAGTTCAATTAATTCGTTCGTAAGGTTTGTACTGAGTAATAACATCAGCCATATTTTTTATGGTTGAACGAAAACCTGCCCCTGTTTGGGCATTTTTGCCAGTATTCATAATGTTCTCTCTTAATTGTCTTGTTGCTTGATAGTAATCAGGCGAGCGTTAATCACACTTACGCTTCACGAGTTTCCCTCTCACGTTCTTTCAACCAGGCGAGCACCTCATCTTCATACCAGCCAATGCGACGCAGCCCGATACGGAACCCTTTGGGGAACCCGCCCTTGTTAATCATCTCCGTTAGGGTCGAGTCAGACTTGATGCGTAGCAAGGCCTTTACCTCTGGTCGTAAAAGAATAGCTCTCATCTTATTTCTCCTAAAGACAGCAAAATATCACTTTTTGAATGAAAGTGACGGTAACCATATGAAAGCATATAAAAAGAATACAAATCTATAAAAAAGCAAGTCAAGAATTATTTAATAAGAGTTGTGTGATTGATTATTTTTTAATTTTCTAACATAAAAAGAATTTAAATATATCTCAATATGAGACAGTAATGAGATAGAAATGAGATAGAAATGAGGCAGAAGTGAGACAGAAATGGGATAGTAATGAGATACAAATTAGCTCCTAACTGACACCAATTAGGAGCTAATAAATTTTTAAATATTTTATTTTATTCCGCGTAATCCTCTGTGCCCGCTGGCGATGGTTGTTCCGGTTGCGGCTGCTTCCACAAAATCACCCCACCAGCACATTAACACTTTACGTTTTTCCAGGTAGTTGCTTCGGTTGTATGCCCGTCTAACTTCGTTTGTGTCCACGTGGGCTAGTGCGGCTTCGATCACGTCAGGCTCAAATCCTTCTTCATTCGCCGCCGTGCTGAATATTGCGCGTAGTCCGTGAGATACCAGCACACCAGCGTAACCCATTCGCCGTAATGCTGCGTTTGCTGTCTGGCTGCTCATTGGTTGCACTGGATTTTTAAGACTTGGGAAAACATGCTCCCTTCGTGCGCTAATCGGCTTCATGGCTTCAAGCACTGCCATCGCCTGAGCGCAAAGAGGGATCACATGATCACGGCGCATCTTCATGCGTCCGGCTGGTATCGTCCAGGTTGCCGCCTCAAGGTTGATTTCTTCCCACCGTGCGGCGGAGGCTTCGGCTGGGCGGGTTGCGGTTAACAACTGCCACTCAATCAACAACTTGGTTTGTCGTTCTATGCTGGCAATCGTTAAATCGTTCATAAGTTGCGGCAACTGCTCTGGTCGAATAGTTGGCATGTGCTTTTTGGTGGGGGAAGGGAATGCCTTGCGGACGTTCGCGGCGGTGTTGATGTCAATCAGTCCACTGTTGGCAGCAAAATCCATCACTTCATTGATGCGCTGTAAAACGCGTTTCAGTGTTTCTAGGTTGCCACGTGCCTTGATGGGCGTGAGTATCTCAACAAAGCGGCGAGCGGTGAGAGTATCTATCGGTGTGTTTCCGATATACGGGAATACATATTTCTCTAGCGAGCGCCAGATGTCCTTGATCGTATTGTGGGCGAGATTCTGGTTTTTTTTCATTTCGTACCACGATGCGGCCACATTTTCGAACGTGTTGCCCTGTCTTCTGGCCTCTGCTTCGCGTTTTTGCCGCTCGTGATGCTGTGGGTCAATCCCTGACGCAATTAACGTCCTGTACTCGCTACGGCGTTTTCTGGCATCAGCCAGGGAGACTTCATCGAGCGATCCCAAACTAATGATTGTTCGTTTTTTGTCCGACGGTCGATAGTAGTTGAATCGCCATAGTTTCGAACCAGACGGCTTAATGACGAGAAAAAGCCCGCCGCCATCCTGTAAGGTGTATTCTTTTTCCGCTGGTTTAGCTGCTTTGATCTGTGTGGTGGTGAGTGGGGTCGCCTTTCTTGCCATACGTTTTTGAATCCACGGGAAAAAACAGGTTTTAGTTATACGGGTTTAGCTACCCGCCAGACCGTATAACTAAACATATAACTAAAAAAAACGGCTGAAAACCACTGTTACCGTGGAATAACGATGACTAAAAACAATAAAAAAGCCCGCTATTCAATGAATTAGCGGGCTTTTTCCATAAAAACGATGATTAACTATGGTCGATTTGGTCGGCACGAGAGGATTTGAACCTCCGACCCCCGACACCCCATGACGGTGCGCTACCAGGCTGCGCTACGTGCCGACTCGTGGCTGCTTATACTACCGTTTTCCACACCGATTGCAAGTAAGATATTTTGCTAACTGATTTATAATTAATCAGTTAGCGATGAAACGCTTCTCGTCTGTCAGCACTTGCAATAACAAACTTAACTGTGGTTTTTCGTCTTTCACTCTTTCGCCACGTAAGTTGTAAGTGCGGTATTTACCGTTATTGTTCAGTACCAGCGTCATTTTCGGGGTGGTAATTGCCAGCGTATCGTTATCCGCCGCAGTCACCCAGTAATGACGGCGCTCAGGGTTGAACAAATCCTGACCTTGCGAATATTCGCTCGCTGGTGTGCTGACGTGTAGCAGACGTTGCATCAGCGTGGTCATCAGATCGGTATGGTCGGTCAGGGTATTAATTCGCTGTGCCGGAGTGCCTGGCCAGTGAATCACTAACGGCACCTGAAGATGACCGTGGGACCAGTCAAAGGTTTCTTCCTCTTCGACCAGCGGAATGCCCCGACCGGCAGTAATAATCACCACCGTATTGTCCAGCTTGCCGGACGCTTTCAGCGCATCAAGCACGCGGTTAATCTGGTCATCGACATTACCTGCCGCGCGGCTATATTTCCGTGCAAATGCTTGCTGGTTGCTGTCGTCAATGTTGGTGCCATTGAAAGATACCCATGAGAACCAGCGATTATCTTCTTGCGCGTAGCGGCTCAGCCAGTTGATCCACTGTGTAGCAGTCTGCTCATCGGATTGCGTGCGAACGCTCGGCATTGAGAAGTCTGACAACAATGCCTGACGATACAACGGGCTGGTAAAGCCATCGGATGAGAATAACCCCAGTTGATAGCCTTGCTGGTTAAGCGCGGTAATTAATGCCGCAGGTGTACGGGTCGACAGAATGCCGTCCATATAACTTGGCGATATGCCATAGAACAGGCCAAAGATGCCGTTGTCGGTCGTGTTGCCGGAACTCATATGGCGCGTGAACGAAATATTTTGTTCCGCAAAGCCTGCCAGCGCAGGCATCTGCTTCTCGAAGCGTGAGTAGTTCAGGCCATCGACAGTAATCAACAGCACATTCTGCCCGGTGCCCATATCGCGATAGCGCAGTTCGCTTAACGGATACTGAACGGAAACGGCGTCTGGATTACCTTGCTCAATAAGACGGCGTTGATACTCCTGCGCATCAAGCAGACCATGCTTCTCAAGAAAACGTCGCGCCGTCATCGGGTACGAAAGCGGCAGGTTAGCGCGCTGCATGGTGATCGGGCGATAGAAGTTGGCATCGGCCCAGATATACACCACATGCGAGGCGATAAAGGCGATAAATAAGAATGCGGCCAGCGGGCGCGCGAAGCGCCGACGACGCGTCAGGCTGCGTAGCTTTTGCCAGCTCCACGTCGCAAACACCAGTTCAAGCAATAAAATAACCGGCACACTGATGAACATCAGCTGCCAGTCGCGCGCCATCTCATTTTCGTCCGGGTTGATAACCAACTGCCAGACGATGGGATTAAGATGGAGATGGAAACGGGTAAAGACTTCGCTATCGATCAGTAATAGCGTCATTCCCGCTGTTGCCAGAATGACGGACAAAAACCTCATCAGCCTCTGGGAGCCGACGATAAAGGTCAGCGGGAAGAGGATCAGCAAATAGGTGGCGAACACCAGGAAGCTGAAATGACCGATAATGCTTACGTAGGAATAAATACGACCCGCAAGCGTTGTCGGCCAGTCGGCGATAAACAGGTAACGGCTGCCAATGACGAGCGAAAGCAGAATATTGAACAGTGCAAACCAGTGCCCCCAACTGACCATCTGGGAGACTTTTTCACGGTAGCGCTGACGATGAGTTACCATAACCTGTTATCTGTTTCCCTTAGTGCGCTTTGTCTTCGTTGATAGAGGACTGTAAGGCGCGGGCAAAAGAGTTGGCAATCGCCTGGCGCTGAGCCGGGGCAATGCTGGTGTTGATAAGGTTGGTGACCATATTGCCTAACACCATCAGGGAAAGGTCGGTCGGAGCCTTATGTTTTTCCAGTACGTTGAGCAGCTCTGCGAGCAATTGTTCAACCTGTTCATCACTGTAGCGGGAAATTTGTGGCATAAATCGAAATCAGTTAGTTGATGAAAGGGCAACATATTACCGTAGCAACGGTTTTTTTTCTGCTTTTTTATACTTTAAATCATTCGCGTTACGCCACCTTCTGTAAAATGACCGCCATCTTTTATTGCGTCGCTTAACCAGCGGTGGTTGAATACCGCCCGGTCTAAAAGGAGAGTTTATCATGAGTCTGGATATCAACCAGATTGCTCTGCACCAGCTTATCAAGCGTGATGAGCAGAACCTTGAGCTGGTGCTGCGCGATTCATTGCTGGAACCGACGGAAACCGTCGTTGAGATGGTGGCGGAGCTGCATCGTGTCTATAGCGCCAAGAATAAAGCCTACGGTTTGTTTAGCGAGGAGAGTGAACTGGCGCAGACGCTGCGCTTACAGCGTCAGGGCGAAGAAGACTTTCTGGCATTTAGTCGGGCAGCAACTGGTCGCCTGCGTGACGAACTGGCGAAATATCCTTTTGCTGACGGCGGCTTCGTGCTGTTTTGTCACTATCGCTATCTGGCGGTTGAGTATTTGCTGATTTGCGTACTGAACAATTTAAGCAGTATGCGCGTTAACGAAAACCTCGACATCAACCCGACCCATTATCTCGATATTAATCATGCTGATATCGTTGCGCGTATCGATTTGACCGAGTGGGAAACCAATCCAGAATCGACCCGTTATCTCACTTTCCTGAAAGGGCGAGTAGGGCGCAAAGTGGCTGATTTCTTTATGGACTTCCTCGGTGCCAGCGAAGGATTGAATGCGAAAGCGCAAAACCGTGGACTGTTACAGGCGGTCGATGACTTTACCGCCGAAGCGCAACTGGATAAAGCAGAACGGCAGAACGTTCGCCAGCAGGTTTATAGCTACTGTAATGAGCAATTGCAGGCGGGCGAAGAGATCGAGCTGGAGTCGCTGTCGAAAGAACTGGCGGGCGTCAGCGAAGTGAGCTTCACGGAATTTGCGGCTGAAAAAGGCTATGAACTGGAAGAGAGCTTCCCGGCAGATCGTAGCACGCTGCGTCAGTTGACTAAGTTTGCCGGTAGCGGTGGTGGCTTAACCATCAACTTTGATGCAATGCTGTTAGGCGAACGGATTTTCTGGGACCCGGCGACCGATACCCTGACCATTAAAGGCACGCCGCCGAACTTGCGCGATCAGCTTCAGCGCCGGACGTCTGGCGGTAATTAATCGGTTTTACGTAATGAATGCCAGATGCGGCGTGACGCCTTCTCTGGCCTGCAAATAACGGTAATACCTGTATGCCTGATAAGACGCACTGCGTCGCATCAGGCATAATCTGCGGATACAAAAAACCCCGCCGGAGCGGGGTTTTTTACAACTTATTCAGCAATTAAGCGCGAACGAAGTCGATGTGCTGCAGCTTCGGTTTGTACGGGTGACGCTGTACATCCTGAGCTTTAACTTTGATTTCTTTACCGTCAACAACGATGGTCAGAACTTCGCTGTAGAATTCAGCTTTAACTTGCATGTTCATGACTTTGTCGTGATCCAGCTCGATAGCCAGCGGCGCTTCTTTGCCACCGTAGATGATTGCCGGGAACTTGTTAGCGGCACGCAGGCGGCGGCTCGCACCCTTACCCTGCTCTTTACGTACTTCTGCGTTAATAGTAAACATTTCTTTCTCTCTTAAATTAATCCTGCTACAGGCGACCCAGCAACAGGTAAGTGATCTGCTTTGCGTATGCAAAAGCGGGCGAGATTCTATACTCAATCGCCTTATACATCAATCAAAACTACCATTAACCGCGTAATTCATGCGCCCGACGAAAACGACCTTCGTAATCGAACACTTTTTCACGCACTTGCCAGTACTGACCTTTCATTCGCGCAACAACAAAATCCGGATGGCGCAGTAACGCTTGCTGGGCGAGGATATCGGCGGCGGTTATCCAGCGCAGAGGGATGCCCGGTGTGCGCGTATGCGGGCGGATAAAAAGTTGTTCGAAGGCGGTACGCTGGGCGGGCGTTTGCAGACGGAAACGCTCACTCACATCCGCGCCGTCTTCATCGTAATAGGTGATTTTCAGCCATTCGCCTTTCTCGTCGTGACCATGCTGCAAAGACATGCCGCTACAGCGTAATACCAGCGCGTCTTTGAGTCGTAGCGCCGCTTTTAACATGTCGTCTGGATCAACCAGTACCGTGTCACATTCGCGGCATCGTCGGGCGGCAATATCGTTTTCCGCGTTACATTGCGGGCAATTTTTAAAACGGAAACGGAAGTCACACTGTTCGCGATGACCGTCGTCATCTTCAAACCACCCCTGACAGCGACGACCAAAGTGTTCAATCAATGTACCGTCGGCGGTCGTTTTGCCCCAGAAGGTGTTGGCAAAACCGCAGGCAGGGCAGAAAACCTGTACCGGAACGTTGTCACTTTTGCCTTTTGGGGTGCCAACTTCTGGCGCGTAGAGATCGTGAGGATTACCCGCATAATCAAGAATTAAGCAATCAGTCTTGCCGGGCGCCAGACGCAGACCGCGTCCGACAATTTGTTGGTAAAGACTCACTGATTCAGTAGGACGCAGGATGGCGATAAGATCGACGTGCGGGGCGTCAAATCCGGTGGTCAGTACCGCAACGTTGACCAGATAGCGAAAACGCTGGGCTTTAAAATCTTCAATTAATACATCACGTTCAGCGCCGGGTGTGTCACCGGTAATGAGTGCTGCATCTTCGGCGGGCAGCAATCCCACAATCTCTTTTGCGTGTTCAACCGTCGCGGCGAAAATCATCACCCCTTTGCGCGTTGCGGCGAACTCCATAATCTGGCTGATGATGTGCGGCGTAATACGTTGTTGTTTTTTCAGCTCGCGGTTGAGATCGGCTTCGCTGAACAGCCCATTACTCTGTGCCTGCAAGCGGCTGAAATCGTATTGCACTACCGGCATATCAAGCCGTTCTGGTGGCGTCAGATAGCCGTGTTTAATCATATAACGCAGCGGCAGCTCATAAATGCAGTCACGGAAAAGGGCTTTCTCGTCGCCACGTACCATGCCGTGATAATGGAACTGGTAGATCCAGCCTTTGCCCAGCCGAAAAGGCGTGGCGGTCAGCCCCAACAGGCGTAAGTGGGGATTCACTTTTGTCAGGTGAGTAAGGATTTGCTGATACTGGCTCTCTTCATCGTCGCCAATGCGGTGGCATTCATCGACAATCAACAGCGAAAATTCACCCTGAAAGGCATCGAGATTGCGTGCGACCGACTGCACGCTGCCAAACACCACTTTACCGTGGCTCTCTTTACGCTTCAGCCCGGCGGCAAAAATATCGGCTTCCAGCCCCAGAGCCTGATATTTTGCATGGTTTTGCGCCACCAGCTCTTTGACGTGCGCCAGCACCAGCACGCGACCACGCGCCAGCCGTGCCAGTTCCGCTATCACCAGGCTTTTACCTGCACCAGTAGGCAGCACGATAACGGCAGGAGTTTTATGACGACGAAAATGGTTGAGCGTGGCATCCACGGCTTCTTGCTGATATGGACGGAGTGTAAAAATCATGGTCTCGCGTAGGTAGATTATTCTGCTAATAGTATGCCACGGATCTTTTTCTCTTGAGGGAAGTTATTAGACCGCTATACTGGGCGAACAACAGTTCAGATTTTCGGGTCATTACCCGACCTCCGTTTTTTACAGGCAAAATCACACACATGCGACTTGATAAATTTATCGCACAGCAACTCGGCGTTAGCCGTGCTATTGCCGGGCGTGAAATCCGTGCTACTCGTGTCACCGTCGATGGCGAAATCGTCCGCAATGCAGCGTTTAAACTGCTCCCTGAACACAGTGTGGCTTACGATGGAAACCCGCTGGCACAGCAACACGGACCACGTTACTTCATGCTCAATAAGCCTCAGGGCTATGTTTGTTCTACTGACGATCCGGATCACCCAACGGTGCTCTATTTTCTGGATGAACCTGTGGCGTGGAAACTACACGCCGCAGGGCGGCTGGATATCGACACTACCGGCCTGGTGCTGATGACAGATGATGGTCAGTGGTCGCACCGCATTACTTCTCCGCGCCATCATTGCGAGAAGACCTATCTGGTGACGCTGGAATCCCCCGTAGCTGACGATACGGCAGAGCAATTTGCTAAAGGCGTGCAGCTGCATAACGAAAAAGATCTCACTAAGCCTGCTGTGCTGGAAGTGATTACGCCGACGCAGGTACGTCTGACCATCAGCGAAGGGCGTTATCATCAGGTGAAACGCATGTTCGCCGCCGTGGGTAACCACGTGGTTGAGCTGCATCGTGAACGTATTGGCGGCATTACGCTGGATGCTGATTTAGCACCCGGTGAATATCGTCCATTAACTGAAGAAGAAGTTGCCAGCGTCGTCTAACACTTTAATAACTTTCAGGAGCCCGTTGTGACCACCCGACAGCATTCGTCGTTTGCTATTGTTTTTATCCTTGGCCTGCTGGCCATGTTGATGCCGCTGTCGATTGATATGTATCTGCCCGCGCTGCCAGTGATTTCTGCGCAGTTTGGTGTGCCAGCGGGCAGTACGCAGATGACCCTGAGTACCTATATTCTGGGTTTTGCGTTGGGGCAGTTAATCTACGGGCCGATGGCAGATAGCTTCGGGCGTAAGCCGGTGGTTCTTGGCGGTACGCTGGTATTTGCTGCGGCGGCGGTGGCGTGTGCACTGGCGCAAACTATCGATCAGCTGATTGTGATGCGTTTCTTTCACGGGCTGGCAGCGGCGGCGGCCAGCGTGGTCATCAATGCCCTGATGCGCGACATCTACCCGAAAGAAGAGTTCTCGCGGATGATGTCGTTTGTCATGCTGGTAACGACCATCGCGCCTCTGATGGCGCCGATTGTTGGCGGCTGGGTGCTGGTGTGGCTGAGCTGGCATTACATTTTCTGGATCCTCGCCGTGGCGGCGATTCTGGCTTCGGCGATGATCTTCTTCCTGATCAAAGAAACGTTACCGCCGGAGCGTCGTCAGCCGTTTCACATCCGTACCACCATTGGCAACTTCGCCGCACTGTTCCGCCATAAGCGCGTCCTGAGTTATATGCTGGCCAGCGGTTTCAGCTTTGCCGGGATGTTCTCATTCTTAAGCGCCGGACCGTTTGTCTACATTGAAATTAACCACGTCGCGCCGGAAAACTTTGGTTATTACTTTGCGCTGAATATTGTTTTCTTGTTCGTGATGACCATCTTTAACAGTCGCTTTGTTCGCCGCATTGGCGCGCTGAATATGTTCCGGTCGGGGCTGTGGATACAATTTATTATGGCGGCGTGGATGGTCATCAGTGCGCTGCTGGGGTTGGGGTTCTGGTCGCTGGTGGTTGGTGTGGCGGCGTTTGTGGGCTGCGTGTCGATGGTGTCATCCAATGCGATGGCGGTCATTCTGGATGAGTTTCCCCATATGGCGGGAACGGCATCATCGCTGGCAGGAACCTTCCGCTTTGGTATTGGCGCCATTGTCGGTGCATTGCTCTCCCTTGCGACCTTTAACTCCGCATGGCCGATGATCTGGTCGATTGCGTTCTGTGCGACCTGCTCCATTCTCTTCTGTCTGTACGCCAGTCGGCCGAAAAAACGGTGATCTATTGCACAACGGGGAAGCTAAAAGGCTTCCTTTGTTGATGCATGTCAACCACAAATCCATCATTCCCCCGATATATGTTTATTTTATGTAAAATCAATTTATGTAAAAAGTCACATCATTGTAGTTAAAAAGGTTGAGTTAGATCGCAGAAACGGGTACATATAGCCCCGCAAACGTGACCACGCCCGCAGATATTATTTAAATCAGAGCCATAGAGGCCACGCAGGCGAGGCATCAATCTTTACGATCTGTTTAAAGACGGGTTGTTGTTGATGTGTTAAAATTGATGTAAACAAATTGTGAAGTAAATGTGCTTCCGGGGAAAATAAGTGACTTCATTACAACTCTCAATCGTCCATCGACTGCCGCAGAACTATCGCTGGTCTGCTGGTTTCGCAGGTTCGAAGGTTGAACCGATTCCGCAAAATGGACCGTGCGGTGACAACAGCCTGGTGGCGCTTAAATTGCTTAGCCCGGATGGTGATAATGCATGGTCGGTGATGTACAAACTAAGCCAGGCGTTAAGCGACATTGAAGTTCCATGCTCGGTACTGGAGTGTGAAGGTGAGCCGTGCCTGTTTGTAAATCGCCATGATGAGTTTGCGGCGACATGCCGATTGAAAAATTTTGGTGTGGCAATTGCCGAGTCCTTCTCAAATTACAATCCTTTTTAAGCGTCAGCTTAACGCCAGTAGCTGACGCGTATACTCCTGCTGTGGTGCGGAAAATACGCGTGCGCACGGCCCTTGTTCCACCACTTCCCCCTGTCGCAGTACGATAACCTGATGACATAGCGCGCGGACGACGTGTAAATCGTGGCTGATAAACAAATAGGCCAGTTGATGCTTTTGTTGCAATGATTTCAATAGCGTCAATATTTGCGCCTGTACCGTTTTGTCGAGCGACGATGTTGGCTCATCAAGAATGATCAGTGAAGGCTTAAGAATCAACGCTCTGGCAATCGCTATGCGTTGTCGTTGCCCCCCGGAAAACTCTGCCGGATAGCGGTGGCGTGTTTCAGGATCTAACCCCACTTCATGCATCACGGCTTTCACTTGTTCTTCGCGTTGTGCGGCAGAAAGCGTCGGCTGGTGAACCCGCAACCCTTCCTCAATAATCTGCAAAACGTTGAGTCGTGGGTTGAGCGAGGAGTTTGGATCCTGAAATACCACCTGAATGCGATGGCGAATCGGCAATAGCTGGCGGCGATTTAAATTTTGCAATGGCTGACCGTCAAAGACGATGCTGCCCTGAGAGTTAATCAGTCGCAGCAGCGCCAGTCCTGTCGTGCTTTTCCCGGAACCGGACTCGCCCACTAAACCCAGCGTTTCACCTGCTCGTAGCGTAAAACTGATGTCTTTCACTACCACGTTATGATCGACAACGCGTTTCAAAATCCCTTTGCGAATGGGGAAGGCAACCTGAAGCTGTTCAACATCAAGCAGCGTTGAGGCTGGTTCTGGCAACGGCACCGGGTCGCCTGACGGCTCGCTGTTGAGTAGCTTTTGCGTGTAAGGATGAACAGGAGAGGCAAATAGCGCAGTGGCGTTATTTTGCTCCACGCAGTGACCGTTTTGCATCACTGCCACGCGGTGAGCCAGTTTTCTGACGATGCTGAGGTTATGAGTAATAAACAGCATCCCCATATTCAGTTCATGTTGCAGTTCGCGCAACAACTGTAAAATCTGCACCTGGACAGAGACGTCCAGTGCGGTAGTCGGTTCATCGGCAATTAATAATTCCGGGCGCGTTAATAGCGCCATTGCAATCATCACCCGCTGGCGTTCGCCGCCTGAGAGCTGATGCGGGTAATCTGCCAGTCGTTTTGCTGCCTGACGGATACCGACGCGATCAAGGCAATTTAATATCTCGCCACGTGCCGCTTCTCGTCGCATACCGCGATGGAGTGAAAGCACTTCATAAAGCTGTTTTTCCAGAGTATGCAATGGATTTAACGACACCATTGGCTCCTGGAAGATCATGGCTACCTTATTACCGCGTACGCCGCGCAACGTTTGCTCGCTGGCATGAAGTAGCGATTCGCCATGAAAACGAATATCTCCAGCAAGATATTCTACCGGCGGGGAAGGGAGCAGACGTAAAATCGACAGTGCAGTAACGCTCTTGCCAGAACCTGACTCGCCCACCAGCGCCAGCGTTTCGCCAGCCTCAATCTGTAGTGAAACATCATTCACTACGGTACGGACAGTTTGCTGATGGCGAAAACCCACCGACAAATTTTCAATCGCTAACAGAGTTTGCGTCATGCTACACCGCCTTATTAGGATCAAATGCGTCGCGGACGGCTTCACCAATAAAGATCAGCAAAGACAACAATATCGCCACCGACAAGAAGGCGGTGATCCCAAGCCACGGGGCCTGAAGGTTATTTTTCCCTTGTAACAGCAGTTCGCCGAGTGACGGTGAACCGAGCGGCAGACCGAAGCCGAGGAAATCGAGTGAGGTCAGGGTAGTTATTGAACTGCATAAAATAAACGGTAAAAAGGTGAGGGTAGCGACCATGGCATTTGGCAACATATGACGCAGGATGATACTGCGATCGCTGACGCCAAGCGCCTGCGCCGCGCGGATGTAGTCGAAATTACGGGTACGTAAAAACTCCGCCCGCACCACACCGACCAGACTCATCCAGCCAAACAAGACGGTAATTGCCAACAGCCACCAGAAGTTAGGCTGTACGACGCTGGAAAGTAAAATAATCAAAAACAGCGTCGGCATCCCCGACCATACTTCAATAAAACGTTGTCCCCAAAGATCGACTTTACCGCCGTAATAGCCTTGTAGCGCCCCCGCCAGCACGCCCATCACGCTGGAACAGAGGGTCATCATCAGGCCAAACAGAACTGAGATCCGCGTGCCATAGAGAATGCGCGCCAGCACATCGCCGCCGTTGGCATCTGTTCCCAGCCAGTTTTGCCGGGAGGGGGGAGAAGGGAAGGGCTTATCGGTAGCAAAGTTGATACTGGTAGCACCAAAGCGAATCGGTGCCCACAGTACCCAGCCGTTATTTTCCAGCCGTTGCTTCAGCCACGGGTCCTGATAATCTGCCTGGCTTGCCAGCGGACCGCCAAAATCGCTTTCGCTGTAGTTTTTCAGCAACGGGAAATACCAGCTGCCGTCATAACGCACCAGCAACGGTTTATCGTTGGCGATAAGTTCAGAACACAAACTCAAACCAAACAAGACGAGGAAAATCCATAACGACCAGTAGCCGCGACGGTTATGGCGAAAACGCGCCCAACGGGCCTGATTGACGGGGCTGAGTCGCGACATTAACGTCCCTCAAAATCAATACGCGGATCGACCAGCGTATAGCTGATATCACTGACGATATTCAGCAGCAGGCCAATTAGGGTGAAAATATACAAGGTGCCAAACATCACCGGATAATCGCGCGAGACGGTCGCTTCGTAGCCCAGTAAGCCGAGGCCATTGAGCGAAAACATCACCTCAATCAACAGCGAACCGGTGAAAAACATGCTGATAAACGTCGCCGGAAAACCGGCAATCACCAGCAGCATGGCGTTACGAAACACATGTTTCCAGAGAATATTTTTCTCACTGACCCCTTTCGCACGCGCGGTAACCACGTATTGCTTGCGCACTTCATCAAGGAATGAGTTTTTGGTCAGCATCGTAAGTGCCGCAAAGCCGCCAATCACTGTCGCCAGCACGGGTAACGTGATATGCCACAGATAATCAGTGATTTTCTGATACCACGGCAGCGAATCAAAGTTAGCGGAAACCAGGCCGCGTAGAGGGAACAGGTCGAAATAGCTGCCGCCTGCGAAGAAGACAATCAGCAAGATGGCAAATAAAAAGGCCGGAATGGCGTAACCGATGATGATAAATGCGCTACTCCAGACGTCAAAGCGGCTCCCATTATAAACAGCTTTGCGAATGCCTAACGGAATCGACACCAGATAGATAATCAGCGTGCTCCATAATCCGAGGGTGATGGAAACCGGCAGACTGTCTTTAATCAGCGTCAGCACCGAGGCGCTGCGAAACAAGCTGTCGCCAAAATCAAAGCGGATGTAGTCCCAGAGCATTTTGAAGTAACGTTCGTGGATCGGCTTATCGAAACCGTAGCGATGAGTGATCTCGGCGATCACTTCTGGATCTAATCCGCGTCCGCCACGGTAATTACTGTCGCTGATATTGCCGACGCCCGTTTGCGCATGGCTGGCACGAACACCTTCACCGCCTGCGCCGGGTAATACTCCGGCATTACCAAACTCAATGGCGGCGATGGCCTGGTCGACCGGACCGCCAGGCGCAATTTGCACGATGAAAAAGTTGATGGTGATAATCGCCCATAACGTTGGGATCACCAGCAACAGACGGCGAATCAGATAAGCGCCCATCTACTCTCCCTGTTGTCTGGCTGACGGCAGTTTGGCCGCTTTATTGACGTCATACCACCAGGTATCGATACCGAGGCTGTAAATAGGGCGCACAGCGGGTTGGGAGAATTTATCCCACCAGGCGAGACGGTCTTCCGCCATGTACCACATTGGCAGCATGTAATAATTCCACGTTAATACGCGATCCAGTGCGCGCCCTAACGGCAGCAATTTTTCTTTATTTCCCTGCGCGGCAATAATCTGGTTGATCAGCGAGTCGATAACCGGACTTTGCACGCCGGGTGCATTATAAGTGGAATTGATATATTCCGATGACCAGGAAATCTGTAAATCGGAACTGGGCCACGGCATTGCTCGCCACACGCGCGGCATCATGTCATAGTCGCGACTGCGCATTCGGTTGGTAATTTGCGAGTTATCCACCTTGCGAATGTCCATACTGATACCCAGCCGTTGCAGGCTGTGCTGGAACGGCAATACCCACTGACTATTGCTGCTCGAAGGCAGCAATAACTCAAAGCTGAGCGGTTGACCCGTTGTGGCATTTACGCGTTGCTGCCCCTTCAGCACCCAGCCCGCTTCGTTGAGAAGTTTGTCGGCTTTTAACAGGTTGTCACGATCGTAGCCATCGCCTTTGGATACCGGCGGCTGGTAGATTTGCGTGAAGACTTCTGGCGGTAGATCTTTTTTCATCGGCGCCAGAAGCACCAGTTCAGCTGCGTCGGGGTAATTTCTGGCCGCGTATTCGGTATTCTGAAAATAACTGTTCGTGCGACTCCAGGCATTGTAAAACAACGCCTTGTTCATCCATTCAAAGTCAAAGGCGAGAGTGATCGCTTCCCGGACCCGGCGATCGCTGAATACCGGACGCTGAATGTTAAACGCCAGCCAGCGCGTATCCTGTGCCGACTCGTTTTTTTGCTCATCTTTGATGATATATTTTTTGTCGAAATTTTTACCGGTATAGCGCGTGGCCCAGTTTTTGGCGTCGTTCTCCATACGCAAATCAAAAGCGCCAGCTTTAAATGCTTCAAAGGCGACATTATCGTCGAGGTAATAATCGTAGCGAATGGTGTCGAAATTCCAGCGCCCACGGTTTACCGGTAAGTTTGCCGCCCAGTAATCTTTCACGCGGGAATAGACAATATTCTGCCCCATTTTCCAGGACGTAATTCGGTACGGACCACTGGCAAGCGGAGGCGTGGCGAGCGGATCGCTAAGTTTGTGATCCTTCCAGTATTTTTCTGGAAATACCGGCAGCGAAAACAGACTCAGCATATCTTCTTTACCGGGTTTGGCTAATTCAATGCGCACGGTTAACGGCGCAATGGCTTTAACGGTAGTGCCTTTATAAACCAGACGAAATTGCGGCACGCCTTCGGTCATAAATTTTTGAAAAGTGAATTCAACATCGCGGGCAGTAATAGGCGAACCGTCATGAAAACGGGCGCGCGGATTAATGGCGACTTCCACCCAGGAATAATCGTCAGCATAGCGCGCGCTTTCGGCAATCAGCGGGTAATAACTGCCTGGCTCGTCATCGGAGGTGGTAAATAGCGTGTCGTACAACTGCTCGGTGCGTGCGCCGGGGTTGCCGCGCAATGCATAACGGTTGAAATTATCGAAGGTGCCGAGGGCTGACAACGTTATCTGCCCACCTTTTGGCGCGGCGGGGTTCACATAATCAAAATGGTTGAAATTAAACGCGTACCGGGGTTCTCCCAGCACTGCAAAGGCATAGCTTTCCTTGATAGCCTGCGCCTGCGCACCAAAGGTGAACAGAGCGATAAACAGCAGCAGTATGCGCACAATCATCTGCAACGGATTTCCTTTTACTCATCATTAGCCGCAATCCGGCATGCTTTCACTATGAATAATAAGGGACGCACGCACACCTTACCACTGTGGCGTATGAGGTTTCTCCAGCCAGCGGATAAAATCATCCAGCGGCAGGGGGCGACTAATCCAGTAACCTTGCAGGAAATTAACGCCACGTTCGCGTAGCCAGCGCGCCTGTTCCGGTGTTTCGACCCCTTCAGCAACTGTCAGCATATTGAGACGTTTCGCCAGCGTCAGCACCGCGTCAAGTACGGGTGAGGTGACCGTTTCCGTACCTATGGCGTTGATAAAGCTACGGTCAATTTTCAGGTAATCGAGCGTGAAACGTTCCAGATAAATAAGCGCGCTGTGCCCGGTGCCGAAGTCATCAATAGCAATTTCTACGCCGACTGAATGCAGCCAGGCGAAGAGTTGCGTGGCTTCTTGCTCTTTCAGCATATCGCGCTCGGTAATTTCCAGCACAATCTGGAAATGGTGTGCGGGCAGGGAAGTGAGCAGTTTTTGGATATCTGCTTTAAAGCTCTCGCTGTGCAGATGATCCGGCGCGATGTTAATGCCAAATTTCACGCCCACCGGCAGTATGTTTTCTAATTCTGCGGCATCACGAGCAATCAGCTCAAACAGATGCTGGGTGAGAGGTACAATCATCTTTTGCGATTCGGCATAGTGAATGAAGGCGTCCGGGGGAATTTCACCCACTACCGGGTGACGCCAGCGTAGCAGTACTTCCAGGCCAGTTACCCGCAGTGTTTGCGTATCAACCACCGGTTGATACACCACGTAAAATTGCTCACGTTTGATGGCCATCATAATTTCTCTGCCTGGGCGCATACGCACGCTCATCAGGTAATAGCAGAGCAGGCCAACGACAGTTCCACTCATACCACCCAGTAGAAACGCGTACCACACATCGTTCCATGTCCAGTCATCAGCATAAAGCCGAACGGTCAGCGGAAGGCCTGCAATTTTGGTTTCACGTACCGGCGTGCCGGTTAACTCACGGACGTTCATCAAATGCGACGTAAAAGTCGATAGCGCAGTATCACCAATAATGAGCGCGATACCGTTGAAATCTTGCTGGTGATAGCTATAGAAAATATACGGCGTCAGGTTCAGATTCAATGCTGCAAAAACACCGCTATTTTTTAATAAAGGGTTACGATACCAGATGACGATCGTTGGTTTATTGGGCACCATCGGTGTGCCTGGCAATATTGCCATATCAATATCTTTGCCGATGTTTAGTGCCGGAATCAGTTCACTGAGTGGGATGTCCATCTCACCAGTTGCAGAAGAACAGAAGCTCTTTTTATCCTTTACCAGCACAAACGTTCGCACGTTCATGCTAAATGCTGCGCGTGCAGTCAGCTCCGGGTTAGCTTGCTGGCAGGTATCTAAGGTAAGCGGCTGGAGCCTGTCAGTGGTGGATTTCAGGTCGGCAAAATAGGTATTGAGATATTTTTGTACGTCGCTAATCAAGGTGTCGTATTTGACTTCGTGTTTATGCCAGGCCACTAAAAACTGAAGGCAGCTGACCAGTATCGCAATCATCACGCCCGCAATAATGCAGGTGAGCAGGATCTTACGTCCAGAAGAGGGAGCTCGTATGAACATGGTTCCGATAATATCCTGAAAATACGACAACACTAAAAGGAAAGAATGACGGGACTATAGCCTGGTTCAAGATGTGGAAACATCATTTTCTCGGATGAGAAAAACCAAAAAGCACTGCCTAAGCAGTGCTTTTCGTTAACTCGTCAGGATAGCCAAGGGATTGCATCCAAACGATTTATTAGCTACGGCTGAGAACCCGACGTGCTTCGTTGTAACGCTTCTTCCAGTACGGCTCATTCATGCTGGAAATAATTACACCACTGCTGGTGGATGCGTGAACAAACTGATTATTACCGATATAAATACCGACATGGCGTCCGGTTGAACCCGCGCGGAACAGGACTAAGTCGCCTGTACGCAAATTACTACGGGAAACTGATTTCCCCATTTCCTGCTGTTCATACGTTGAACGCGGAAGCTCTAAGCCAAATTGTTCACGGAATGTACGTTGTACGAAACCAGAACAATCGATACCTTTTTTGGTGCTACCGCCCAGACGATAACGAACGCCTTTCCAGTCAGCATACTGATCCATAATTCGCGATTTCACGTCGACATTACGAACCAGGTTTTCAAATTCATCCTGAGAAGCTTGCAGTGATGATGTTTCACTACCCACTGCACGTGTCTCAGGATGCATATTCTTTGCGGTGTTGTTTGCACTACATGCAGAAAGCAGAACCGCTACTGCAATCGCGGGAATGCCGCGCAAGATATATCTCAAAATCGGTTGAGATTTGACCATGTTGTTTGTTTTCCCTTGAAGTCCTTAACGATAAATATCGTTATAAAAAATGCCAAGCGACACGAGACTAATTACCTGGGCATGTTGAAACAATTCCTTAAGGCCAAATCTGTGGACTAACGCACAAAATTATATGCTGTGAGGATAATTTAACGCCGAGGCAAAACGAGTCCGAGATTACCCGATTGGCGCGGTCTTGGCGAGCGGTTTTACATGATTTTTTATAAGAAAAAGTGATACAGAAAGTTAATAAGTGGGATTGGTCAATTAAAGAACGATTGTGCGAAAAACATGCAACCCATTCATTTGCTTAAAAAATGAGCATTGTATTCGATGAATGAAAGCAATCGTGCGCATCATCAGGATTATCCTTACTATAAAAATAAACCTGATGATGTTAATTACTGTGAGTTATTTGTTTTGGAAATGTTTGCTTTTTCCCGGTAGTGATTTGTCAAAAAAGGTGATTAATCGATCACTTAATGGCGTCAACAGCACCCAGGGTAAACCGATCAATATCACGGTCATGGAGCCGACAATGATATCGGTAAACCAGTGCGCGCCAATCATTACTCTGGGAAATGCAAAAACCACAAAAATAATAATGCCGATAAGACCTGCGACTTTTCCGAAATAGCGCCACATAAAGGCGGAAAAAATAAGTAACATCATGCCGTGATCGCCGGGAAAGCTATCTCGTGATGCATCTTTCGTGGGTACAGGTAGCAGTTCGCTGACGCGGTTAATATCTGTAAAGGTTAATGTCGGGCTGGCCCGTTTTACCGGAATTAATGCCTGACCCAGCTGGTTTAATACCACTGCGGTTAACAGCATGACCAGACCAATAATTACGATACGTCGTCTGCCTGGGGCATTTTCTTTCAGCCAGAAACTCAGCATCAACATTCCCATCGCCAGCAGTGAACAACCGTCGAAAGCGCGATTGTTGGTCAATGCAACCAGCCACAAAAAGGCCTTACTTTCGACCAGTTTCTGATTAAAGAAATAAAAAATATTCGTATCAATCGATAACCAGAATCCATGATTAACGGGTATGTACCAGGAAAGAAACAGCACGAGGCCGACAATGTTCAACAACACTATTTGCGGCAAATTTTTAATCATATTTTCTCTAATTATCTTACTTAAAAACGCAGGCAACCTTACGCGGTGGTCGCTAAACGAAGCTTCAACAGCGCGCTTTGTAAGGCGTTCCAGTCAGTTTCGCTACTGGAAATCAGCTCAATACGGCTATCCGGTGGTGCAACGTTTTGCGTTTCAATGTGCAGGTCATCGCCCTGACGGTTGATTCGCACAAGGCCTTCCGGAATGCGCATAACGCCTTTCACTCGCTCTACTGGTGCAAGTCGTGCCCATTCCAGAATGCCGATGGTGTCGAACACCGTATCAGCGTCGAATATCCAGCCACAGGCCTGATGTCCTTGTCCGCTGTTCAGACTGCGACGCCAGCGTTGATGTTCTGGCAGGCTTAACGCCGCTAACCCTTTTTTCACGCCATGCTGATGTGAATGGGCGGCGCTGGCAGGCAACTCAGTTAAATTGCGACGGGGTAAATCCAGAAGATGACCTTCAATTTGCCCATGTTCGCTGTGAATTAATTGCCGATCGCCACCATTTTGTTGCCACCAGCGTTGCAACGCTTGCTCGCTTTCGGGCGTCGCGCGGTCGGATTTATTGGCGACAATGATGTCTGCGGCAGCCAACTGGTCACGGAAGTTTTCATTATTGACACTTTTTTCATCCAACAGCAGGCGTGGATCGAGAATACACAACGTGGCGCGCAAGTCGATCCACGGTTCATAAACTGGTGCGGTTAACAGATCGAGGATCTGTTTCGGATGGCCCAGCCCGGTTGGCTCTATCAACAAGCGGTCTGGTTTTCCCTGACGCAGTAAGGTATTCAGACCTACCTGCATGGGTAAACCATTAACGCAGCACATGCAGCCGCCGGGGATCTCTTTCAGCAATGCGCCGCTATCGGCGAGCAAAGCGCCATCAATTCCGACTTCTCCAAATTCATTAACCAGCACCGCCCATTTTTCGTTGGGATCTTTATGGGCTAATAGATGAAGAATCGACGTGGTTTTCCCGCTGCCGAGAAAACCGGTGATGAGGTTGGTCCTGGTCACAGCGGCTCCGCAATACTCTGATAAGTTAACTGTGCGTTAATCCTGGCTAAAAAAGGCAGAAAAGAGAAGGGGAGAGCGGACGAAGACGGGCTTCATCCGCTTTAACCGCAGAAATCGTTAAATTTTGAGAGTGTTTAATAGCGCCTGATGCGCCCCAAACTGCGCGATTTGTTGCCAGGCTTGTTCGATAGCCTGCACAAAATGCGGGTTATTTGGCAGGTCATCACCGAAAACCTCACGCAGGGAAAGCAGGGCGGTTACGCGTTGTTCATTGCTGCTGCCCGCGACCAGGTCGCGAATTTTATCGCTAAGCGGATCGCGAACATCAATAGCATTTCCGGCATCATCAACACCGCTCACATAGCGCATCCAGCCAGCAACGCCTAATGCCAACAATGACCAGTTCGTTCCGCGCGCCAGATGTATGCGAATGCCTGCCAGCATACGCTGCGGTAATTTCTGGCTGCCATCCATCGCGATTTGCCAGGTCTTATGTTTCAGCGCCGGGTTAGCAAAACGTGCAATTAACTTATCCGCATATTGTGTTAAATCGACATCTTTAATCCGCAGCGTCGGCGCTTGCTCATCCAGCATTAATGTTCTGGCGGCATGGAGAAAGGCGCGATCCTGCATACAATCACTGATATGGGCGAATCCTGCGAGATAACCCAGATAAGCGAGAAAAGAGTGACTACCATTTAGCATACGCAGTTTCATCTCCTCCCACGGCAGAACATCATTGACCATCTGCACGCCAGCGACTTCCCAGGCAGGGCGCCCCGCGACGAAGTTATCTTCCACCACCCATTGGATAAACGGCTCGCAGCTAATCGCACAGGGATCATTCACGCCCAGATGCTGGCTAATTTCCGCCAGTGATTCGTCTGTTGCTGCCGGGACAATGCGGTCTACCATGGTTCCCGGAAAGCTGACGTGATCTTTTATCCATTCCGCAAGTTCTGGCGAACGTTTTTCCGCCATCCCCAGCACCGCGTTTTTCACCACATGGCCATTATCGGGAATGTTGTCGCAGGAGAGCACGGTAAACGGGGCAAGGCCGCGTTCACGGCGGCGCTTTAGTGCTTCGACGAGAATGCCTGGCGCGGAGTGAGGATCTTCGGGACTTTGTAGATCGTGAACGATACGTGGATTGCTGATGTCGAGTGTGCCGGTAGCCGGGTCGATGCAATAGCCTTTTTCGGTAATCGTCAGGGAAACAATCGCCACCTGCGGCTCGCAAAACTTCTCAATAATCGCCGCTAAGGAATCCAGTTTTGCATTCAGGCACTCGCGAACGGCTCCAATAATAATAGCCTGGTTGCCGTCTGCGCCTTTCTCTAACACGGTGTATAAATGATCCTGCGCGCGAAGCTGGCTCATCAACTGATCGCCACTGAACAGGCTGATTTCACAGATCCCCCAGTCGCCGCCCTGGGCATTCAGCACACGGTCGGTTAATAGCGCCTGATGCGCACGGTGGAAGGCTCCAAATCCAAAATGAACGATACGAGATTTCAATTGTTGCCGATCGTAGCGGGGCGAGTGTACATGCTGCGGGAGCGTAACGGAGGCGATTGTATTCATAGGAGTCACGTCTTAGTAACGATTAATTAACAACGACAGTGTAAAGTTATATGACAGCAATTGAAATTGGTCTGGATTGTTAATGCGATGAAGTGTGAGGGCGATCAATTTAGTGGTGAATATTGCGGGAGAACGATGTTCAGGAAGCGCAAAATAGAAGATTGGTATAATAAATTAAAAAAGGGACAGTCTGAGCCATCCCTTTTCTGATATCTGGCTGAAGTTAGTCAGCACGACCCATATAGCGGCGTTCTTCGATATGGATACGAATTTTTTCGCCTGGGCTTAAGTATTCTGGTACTTGAATGACCAGACCGGTGCTCAATGTCGCCGGTTTGTTACGGGCGCTGGCAGACGCGCCTTTGATGCCCGGTGCGGTTTCAACAATTTCCAGATCAACGGTTTGCGGCAGTTCAAGCGCCAGAAGTTGACCGTCCCAGGTCAGAACCTGCATATCCGGCATACCGCCTTCCGGCATAAACAGCAGCTCTTCTTCGATCTGATCTTTAGTGAAGGTATACGGGGTATAGTCTTCTTTATCCATAAAGACATATTCGTTGCCATCGACGTAGGAGAAGTCAACGTAACGACGGGTCAGCGTTACGGTGTCAACGATATCATCGCCTTTGAAGCGTTCTTCCACTTTCAGCCCGGTACGGACATCAGAAAAACGCATTTTGTACAGCGTAGCGGCACCACGGGCGGTGGGAGACTGAATATCAATATCCTTAACCAGCAGCAATTTGCCGTTGTAATTCAGTACCATACCTTTTTTAATTTCGTTCGCTCTTGGCATCGAAAAATTCCTGTTATCGAAAATGTCAAAAATATCGCGTCAAACTACTCGCGACGAGCCTTTCAGGCAAGTGGTATTCGCACTTTTGCTGGTGCAAAAAAGGTGGTACTGTGCGCGCTCATCAATCCGGTGGTTAACCTTAAGAGAACAACGTATGGAATGCCGTCCGGGTTGCGGGGCGTGTTGCACTGCCCCTTCAATTTCCAGCCCTATACCCGGTATGCCAGATGGCAAGCCCGCCAATACGCCCTGCATTCAGCTTGATGAACAGCAACGTTGTAAAATTTTTACATCGCCGCTACGTCCGAAAGTTTGCGCAGGTTTACAAGCCAGTGCTGAAATGTGCGGTAACACGCGTCAGCAGGCGATGACCTGGCTTATAGATCTGGAAATACTGACCGCGCCTTAAACATCTTTAATCCGCAGTAAGCAGAACAGAGTGGCGATAATCATCACCATCGCAAACCAGAACACGGCGTGATAATTCCAGATTTCGGCGACTATGCCCGCCACTGACCCCGCGATGATCCAGCCCACACGCGAGGTATTGGTATAGAGCGTGGTTGCTGAACCCGCCTGACCGGGCATCAGATCCTGAAAATAGAGCATCCCGATGCCACCCAGAATGCCAATAAAAATAGCATTCAGCAGCTGCAAGCCCAACAGAATGACAGGTGAATGCGCCATCAGCATACCTGCGTAAAAACAGACGCCACCCACGGCGGCAACGCGCATTAAGAAACGCTTACCCAGACGTTTGGCAAAATAACCCGCGATCAACATGGTCGGGATTTCCAGGCCTGCGGCGGTTCCCATCATCACGCCCGCCAGTTTCTCGGGAAGATGCAATTCGTTGATAATAAAGAGTGGCATGTTGATGATGTACAGGCTATTTGACCCCCACATCAACGTACAAATGACAAACAGCAGTAGCGTATCGCGACGATTACGGCGCGGCGCTTCAACCGTGCCGGTCGCCAGCGGAACCTCTTTTTGCATCGACGGTAAAAATAGCCACACCATCAGGCCGCAGACAATAAACGCCACTGCTGCGCTGAGATACATTACCGTAAAGCTGAACCCCATCGCCAGGGCATAAGCCAGCGGCGGACCAATGACCCATGCCAGTGAAACCTGAGCGCGTAAAAAAGAGCTGAACATCACCGCTTCACGCCCGGTTTTGTCAGCGTGCTCACGGGCGAGAGCAAACATTTGCGGGTTGGCGGTAGAGCCAAAGCTACTAAGAAAGACACCAACGAACAGCAAAACAAAGTAGTTGCGGTTCCAGGCAAAAAGGGTGCAGGCCAGCACGCCTAACAGGCAGCAAAAGACAATCAGTGATTTACGATCGCCACGCTTATCAGAGCGTCCGGCGAGAAACTGACTCACCAGAATCCCGATGACAGCACTGCCGGTAAAGAAGAATCCCACCATCGCCGGACGGGCGTGCACTTCATCGGTAAGGAATATACTGAGCGTCGGGGTTTGCAGAGCGCCCGCAATACCGGTGAGAAAGGCAACGATTAAAAACGCCGTCGATGTCAGGTCAAACGATTTCGCGCTGGAGACTGCGGGGGAGTTATGCATGCTGGTCGATCACTGAAAGATGGAGACGCGGAGTTTACGCTGCTTGTCAGAAAATAAACAGTCAGTGAAATCAAACTCGCCACGAATAATCAAAATGCCATTTCACTCTTGTTGATTGTCTGCTGACGCTGCTGAAATGAAATTGCTGGCAACGAGTTTTCCCGTCAGCAATTAGGAAAAATGACAAAAAATTGTGCAGCACATCAAAATTTTGGTCATAAGTTTACAGCTTCCCTTGCGTGCTGAAACAGAAGTATTATGCTTTATTGAAACGTTTCAGCGCGATCTTGTCTTTAACCGTAAGCCAGGTTGGCGCTTTTTTTCTCATAGAAGCTGAATCGTTTCAATTCAGCAAGAGAGGAGAACTATGTTCCAGTTATCCGTACAGGACATCCATCCGGGCGAAAAGGCCGGAGACAAAGAAGAGGCGATTCGCCAGGTCGCTGCGGCGCTGGTGCGGGCCGGTAATGTAGCTGAAGGCTACGTCAATGGCATGCTGGCGCGCGAGCAGCAAACCTCAACGTTCCTCGGCAATGGTATTGCTATTCCTCACGGCACCACCGACACCCGCGATCAGGTGCTGAAAACCGGCGTTCAGGTATTTCAGTTCCCGGAAGGCGTCACCTGGGGTGACGGTCAGGTAGCGTACGTGGCGATCGGTATTGCCGCCAGCTCGGACGAACACCTGGGCCTGCTGCGCCAGCTGACCCACGTGCTAAGCGATGATTCCGTTGCTGAACAACTGAAGTCAGCAACGACAGCAGAAGAACTTCGCGCATTGCTGATGGGCGAAAAGCAGAGTGAGCAGCTGAAACTCGATAACGAAATGCTGACGCTGGATATTGTCGCCAGCGATCTGCTGACTCTGCAGGCGCTGAACGCTGCACGTCTGAAAGAAGCGGGTGCCGTTGACGCCACCTTCGTCACTAAAGCCATCAATGAACAACCTCTGAATCTCGGACAGGGCATCTGGCTGAGCGATAGCGCCGAAGGCAACCTGCGTAGCGCGATTGCGGTAAGCCGCGCGGCAAATGCTTTTGATGTGGACGGCGAAACGGCAGCCATGCTGGTGAGTGTGGCAATGAATGACGATCAGCCCGTCGCAGTTCTTAAGCGTCTCGCCGATCTGTTACTCGACAATAAAGCTGACCGTTTGCTGAAAGCGGATGCGGCAACATTGCTGGCACTGCTGACCAGCGATGATGCGCCGACTGACGACGTGTTAAGCGCGGAGTTTGTGGTGCGCAACGAACACGGCCTGCATGCTCGTCCAGGCACCATGCTGGTCAATACCATTAAACAATTTAACAGTGATATTACCGTGACAAACCTTGATGGCACCGGCAAACCGGCAAACGGACGTAGTCTGATGAAAGTTGTGGCACTTGGCGTTAAGAAAGGTCATCGCCTGCGCTTTACCGCCCAAGGGGCGGATGCTGAACAGGCACTGAAGGCAATTGGCGACGCCATCGCCGCAGGTCTTGGGGAGGGCGCGTAATGAGCAGACGTGTTGCTACGATCACCCTCAATCCGGCGTATGACCTTGTTGGTTTCTGCCCGGAAATTGAACGCGGCGAAGTGAACCTGGTGAAAACCACCGGTCTTCATGCGGCGGGTAAAGGTATCAACGTTGCCAAAGTTCTGAAAGATCTGGGTATTGATGTCACCGTTGGCGGCTTTCTGGGTAAAGACAATCAGGACGGATTTCAGCAACTGTTCAGCGAGCTGGGCATTGCCAACCGTTTCCAGGTTGTACAGGGGCGTACCCGCATTAACGTTAAGTTGACGGAAAAAGACGGCGAAGTTACTGACCTCAATTTCTCGGGTTTTGAAGTCACTCCAGCAGACTGGGAACGCTTTGTGACTGATTCTCTGAGCTGGCTCGGTCAGTTCGATATGGTCTGTGTCAGCGGCAGTTTACCGTCAGGCGTCAGCCCGGAAGCATTCACCGACTGGATGACTCGCCTGCGTAGTCAGTGTCCTTGCATTATCTTTGATAGTAGCCGCGAAGCATTAGTGGCAGGTTTGAAAGCGGCACCGTGGCTGGTGAAACCTAACCGTCGCGAGCTGGAAATCTGGGCAGGCCGTAAACTGCCTGAAATGAAAGATGTCATTGAAGCTGCACATGCGCTACGTGAACAAGGTATCGCGCATGTCGTCATTTCACTGGGTGCCGAAGGCGCGCTTTGGGTTAATGCCTCCGGCGAATGGATCGCCAAACCACCGTCAGTCGATGTCGTAAGCACTGTTGGCGCAGGGGATTCCATGGTTGGCGGCCTCATTTATGGCTTGCTGATGCGTGAATCCAGTGAACACACACTGCGTCTGGCAACGGCTGTTGCAGCCCTGGCGGTCAGTCAAAGCAATGTGGGTATTACCGATCGTCCGCAGTTGGCCGCAATGATGGCGCGCGTCGACTTACAACCTTTTAACTGACAGCAGGAGAGGCATAATGAAAACGCTGCTGATTATTGACGCTAATCTCGGTCAGGCACGCGCCTATATGGCGAAGACCCTGCTGGGCGCGGCGGCGCGAAAAGCAAAACTGGAAATCATCGACAATCCGAACGACGCTGAAATGGCGATTGTTCTGGGTGATTCCATCCCGAACGACAGCGCGCTGAACGGTAAAAATGTCTGGCTGGGCGATATTTCCCGCGCAGTCGCGCATCCTGAGCTATTCCTGAGTGAAGCCAAAGGCCATGCGAAGCCTTACACTGCGCCGGTCGCTGCGACAGCACCGGTTGTCGCCAGTGGCCCGAAACGCGTGGTTGCGGTGACAGCTTGCCCAACTGGCGTAGCGCACACCTTTATGGCGGCTGAAGCCATTGAAACCGAAGCGAAAAAACGTGGCTGGTGGGTGAAAGTTGAAACCCGTGGCTCCGTTGGTGCGGGTAACGCAATCACGCCTGAAGAAGTGGCAGCAGCGGATCTGGTGATTGTGGCAGCAGATATCGAAGTGGATCTGGCGAAATTTGCCGGTAAACCAATGTATCGCACCTCTACCGGTCTGGCGCTGAAGAAAACGGCTCAGGAGCTGGATAAAGCGGTTGCTGAAGCGACGCCTTACGAACCGGCGGGTAAAGCTCAAACGGCGACCACTGAAGGTAGGAAAGAGAGTGCAGGCGCGTATCGTCACCTGCTGACGGGCGTTTCCTACATGTTGCCAATGGTGGTTGCGGGTGGTCTGTGTATCGCGCTTTCCTTTGCTTTTGGTATCGAAGCGTTTAAAGAGCAGGGGACGCTGGCGGCGGCGCTGATGCAGATTGGCGGTGGTTCAGCCTTTGCGCTGATGGTGCCGGTACTGGCGGGTTACATTGCCTTCTCTATTGCCGATCGTCCGGGTCTCACGCCGGGTCTGATTGGCGGTATGCTGGCGGTCAGCACAGGTTCTGGCTTCATTGGCGGGATCATTGCGGGCTTCCTGGCGGGTTACATCGCGAAGTTAATCAGTACGCAACTGAAACTGCCACAGAGTATGGAGGCGCTGAAACCGATTCTGATCATTCCGCTGATTTCCAGTCTGGTGGTTGGTCTGGCGATGATCTACCTGATCGGTAAACCGGTTGCTGGCATCCTCGAAAGTCTGACTCACTGGCTGCAAACCATGGGTACTGCGAATGCGGTTCTGCTGGGCGCGATCCTCGGTGGCATGATGTGTACTGACATGGGCGGTCCGGTAAACAAAGCAGCGTATGCATTCGGTGTGGGTCTGCTGAGTACCCAAACCTATGGCCCGATGGCGGCGATTATGGCGGCAGGTATGGTGCCTCCGCTGGCAATGGGTCTGGCAACAATGGTGGCGCGTCGCAAATTCGACAAAGCGCAGCAGGAAGGCGGCAAAGCAGCTTTGGTACTTGGCCTGTGCTTTATTTCGGAAGGTGCAATTCCGTTTGCTGCCCGTGATCCGATGCGAGTGCTGCCGTGCTGTATCGTTGGTGGGGCGCTGACTGGCGCAATCTCAATGGCGATTGGTGCGAAATTGATGGCACCGCACGGTGGTCTGTTTGTTCTGCTGATCCCAGGCGCCATTACGCCGGTACTGGGTTACCTGGTGGCAATTATTGCTGGTACGCTGGTGGCGGGTTTGGCTTATGCCTTCCTGAAACGTCCGGAAGCGGACGTTATGGCGAAAGCAGCATAATAAAACGTGAACTACAGGGCAGAAATTTTCTGCCCTGTATCATTTGATGAGTGCAAGGTGAGTGATAAATTGTTGACGGCAATTCTATGATTTTGAATGGTTTTATTTTCCAATAGAAAGCTGACACTCTCATCAAACAGTAACGTCATTTCCTCAAGGGCAGATTAATTTCTGCCCTTTTTTATTGTTTCCATTCTGTGCATCACTTCACAATTTCTTCGCTTTTTCTAAAACCGCCAATAATAGCGTTTTGTGAGCCTGTTCAAATCTGCTCATTTTGCCCCTCTGGCGGTAATTTACTTTAAGTAAAACATGCATACTATGAGCACATGTTTAAATATGAACACATGTTTAAACCGTCTTTGCAGTTATCTCTATTCTTGTGGATTGAAAGGGTTGGTAATCTTTTACCAGAGGACGTGCTATGCGCGAAAAGGATTATGTCGTAATTATAGGTTCGGCGAATATTGATGTCGCCGGATATTCACATGAATCATTAAATTATGCGGATTCCAATCCAGGGAAAATAAAATTTACTCCCGGTGGAGTAGGGCGCAATATCGCACAAAATCTGGCGTTGCTGGGAAACAAAGCCTGGCTACTGAGCGCCGTAGGCAGTGATTTTTATGGTCAATCGCTCCTGACACAAACCAATCACTCCGGTGTTTATGTCGATAAATGCCTTATTGTGCCTGGGGAAAATACATCGAGTTATTTATCATTACTCGATAATACCGGTGAAATGCTGGTTGCTATAAATGACATGAATATTAGTAACTGTATTTCAGCGGAATATCTCGCACAGCACCGTGAATTTATTCAGGGGGCAAAGGTCATTGTCGCAGACTGTAATATCAGTGAAGAGACATTGGTCTGGATTCTGGATAATGCCGCTGGCGTACCGGTATTTGTCGATCCGGTTTCGGCCTGGAAATGCGTCAAAGTACGCGAGCGATTAAGTCAAATTCATACCCTGAAGCCAAACCGTCTTGAAGCGGAAACCCTGAGCGGGATTGCGCTTTCCGGGCGTGAAGATGTAGCAAAGGTTGCCGCCTGGTTCCATCAACATGGCCTGAACCGACTGGTTCTGAGCATGGGTGGTGATGGTGTTTATTATAGTGATATCAGCGGCGAAAGCGGCTGGTCTGCACCGATTAAAACCAATGTCATTAATGTTACCGGAGCGGGCGATGCCATGATGGCGGGACTTGCTTCGTGTTGGTTAGACGGGATGCCGTTTGCCGAATCTGTTCGTTTTGCACAGGGATGTTCGTCAATGGCGCTCTCCTGTGAATACACCAATAACCCTGATTTATCGATTGCCAACGTTATATCGTTAGTGGAGAACGCAGAATGTCTGAATTAAAAATTTCCCCTGAATTATTACAAATTTCCCCGGAAGTACAGGACGCTTTAAAAAACAAAAAACCGGTTGTGGCGCTGGAATCGACCATTATTTCTCACGGGATGCCGTTCCCGCAAAATGCCCAGACCGCAATTGAAGTAGAAGAAACTATTCGTCAACAGGGCGCTGTACCAGCCACTATCGCTATTATTGGCGGCGTGATGAAAGTGGGCTTAAGCAAAGAAGAAATTGAATTGCTGGGTCGTGAAGGACATAACGTAACGAAAGTTAGCCGTCGCGATTTACCTTTTGTTGTTGCCGCCGGAAAAAATGGCGCAACCACCGTGGCTTCCACCATGATTATTGCGGCGCTTGCCGGAATTAAAGTATTTGCCACTGGCGGTATTGGCGGTGTTCATCGCGGGGCGGAAAATACCTTCGATATTTCCGCCGATTTACAGGAACTGGCGCACACTAATGTCACCGTAGTTTGTGCCGGAGCAAAATCTATTCTCGATTTAGGCTTAACCACCGAATATTTAGAAACTTTCGGTGTGCCGTTAATTGGCTATCAGACCAAAGCATTACCAGCGTTTTTCTGCCGCACCAGCCCGTTTGAAGTCAGCATCCGTCTCGACAGCGCCAGCGAAATTGCCCGTGCGATGGCGGTGAAATGGCAAAGTGGTCTGAACGGTGGCCTGGTAGTGGCAAACCCAATTCCGGAACAGTTTGCGATGCCGGAAGAAAGTATTAACGCTGCAATTGATCAGGCAGTTGCCGAAGCTGAAGAGCAAGGTGTAATCGGTAAAGAAAGTACGCCGTTCCTGCTGGCACGCGTTGCAGAACTGACCGGTGGCGACAGCCTGAAATCCAACATCCAGTTGGTGTTTAACAACGCCATTCTGGCGAGCGAAATTGCCAAAGAATACCAGCGTCTTGCGGGTTAATTTCTGACGGGCAGAAAGCCGTCGCCCGTACTCATCATACAAACCGAAACCTGGCGCTGGCGCCGGGTTTATGGGCATGAAGGGAAAATCATTATGGATATAATGAGAAGTGTTGTGGGGATGGTGGTGTTACTGGCAATAGCGTTTGTGTTGTCAGTGAATAAAAGAGCATCAGTTTGCGCACGGTTGGAGCCGCGCTGCTGCTGCAAATCGCCATTGGCGGCATTATGCTCTACTTCCCACCGGGAAAATGGGCTGTAGAGCAGGCGGCATTGGGCGTACATAAAGTCATGTCCTACAGCGATGCGGGTAGCGCCTTTATTTTTGGCTCTCTGGTGGGGCCGAAAATGGATGTCCTGTTTGATGGCGCGGGCTTTATCTTCGCCTTTCGCGTACTTCCGGCGATTATTTTCGTTACTGCGCTCATCAGTCTGCTGTACTACATTGGCGTGATGGGACTCCTGATTCGCATTCTTGGCAGTATTTTCCAGAAAGCCCTCAACATCAGCAAAATAGAATCTTTTGTCGCGGTCACCACCATTTTCCTTGGGCAAAACGAGATCCCGGCGATCGTAAAACCGTTTATTGATCGTATGAATCGCAACGAGTTGTTTGCCGCAATTTGTAGCGGCATGGCGTCTATTGCCGGTTCGATGATGATTGGTTACGCCGGAATGGGCGTGCCAATTGACTATCTGTTAGCGGCATCGCTGATGGCGATCCCTGGCGGTATTTTGTTTGCACGTATTCTTAGCCCGGCAACCGAGCCTTCGCAGGTGACATTTGAAAATCTGTCGTTCAGCGAAACGCCGCCAAAAAGCTTTATCGAAGCAGCGGCGAATGGTGCGATGATCGGACTGAAAATAGCCGCAGGTGTGGCGACGGTGGTGATGGCGTTTGTGGCGATTATTGCGCTGATCAACGGCATTATCGGTGGAATTGGCGGTTGGTTTGGTTTTGCCAATGCCTCTCTGGAAAGTATTTTTGGCTATGTACTGGCACCGCTGGCGTGGATCATGGGCGTGGACTGGAGTGATGCCAACCTTGCGGGTAGCCTGATTGGGCAGAAACTGGCGATTAACGAATTTGTCGCTTACCTGAGTTTCTCGCCATATTTGCAAACGGGCGGCACGCTGGACGTGAAAACTGTTGCCATTATCTCCTTTGCGCTTTGTGGTTTTGCTAACTTTGGTTCTATCGGTGTTGTCGTTGGGGCGTTCTCGGCTATTTCGCCAAAACGGGCGCCGGAAATCGCCCAGCTTGGTTTACGGGCGCTGGCAGCTGCGACGCTTTCCAACCTGATGAGTGCGACCATTGCCGGGTTCTTTATTGGGCTGGCGTAATGCTCGATTTGTAGGCCGGATAAGACGCATCAATCGTCGCATCCGGTAATCGCGCTATTGCAAATCATTTTTACTGCATCATCCCGGAGAATTTATTCTCCGGGTCCATCTCCAGCGCCAGTCCCAACAACTTCTTTCTATTTTTAATGAGATACCCTTTCTTATTTTTAATTAATAAACCGTCGTGAATGAATTGTGCGAGAACATATAAGAGGTGTCGATAAGAAACGCCTAAATACTCTGCCGCTTGCGTATGCTTTTCGTGATAAAGATCACCTTCCTGCGAGAGTAATATAAATGCTGCCAGGCGATTCACTAATGGAAATGATTGATTCTGAGTTAAAGAAACAATATTGCGATAATTTTTATGGCTTAAAGTAACGCAGAGCTTTCGTAAAAATAGGGTATCGTTTAATAACAGCGGACGGTAATGTTTCATAGGGAGCGCAAGGCACCAACACTCTTCAATAGCCTGCACCGCACGCGGTTCATGGTCTTTATCGATTAACTCAATCTCGCCAATAAAACAGGGGGCGGCAAAGAAATCGATCAGCGACACGCGACCATTAGCTAGCGTGGCGTAAAGCCTGGCGCGGCCTCGCGTCAGGTAAAATAGCCAGGACGGCTGTTGCCCTTCCTGCACAATGTAGTCACGTGCTAAAAAATGAAACAGTCGTGTATCGGCTGAAACATCCGTTGAAAAGCACTCATTAAATGCGGACTCACTAATCAGTTGCTGCTTAAGTTCATTATTGTGGATTTCTTTCACGATGTTTATCCGCTATGAGATTTCTCATATTTAGCATACGTACGCTGTTGTTAAGATTCAATCATCGGCCGGTGGAAATTTCTTTGTTGTAGAAAAAATAACGCAACTGAAACAGAGGAAATAAACAATGGAAAAGAGGAAAATTATTCTGGATTGTGATCCGGGTCATGATGATGCTATTGCCATAATGATGGCCGCGAAACATCCGGCGATTGATTTATTAGGTATCACCATTGTGGCGGGTAATCAGACGCTTGATAAAACATTAATTAATGGTCTGAATGTTTGTCAGAAACTGGAGATTAATGTTCCGGTGTATGCGGGGATGCCGCAGCCAATTATGCGCAAACAAATCGTTGCCGATAATATTCATGGCGAAACCGGTCTGGATGGCCCGGTGTTCGAACCGCTGACCCGCCAGGCTGAAAGCACCCATGCGGTGAAATACATCATTGATACCCTGATGGCAAGCGAAGGTGATATCACTCTGGTGCCGGTGGGGCCGCTGTCAAACATCGCGGTGGCGATGCGTATGCAGCCCGCAATCCTGCCAAAAATCCGTGAAATTGTGCTGATGGGCGGCGCTTATGGTACAGGTAACTTCACGCCGTCTGCCGAGTTCAACATTTTTGCTGATCCAGAAGCGGCACGCGTGGTATTCCCTCCGGCGTTCCGTTGGTGATGATGGGCCTGGATCTCACTAACCAGACCGTGTGTACCCCGGATGTGATTGCGCGGATGGAAAGGGCCGGTGGCCCTGCCGGCGAACTGTTCCGTGACATCATGAATTTCACCCTCAAAACCCAGTTCGAAAACTACGGCCTGGCTGGCGGCCCGGTGCATGACGCCACCTGCATAGGTTATCTGATCAACTCTGATGGCATTAAAACCCAGGAAATGTATGTCGAAGTGGACGTTAATAGCGGCCCTTGCTACGGGCGTACCGTCTGCGATGAGCTGGGCGTTCTTGGCAAGCCCGCCAATACCAAAGTCGGCATCACTATTGATACCGACTGGTTCTGGGGATTAGTCGAAGAGTGCGTTCGCGGCTACATCAAAACCCACTAAGTGTTGATAATAAGACCGGATAAGACGTGTCAAGCGTCGCATCCGGCAGCATTGTTACACCATCGGCACTAATGAAAGCGCGTTATCAGCAGACAGGGTAGGGTTATTTATGCTGCCGCTGGCGCGCGAAATTGCCGCGCAGGCCATCGCAAAACGGGCGCTGTCGCGGAAACTGTATCCTTCAAGAAAGCTATATACCAGGCCCGCCATAAAACCATCGTCAGCACCAAAACTATCGACTGTCGTATGCGCTGGCGCGGTCAGCAAAAATTGTTCGCCATCCTTTTCGCTGCAATAAACGGATTCATCGGGCAAATAAACAAACAGTTGCTGAACACCTTGCTGATGCAACGTATTCACTGCGACATTTCGGTCAGCATCGCTGGTGATCGCCTTTCCCCACAAAATTTCCAGCTCCGGTAAAGTGGGTTTCAGGGTGTGAATATGCGTCAGCCAGTGTTTGATTTTGCCCGCTTTGAATTCTGAAACGGTATCGACAAATACCGGGATTTCATCAGCGAGGGTAAAGACCCACTCCAGCGCCTCGGCAGTCAGGTTGCAATCTGCTAGTACCACGCCCGCATGACGAAGTAAATCACGTGACCCGTTCAATAATTGCGGCGTTAACTGTTCCAGCAGATGAGTATCATTAATCGCCAATACGGTTTGTTCGTCTTGATTGGCAATTGCCAGATACGTTGATGTGCTTTGACCATGTAAACGAACGCAGCCAGAGACATTCACTCCAGCACGGCGCGTCTCTTCTAAGAGCATCTCGCCATAAAAATCATTGCCAATCACAGAGAGTAAATGGACATCGCGGCCTAACAGCGCCAGATTGTGGGCGATATTGCGCCCAACGCCGCCTGCCGAACAATGAATCGTACCGGGATGAGAAGCCGCTTGTGGGTAACGGATATCCGCCATCCCGCGAATATCCATATTGATTGTTCCCACCACGACGCAGTATTCCTGCTCGGTGAGAATGTAACCTTTGCCTTTAATCCGCCCTTTGCGCATTAAATCCATAATATGCGCTGCAACGCGCGAACGGCTAATTTGCAGCATGTCAGCAATTTCATTCTGCTGAATCAGCGGGTTACGCCGTAAAATTGCAAGGATCTCCTTTTCCCGGTTATTCATCTTCAGGCTACCGCTTTTTCAGTTTGTTGCGCTTTTAGCCAGGCAATCTCTTCTGCCCAGATATCCGGGTTGATGGTTTCAAGGATCAGCGGAATGCCGTCGAAACGGTCGTCCTGCATGATCCAGCGGAACGCATCATGACCGATATTGCCTTCACCGAGGCTATGATGGCGGTCAACGCGGCTGCCAAAGGTGCTTTTCGCATCGTTAAGGTGCATCCCACGCAGATACTTAAAGCCAACAATACGGGCAAAATCAGCGAACGTTTTCTCGCATTCGGCTGGAGTACGCAAATCATACCCTGCAGCGAAAGCATGGCAGGTATCAATGCAGACGCCGACGCGGGATTTATCTTCCACGCCATCGATAATCGCCGCGAGATGTTCGAATTTAAACCCTAAGTTGCTGCCCTGACCGGCGGTATTTTCAATCACCGCTGTCACGCCTTGTGTTTTATCCAGCGCAATATTGATGGATTCGGCAATGCGCGCCAGACAATCCTCTTCTGAAATCTGCATCAGATGGCTGCCTGGGTGGAAGTTGAGCAAAGAAAGTCCCAGTTGTTCGCAACGCTGCATTTCATCTATAAACGCATCGCGTGATTTTTCCAGAGCTTCAGCGACCGGATGACCGAGGTTAATCAGATAACTGTCGTGGGGAAGAATTTGCGCCGACGTGTAGTGATATTTTTCACAGGCGGCTTTGAATTCATCGATGGTTTGCGTCGTGAGCGGTGCGGCACGCCACTGACGTTGATTTTTGGTGAACAAGGCAAACGCGGTAGCGTCGATTTCGGCGGCGCGAATTGCGGCATTTGCCAGACCGCCAGCAGCACTAACGTGCGCTCCAATGTATTTCATATGTGGACTCCTGTTAAACCCGCTGGAGGAAAACGGTAATGATAGCGGGTTAACAGGAGCAAGATGTAGTGGTTTATGCGATGACGCTTTGAATTACATAGTTAATCGCAGCACCACCAACAATCAGCCAGGCAAACAGTACCAGTGCCATCAGCAGAGGTTTCGCCCCGGCTTTTTTCAGCGCGCTGACGTGAGTGGTCAGACCCAGCGCCGCCATCGCCATTGCCAGCAGGAAGGTATCCAGCGTTACCAGCATGTTCACCAGGCTCTGCGGTAACAGGTGGAACGAGTTAAAGATGGCAACCACGATGAACAGGATGGCAAACCACGGAATGGTGATTTTGCTTTTCTCGCCGCCATTCGCAGGAGACAGCTGTTTAACACGTGCCGCCAGCAGGATGAGGAACGGAGCCAGCATCATCACGCGCAGCATTTTGGAGATAACTGCTGCGTTCTCAGCTTCCGGGCTGATGGCATGACCAGCTGCCACTACCTGCGCCACTTCGTGCATGGTAGAACCAATGTAGATACCGAACGTTTCCGGGCTAAACCATTGGGTCATCAGCGGATACATTGCCGGGTAGAGGAAAATCGCGATGGTTCCGAAGATAACCACGGTTGCGACAGCCACAGTCACTTTACTGGCTTCTGCTTTCACTACCGGCTCAGTCGCCAGTACCGCCGCAGCACCACAAATACTGCTACCGGCACCGATCAACCAGCTGGTGTGCTTATCCAGGCCAAACACTTTCTGCCCCAGGAAGCAGGCCAGCAGGAAGGTGCTGGACAGTGTCAACACGTCAATGATGATCCCACTAATACCGACATCGGCAATTTGTGAAAACGTCAAACGGAAACCGTAAAGAATAATACCCAGACGTAGTAAATGTTGCTTGGCAAACAGCACACCGCCGTCACAGCTTTTCCAGATATGCGGATATACTGTGTTGCCTAAAACCATCCCCAACAAGATTGCGAGAGTGAGGGCACTAAACCCGGCACCCGCAACAGCGGGAATGGAACCACCCCACAGGGCGACCCCGGTGATAACTGCACTCAGGGCTAACCCCGGAATGAAATGCCACAGTGTACGATGTTGTTTCTGTAAGGTGATATTCGTCATAACCCTCTCCTTTATCCGGGCATAAGGTTACGACTAACTGGTTTAAAAATAAAATTGATTATATATTTATAATTAATCTTTATAAGTGGTAAGCGACTATGCACATCACCCTCCGGCAGTTGGAAGTTTTTGCAGAAGTATTGAAAAGTGGATCAACCACCCAGGCGTCGGTGATGCTGGCGTTGTCGCAATCAGCAGTGAGCGCGGCGTTGACCGATCTGGAAGGGCAGCTAGGCGTGCAACTGTTTGATCGCGTGGGGAAAAGACTGGTTGTTAATGAACACGGGCGGCTGCTCTATCCGCGTGCGCTGGCGTTGCTGGAACAGGCCGTCGAAATCGAACAACTGTTTCGCGAAGACAACGGCGCGATTCGTGTCTATGCCAGTAGCACCATTGGTAATTACATCCTGCCCGCCGTTATCGCCCGTTATCGCCATGATTACCCGCAGTTGCCGATTGAACTTAGCGTTGGTAACAGCCAGGACGTGATGCAGGCAGTGCTGGATTTCCGCGTTGATATTGGCTTTATTGAAGGGCCATGCCATAGCACTGAAATCATTTCTGAACCGTGGCTGGAAGACGAGCTGGTGGTGTTCGCCGCGCCGACTTCGCCGTTGGCTCGTGGGCCGGTCACCTTAGAACAACTGGCCGCTGCGCCGTGGATCCTGCGCGAACGCGGTTCCGGCACGCGGGAAATTGTCGATTATCTGTTGCTGTCACATTTACCGAAATTTGAGATGGCGATGGAATTAGGTAACTCCGAGGCTATCAAACATGCGGTGCGTCATGGGTTGGGAATTAGTTGCCTGTCGCGACGGGTAATTGAAGATCAATTACAGGCTGGCTCATTAAGTGAAGTTGCTGTCCCTCTACCGCGCCTGATGCGTACGTTGTGGCGTATCCATCATCGGCAAAAACACCTTTCCAACGCGCTACGGCGCTTTCTGGACTATTGCGATCCCGCTAATGTGCCGCGTTAAATTGCGGTACAGGAACATGCTGGTGCTGTGTCAATTTCGTGACGCAGCGCCAGCGTCATGCATTCGCCAGAAAAGAGATAGACTGCTTTACTTATAATTCCTGGGCGATCATGAAGGTCTCTTATAAAAGCGCATTTCTACCGGAAGGATTGCAAATCGTCTGCTACAATCGCGCCTCATTTTTAAGATGGATAGCATTTTTGTATGGTTTCCGAAACTAAAACAACAGAAGCGCCAGGCTTACGCCGTGAATTAAAGGCGCGTCACCTGACGATGATTGCCATTGGCGGCTCCATCGGTACGGGTCTTTTTGTTGCCTCTGGCGCAACGATTTCTCAGGCAGGTCCGGGCGGGGCGCTGCTCTCGTATATTTTGATTGGCCTGATGGTCTACTTCCTGATGACCAGTCTTGGCGAACTGGCGGCGTATATGCCGGTTTCTGGTTCGTTTGCGACTTACGGTCAGAACTATGTGGAAGAGGGCTTTGGCTTCGCGCTGGGCTGGAACTACTGGTACAACTGGGCGGTGACTATCGCCGTTGACCTGGTGGCTGCGCAGCTGGTCATGAGCTGGTGGTTCCCGGATGTTCCCGGTTGGATCTGGAGTGCGCTGTTCCTTGGCGTCATCTTCCTGCTGAACTACATTTCGGTCAGAGGCTTTGGTGAAGCGGAGTACTGGTTCTCACTGATCAAAGTCACGACAGTGATTATCTTTATCGTCGTCGGCGTGATGATGATTATCGGTATCTTCAAAGGTGCGCAGCCTGTGGGCTGGAGCAACTGGACGATAGGTGAAGCACCGTTTGCCGGTGGTTTTGCGGCGATGATCGGCGTGGCAATGATTGTTGGCTTCTCCTTCCAGGGAACCGAACTGATTGGTATTGCAGCGGGCGAATCTGAAGATCCTGGGAAAAATATTCCGCGTGCGGTGCGTCAGGTATTCTGGCGAATCCTGCTGTTCTATGTGTTTGCGATTCTGATCATCAGCCTGATCATTCCGTACACCGATCCCAGCCTGCTGCGTAACGATGTGAAAGACATCAGCGTCAGCCCGTTCACGTTGGTGTTCCAGCACGCGGGTCTGCTTTCTGCGGCAGCGGTAATGAATGCGGTCATTCTGACAGCCGTACTGTCGGCGGGTAACTCCGGTATGTACGCATCTACCCGTATGCTTTACACCCTGGCGTGTGACGGAAAAGCGCCGCGTATTTTCGCCAAACTGTCGCGTGGCGGTGTACCGCGTAACGCGCTGTATGCCACGACGGTGATTGCCGGTCTGTGTTTCCTGACCTCCATGTTTGGTAACCAGACAGTGTATTTGTGGCTGCTGAACACCTCCGGGATGACAGGCTTTATCGCCTGGCTGGGGATTGCTATCAGCCACTATCGTTTCCGTCGCGGCTATGTATTGCAGGGACACGATATTAACGACCTGCCGTACCGTTCGGGCTTCTTCCCGTTGGGACCGATCTTCGCTTTCATTCTGTGTCTGATCATCACCCTGGGCCAGAACTATGAGGCGTTCCTGAAAGATACCATTGACTGGGGCGGCGTAGCGGCAACGTATATTGGTATCCCACTGTTCCTGGCCATCTGGTTTGGTTACAAGTTGATTAAAGGAACCCACTTCGTGCGTTACAGCGAAATGAAGTTCCCGCAGAACGATAAGAAATAAGTTTTCTCCCTTCCTTGTTAAGCCCTCTCAACCGAGAGGGCTTTTTCAATTCTATTTCCCTGATAAAACACGAGGATATAAAATTTAATATTTGGATTGATAATTGTTATCGTTTGCATTATCGTTACGCCGAAATCAAAAAAGGCTGACAAATCAGAGACTGTTCAAGCTTTCTGGGATGATCACCTGCATACAAAAAAGTCCACCGCGATGCTGCCGTACGCAAGGGGACGTGAAGAAGATGTGAGCGATAACCCATTTTATTTTCGTAGTTACCTCATGGAGATATGGAATGTTTAGGTTGAACCCTTTCGTACGGGTCGGGCTGTGTTTGTCCGCAATTTCTTGTGCATGGCCTGTGTTGGCGGTTGATGATGATGGCGAGACGATGGTTGTCACAGCATCTTCTGTTGAACAAAACCTTAAAGATGCACCTGCAAGTATCAGCGTCATTACCCAGGAAGACCTGCAGCGTAAACCAGTACAGAATCTGAAGGATGTCCTCAAAGAAGTGCCGGGCGTACAACTGACTAACGAAGGGGATAACCGCAAGGGCGTCAGTATTCGTGGCCTGGACAGCAGCTACACGCTGATTCTCGTCGATGGTAAACGCGTTAACTCCCGCAATGCTGTCTTTCGTCACAATGACTTCGATCTGAACTGGATCCCGGTTGATTCCATCGAACGTATTGAAGTGGTACGTGGCCCGATGTCCTCGTTGTACGGTTCTGATGCGCTCGGCGGCGTGGTCAATATCATCACTAAAAAAATCGGTCAGAAATGGTCGGGCACTGTTACGATCGATACCACCATTCAGGAACATCGCGATCGTGGTGACACATACAATGGTCAGTTCTTCACCAGTGGGCCATTAATTGATGGTGTGCTGGGAATGAAAGCTTACGGCAGCCTGGCTAAACGTGAAAAGGATGACCCGCAAAACTCAACCACCACAGATACCGGAGAGACTCCGCGTATTGAAGGATTCTCCAGCCGCGACGGTAATGTCGAATTTGCCTGGACGCCGAATCAAAATCACGATTTTACCGCCGGTTACGGTTTCGACCGTCAGGATCGTGATTCCGACTCGCTGGACAAAAACCGCCTGGAACGCCAGAACTACTCTGTCAGCCATAATGGTCGCTGGGATTACGGCACCAGCGAACTGAAATACTACGGCGAGAAAGTCGAAAACAAAAACCCTGGCAACAGCAGCCCAATTACCTCTGAAAGCAATACCGTTGATGGCAAATACACGCTGCCGCTGACGGCGATTAATCAGTTTGTCACGGTTGGCGGTGAATGGCGTCACGACAAACTTAGTGATGCAGTAAACCTGACCGGTGGCACCAGTTCCAAAACGTCTGCCAGCCAGTACGCGCTGTTTGTGGAAGATGAATGGCGGATCTTTGAGCCGCTGGCGCTGACGACCGGCGTGCGTATGGACGATCACGAAACTTACGGCGATCACTGGAGCCCGCGTGCCTATCTGGTCTATAACGCTACCGACACCGTTACCGTGAAAGGTGGCTGGGCGACAGCTTTTAAAGCGCCTTCTCTGCTGCAACTTAGCCCTGACTGGACGAGCAATTCCTGCCGTGGCGCATGTAAGATTGTGGGTAGCCCGGATCTGAAACCAGAAACCAGCGAAAGTTGGGAGCTGGGGCTTTACTATATGGGCGAAGATGGTTGGCTGGAAGGGGGTGAATCCAGCGTTACCGTTTTCCGCAACGATGTGAAAGATCGTATTAGCATCAGCCGCACGTCTGACGTTAACGCTGCACCGGGTTACCAGAACTTTGTCGGTTTTGAAACGGGAGCGAACGGGCGACGCATACCGGTATTCAGCTACTACAACGTTAATAAAGCGCGGATTCAGGGCGTGGAAACGGAGTTGAAAATTCCTTTCAATGACGAATGGAAACTGTCACTCAACTACACCTATAACGATGGTCGTGATGTCAGCAATGGCGAAAACAAACCACTTTCCGACCTGCCGTTCCATACCGCTAACGGTACGCTGGACTGGAAACCGCTGGCGCTCGAAGACTGGTCATTCTATGTTTCTGGCCACTATACCGGGCAGAAACGAGCCGACAGCGCGACGGCCAAAACGCCGGGCGGCTATACGATCTGGAATACCGGCGCAGCCTGGCAGTTGACCAAAGACGTCAAACTGCGTGCGGGCGTGCTGAACCTGACTGATAAAGATCTCAGCCGTGATGACTACAGCTATAACGAAGACGGTCGTCGTTACTTTATGGCGGTGGATTATCGCTTCTGATGAGAAGATGCCCGGCGAACCGGGCTAAGTTTTACTTCAGTAAATGCTGCGCATGGAAGCGCAGATGATCCTCTATAAAAGAGGCAATGAAGTAGTAACTGTGGTCATAACCCGGCTGAATACGTAACGTCATTGGCCACGCTTTCTGGCGTGCGGCCTCTGCCAGCACCGCAGGCTGGAGTTGGTCGGCAAGAAACTGATCGCTATCACCCTGATCAATAAGCGTCGGGATCGCATCCTGCGCATTACTGGCGTACATCAGCGCGCAACTGTCCCATTCCTCCCAGTCATTTTTATCCTCGCCCAGATAGGCGCTAAACGCTTTGATTCCCCACGGGACGCTGCACGGATTCACAATCGGCGCAAAGGCAGAAACGCTGGTGTATTTACCTGGGTTTTTCAGCGCCATAATCAGCGCACCGTGACCGCCCATTGAATGACCGCTAATGGCGCAGCGATCGCTGACGTTAAATTGCGACTGAATCAGCGCAGGTAATTCATCACGCAGATAATCATACATCCGATAATGCGCCGACCACGGCGGTTGCGTAGCGTTAAGATAAAACCCTGCGCCCTGGCCTAAATCGTAGCCGTCATCATTGGCAACCTGTTCGCCGCGCGGGCTGGTGTCTGGCATTACCAGTACAATCCCCAGTTCCGCCGCTACGCGCTGGGCACCCGCTTTAGTGGTGAAATTTTCGTCATTACAGGTTAATCCCGAAAGCCAGTACAGCACCGGCGGCGGGGCGTTATCGCGGGGAGGCGGGAGAAAGATGCTGAACGTCATCGGACAGTTTAAGGTACTGGAGTCGTGCCGCCAGCGTTGTTGCCAGCCTTCAAAACAGCGGTGCTCTTCGAGCATTTCCATGCGTGGCTCCTTGTTATGTTGTTTGCAATTTTTTCATCATACCGTTTATTCAGTGTGTTGTGAGTAACTTTCACTTCCGCATATGCATAACGATGTTTTAACATCTACGGCTGAAAGGCAGCGGCAATTACAATAATTATCGCTGTGAATACTGGATTATGTGCGTCACCTCACGCACAATAATCAGGCTGCTAATCAGCTTAATAACTTTGCCCCCACGCAGGGCGGAGGCGTCACACCTGCAGGAGAAAATATAAATGCCATCACTCAGTAAAGAAGCGGCCCTGGTTCATGAAGCGTTGGTTGCGCGAGGACTGGAAACACCGCTACGCCCGCCCGTGCATGAAATGGATAACGAAACGCGCAAAAGCCTTATTGCCGGCCATATGACCGAAATCATGCAGCTACTGAATCTCGACCTGGCTGATGACAGTTTGATGGAAACGCCGCATCGCATCGCCAAAATGTATGTCGATGAAATTTTCTCCGGTCTGGATTACGCCAACTTCCCGAAAATCACCCTCATTGAAAATAAAATGAAGGTCGATGAAATGGTTACCGTGCGCGATATCACTCTGACCAGCACCTGTGAACACCATTTTGTCACTATTGATGGCAAAGCGACGGTGGCCTACATCCCGAAGGATTCGGTGATCGGTCTGTCAAAAATTAACCGTATTGTGCAGTTCTTTGCCCAGCGTCCGCAGGTGCAGGAACGTCTGACCCAGCAAATTCTCATTGCGCTACAAACGCTGCTGGGCACCAATAACGTGGCGGTCTCTATCGATGCGGTGCATTACTGCGTGAAAGCGCGTGGTATCCGCGATGCGACCAGCGCCACGACAACGACCTCCCTCGGGGGTTTGTTCAAATCCAGTCAGAATACACGCCACGAGTTTCTGCGCGCCGTGCGTCATCACAACTGATTAAAAGGCAGGAACCATGGAGCGCAACGTCACGCTCGATTTTGTTCGCGGCGTCGCCATTCTGGGGATCCTGCTTCTTAACATCAGCGCCTTTGGACTTCCAAAGGCGGCTTATCTCAACCCCGCCTGGTACGGTGCTATTACACCGTCTGACGCCTGGACATGGGCATTTCTCGATCTCATCGGGCAGGTGAAATTCCTCACGCTTTTTGCGTTGCTGTTTGGTGCGGGGCTGCAAATGCTGCTGCCGCGTGGCAGACGCTGGATCCAGTCACGGCTCACCCTGTTAGTCTTGTTGGGCTTTATTCACGGCTTGTTATTCTGGGACGGCGATATTCTGCTGGCTTACGGGCTGGTGGGCTTAATCAGCTGGCGGCTGGTGCGCGATGCGCCATCGGTAAAAAGCCTGTTTAATACCGGCGTCATGCTATATCTGGTAGGGCTTGGCGTTTTGCTGCTGCTGGGGTTGATTTCCGACAGCCAGACCAGTCGCGCCTGGACGCCGGATGCGTCCGCCATTTTGTATGAAAAATACTGGAAACTTCACGGCGGCGTGGAAGCCATCAGTAACCGTGCCGATGGCGTAGGGAACAGTTTACTGGCACTGGGTGCGCAGTATGGCTGGCAACTGGCGGGGATGATGTTAATTGGCGCGGCATTGATGCGTAGCGGTTGGCTGAAAGGGCAGTACAGCTTGCGCCACTATCGCCGTACCGGTTTTGTGCTGGTGGCGATTGGGCTGATGATTAACCTTCCTGCTATCGCACTACAATGGCGGCTGGACTGGGCGTATCGCTGGTGCGCCTTCTTACTTCAGATGCCGCGTGAACTGAGTGCGCCATTTCAGGCGATGGGTTATGCGTCGTTGCTGTTCGGCTACTGGCCGCAATTAAGCCGTTTTAAGCTGGTGCTGGCGATCGCCTGCGTCGGACGGATGGCGCTGACCAACTACCTGTTACAAACGCTGATTTGTACCACACTATTTTACCACTTCGGTTTGTTTATGCAGTTTGACCGTCTGGAATTGCTGGCGTTTGTTATTCCGGTATGGCTGGCGAATATCCTCTTCTCTGTTATCTGGCTACGTTACTTCCGTCAGGGGCCGATAGAATGGCTCTGGCGTCAGCTCACCCTCCGTGCTGCGGGACCTGCATTGTCCAAAACATCAAGATAACGATCTTGATCACATTCATTAACAAAACGGCTGTAACCGTTTCCATTGCTGTGACTCGATTCACGAAGTCCTGTATTCAGTGCTGACAAAATAGCCGCCAGCAAGCAGTAACCTACTGCAATCTCACAACAGGTAGTGAATATGATCACCATTCGTGATGTAGCGCGTCAGGCTGGCGTCTCTGTGGCAACGGTTTCCCGAGTGCTCAATAACAGCACGCTGGTAAGTGCAGAAACGCGTGAAGCGGTAATGAAAGCCGTAAGCGAACTGGATTATCGGCCAAACGCCAATGCCCAGGCGCTGGCAACTCAGGTGAGCGATACCGTTGGCGTGGTGGTGATGGACGTTTCTGATGCGTTTTTTGGCGCACTGGTGAAAGCCGTCGATCTCGTCGCCCAACAGCATCAGAAATATGTGTTGATTGGCAACAGCTATCATGAAGCGGAAAAAGAGCGTCACGCCATCGAGGTGTTAATTCGCCAGCGTTGTAATGCGTTGATTGTTCATTCGAAAGCGTTAAGCGACGACGAACTGGCGCAGTTTATGGACAACATTCCTGGTATGGTGCTGATCAATCGCGTTGTACCGGGTTACGCCCATCGTTGCGTTTGCCTGGATAATCTCAGCGGTGCCCGAATGGCGACGCGTATGTTGCTGAATAACGGTCATCAACGCATCGGTTATCTTTCTTCCAGCCACGGCATTGAAGATGATGCAATGCGCAAAGCCGGCTGGATGAGTGCGCTGAAAGAGCAGGATATTGTTCCGCCGGAAAGCTGGATTGGCACCGGCACGCCGGACATGCCCGGCGGTGAGACGGCAATGGTCGAGCTGCTGGGACGCAATCTGCAACTTACTGCTGTGTTTGCTTATAACGACAATATGGCCGCTGGCGCACTGACGGCATTAAAAGATAATGGCATTGCGATTCCGTTACATCTCTCCATCATCGGTTTCGATGATATCCCCATCGCCCGTTACACCGACCCGCAATTAACGACCGTGCGTTATCCCATTGCTTCGATGGCAAAATTAGCTACTGAACTGGCCTTGCAGGGCGCAGCAGGCAACATTGATCCGCGAGCCAGCCACTGTTTTATGCCGACGTTAGTGCGTCGGCATTCTGTCGCAACACGCCAGAATGCGGCGGCGATCACTAACTCAACAAATCAGGCGATGTAACCGCTTTCAATCTGTGAGTGATTTCACAGTATATTAACAATGCGATAGCTATGATTGCACCGTTTTAACGTTGTAACCTATATGTAACAGTGAATAATCACTTTTATCGAGGTTATAGCGTCATAACAACAATTAAAGTCGTTTTCTGGAGCGTTACCGGGCATGGAAGAACGAATTTTAAAACGTGAGCTTCGGCGTTCAGTAACACTTCATTAACTATACTGCCCCGCCGAGCATTTATCTCAAGCACTACCCTGCATAAGAAAAACCGGAGATACCATGAATAAGAAGGTGTTAACCCTGTCTGCTGTGATGGCCAGCATGTTATTCGGTGCCGCTGCACACGCTGCAGATACCCGTATTGGTGTGACGATTTATAAATACGACGATAACTTTATGTCCGTGGTGCGTAAGGCTATCGAACAAGATGCGAAAGCCGCGCCAGACGTCCAGCTGCTGATGAATGATTCACAGAATGACCAGTCCAAGCAGAACGATCAGATTGACGTGCTGTTGGCGAAAGGGGTGAAGGCGCTGGCAATCAACCTGGTTGACCCGGCTGCTGCGGGTACGGTGATTGAGAAAGCGCGTGGGCAAAACGTGCCGGTGGTTTTCTTTAACAAAGAACCTTCCCGTAAGGCGCTGGATAGCTATGACAAAGCCTACTACGTAGGCACTGACTCCAAAGAGTCCGGCATTATTCAGGGCGATTTGATTGCTAAACACTGGGCGGCGAATCAGGGTTGGGATCTTAACAAAGACGGTCAGATTCAGTTCGTACTGCTGAAAGGTGAACCGGGCCATCCGGATGCAGAAGCGCGTACTACCTACGTGATAAAAGAACTGAACGATAAAGGTATCAAAACCGAGCAGTTACAATTAGATACCGCTATGTGGGACACCGCTCAGGCGAAAGATAAGATGGATGCGTGGCTGTCTGGCCCGAACGCCAACAAAATCGAAGTGGTTATTGCCAACAACGATGCGATGGCAATGGGCGCGGTAGAAGCACTGAAAGCGCACAACAAGTCCAGCATTCCGGTGTTTGGCGTCGATGCGCTTCCAGAAGCTCTGGCACTGGTGAAATCCGGTGCACTGGCGGGCACGGTGCTGAACGATGCTAACAACCAGGCGAAAGCGACCTTTGATCTGGCGAAAAACCTGGCCGATGGCAAAGGTGCGGCTGATGGCACCAACTGGAAAATCGACAATAAAGTTGTCCGCGTTCCTTATGTCGGCGTAGATAAAGACAACCTGGCTGAATTCAGCAAGAAATAAGACTGATTGGGCGCAGTCGTTTACTGCGCCCTTATTGTATGGCCAACAAGGTAAAATTATATGGTCAGCTCAACGACTCCGTCTTCCGGGGAATACTTGTTGGAAATGAGCGGTATCAACAAGTCTTTTCCCGGTGTTAAGGCACTTGATAACGTTAATTTAAAAGTCCGGCCACATTCTATCCATGCATTAATGGGAGAAAATGGCGCAGGAAAATCAACATTATTAAAATGCCTGTTTGGTATTTATCAAAAAGACTCCGGCACCATTTTATTCCAGGGTAAAGAGATCGATTTTCATTCTGCCAAAGAAGCACTGGAAAATGGGATTTCGATGGTACACCAGGAGTTAAACCTGGTATTACAACGTTCGGTGATGGACAACATGTGGCTGGGGCGATATCCCACCAAAGGCATGTTTGTCGATCAGGACAAAATGTACCGTGAAACCAAAACGATTTTTGATGAACTGGATATTGATATCGATCCGCGTGCGCGGGTCGGGACATTATCTGTTTCGCAAATGCAAATGATCGAAATCGCCAAAGCGTTTTCCTATAACGCAAAAATTGTGATTATGGATGAACCGACTTCTTCGTTAACCGAAAAAGAGGTCAATCATCTGTTCACTATTATTCGTAAATTAAAAGAGCGCGGCTGCGGTATTGTTTATATCTCGCATAAAATGGAAGAAATTTTCCAGTTATGTGATGAAGTCACCGTATTGCGTGACGGTCAGTGGATCGCCACCGAACCGCTGGCAGGGCTGACGATGGACAAGATCATCGCCATGATGGTTGGGCGTTCTCTTAACCAGCGTTTCCCGGACAAACAAAACACGCCAGGCGAAGTGATTCTGGAAGTGCGTAACCTGACGTCGCTGCGCCAGCCTTCCATCCGCGATGTCTCGTTTGATCTGCACAAAGGGGAGATCCTCGGTATTGCCGGTCTGGTGGGAGCGAAACGTACTGATATCGTTGAGACGTTATTTGGTATTCGCGAGAAATCGGCTGGCACCATTACGCTGCATGGCAAAAAGATCAACAACCATAACGCCAACGAAGCTATTAACCACGGATTTGCACTGGTCACTGAAGAGCGCCGCTCGACGGGAATTTATGCCTATCTGGATATCGGTTTTAACTCGTTAATTTCCAATATTCGCAACTACAAAAATAAAGTTGGTTTACTGGATAACTCGCGGATGAAAAGCGATACCCAGTGGGTTATTGATTCGATGCGGGTAAAAACGCCGGGGCATCGGACGCAAATTGGTTCACTTTCCGGCGGTAATCAGCAAAAGGTGATCATTGGTCGCTGGCTGCTAACGCAACCAGAAATATTAATGCTCGATGAACCGACGCGCGGTATTGATGTTGGGGCGAAGTTTGAAATTTATCAGTTAATTGCCGAACTGGCGAAGAAAGGCAAGGGGATTATTATTATCTCCTCCGAAATGCCAGAGTTGTTAGGGATAACAGACCGTATTCTGGTGATGAGCAATGGTCTCGTTTCTGGAATTGTCGATACAAAAACAACAACGCAAAACGAAATTCTGCGTCTTGCGTCTTTGCACCTTTAAGATTAGGGGCTTCCTATGAGTGCGTTAAATAAGAAAAGTTTTCTTACTTACCTGAAAGAGGGCGGTATTTACGTCGTTCTTTTAGTTTTGCTGGCGATTATAATTTTCCAGGATCCTACTTTTTTAAGTCTGTTGAACTTAAGTAATATTCTCACCCAGTCATCGGTACGTATTATTATCGCGCTCGGCGTGGCAGGGTTAATTGTCACTCAGGGGACTGATCTTTCTGCCGGGCGCCAGGTAGGGCTGGCAGCGGTGGTAGCCGCGACGTTATTGCAGTCGATGGAAAACGCCAACAAAGTGTTCCCGGAAATGGCGACGATGCCGATTGCACTGGTTATTCTGATTGTCTGTGCCATTGGCGCAGTTATCGGTTTAATCAACGGCCTGATTATCGCTTATCTCAACGTAACGCCGTTCATTACCACGCTCGGCACGATGATTATCGTCTACGGCATCAACTCGCTCTATTATGACTTTGTGGGTGCGTCGCCAATTTCTGGTTTTGACAGTGGCTTCTCTACCTTTGCTCAGGGCTTTGTCGCGCTGGGGAGTTTCCGTCTCTCTTACATTACCTTCTACGCGCTGATTGCCGTGGCGTTCGTTTGGGTACTGTGGAACAAAACCCGCTTCGGTAAGAACATTTTTGCTATCGGTGGTAACCCGGAAGCGGCGAAAGTTTCTGGTGTCAACGTCGGCCTGAACCTGCTGATGATTTATGCGCTGTCTGGCGTGTTCTATGCCTTCGGCGGGATGTTAGAAGCCGGACGTATCGGCTCTGCGACTAACAACCTTGGCTTTATGTATGAGCTGGACGCCATCGCGGCGTGCGTGGTGGGCGGCGTATCGTTCAGCGGCGGTGTGGGGACGGTGATTGGCGTGGTGACCGGGGTAATTATCTTTACGGTCATCAACTATGGCCTGACGTACATCGGCGTAAATCCGTACTGGCAGTACATCATCAAAGGGGCGATTATTATCTTCGCCGTGGCGCTGGATTCACTGAAATACGCGCGTAAGAAGTGATATGAATGTAGGGATTGCCGGATAAGACGTTGGCGCGTTTTATCCGGCCTACAATGGTCTCAATATACTGATTTGTATGGTTTTTGTAGGCCGGATAAGGCGTTTACGCCGCATCCGGCGACAGGAGCCAAATGCCGGATGCGATGCTGGTTCTACAACGTTACCGGATGTTCTTTCTCTCCTTTTTTAAACTTCACTTCCCCGAGATCAATGCATCCCACCGGACAGACGTGACCGCAAAGCAAACAACCGACGCATTTTTCGGTATTGCAGTGCGGCGTGCGCGATTTCTCATCCCATTCCATCGCCTGATGCCCACCGTCGTAGCAGGAAATATAACAGCGCCCACAGCCGACACATTTATCAAGATTAATATGGGGATAGACGATATAACTGCGGTCTAAATCTTCCGCCGGGACAATATTATGATTCGCCAGGCCAACTATCTCCTGCAATGAATCAAATCCCTGATCGGCAAGATAATGTGACAACCCGCTCGCCATATCTTCCACAATGCGATAACCGTACTGCATGATGCCAGTAGTCACCTGTAACGTTGCCGCACCGAGTAATAAAAATTCCGCTGCGTCTTCCCAGGTCTCAATACCACCGATACCGCTAATCGGGAAATCACGCAGTTCCGGATGGGTGCGCATTTGCTGAATAAAGCGCAGGGCGATCGGTTTCACCGCTTTACCGGAATAACCTGAAATACTCGATTTACCGTTAACGATCGGCATACCAATTTTCTGATTAAGATCGATATTGGTGATGGATTTGACGGTGTTAATCGCCGCAATGCCATCTGCGCCACCACGCTTCGCCGCCAGCGCCACTTCGCACATATCACCGATATTCGGCGTCATCTTCGCCAGCATCGGCAAAGTGGAACCGCGTTTCACCGCACGACAATATTTTTCTACCAGTTCCGGACTTTGCCCGACATCGCTCCCCATCGCATGAGAGGTCATCTGCGGGCAGGAGAAATTACATTCGATCATATCGGCGCCTGCTTTTTGCACCAGACGCGCCAGATCCTCCCATTGTTGCTCATTTTCCCCCATGATCGAGGCGATCAGCACCTTGTCAGGGTAATCTTCTTTCAACCGACGCAAAGCGGCCAGATTCTCCTCCAGGGGATGTTCGGCAATCTGCTCCATATTTTTGAAGCCAATAAAACCGGTATCTTCTTTCACCAGATGATCAAAACGTGGTGAAACTTCGTTGGCGATAAAAAAACCGATCGTTTTAAACACCACGCCGCCCCAGCCTGTGTCGTAGGCTTTGGCGCACATCTCATAGCAGTTGCCGACCGGCGAAGAAGAGAGGCAGAACGGGTTGGGAAACTTCACGCCGCAAAAGGTAATAGAAAGATCTTTCGTTAACATGAGCAAGCTCCCTCTAAATAGTGATGAATCGCCTCGGCGGCTTCTTTCCCGGTCTTCACGGCATAAACCACGGTTTTGTCGCCCTCAACAATATCGCCAGCGGCAAACAGTTGTGGGTCGCGAGTCTGGTAATTTTTCGTTTCGATGATGTTGCGCTTCGGCTCCAGCGCCGCAAAAGCGGTAAGTTCGGCATGTTGACCGACGGCGAGAATAATTTTGTCCGCTGCCATTGTCAGTTCGCCCGGCAAACGAACATGTTTAAAGGTAACTTTATTGCCCTCTACCGCCACTGGCGTAAAGCCATCAATAATCGATACCCCCAATTTCTGGGTGCTGGTGAACTCTTTCTTGCTTGCCGGAAATTCATCTAACTCTTCGCGCGCCACACAGGTCACCGCCTGGCAGCCGAGAACTTTCAGCGTGCTGGCAACGTCCATCGCGACATCGCCGCCGCCAATAATTAATGCGCTTTGCGGGATGCGGATATCGCCTTGTGCCTGACGCGCGCGTTGCAGGAAATCGACGGCGATCTCAACGTCGCTATGCTCAAACAGCGGCAGCCGAGAACCGCTCGATAACCCCACGGTGACCAGCACTGCGCGGTTTTCTGCTTTCAGTTGTTCCAGCGAAAGCGTTTTGCCAATTTCACAGTTGCACTTAATGGCTACACCCATTTTTTCGATGCGAGCGATTTCCGCATCCAGCACCGACTGCGGCAAACGAAATTGCGGAATACCGTTACACAACCAGCCACCGGGTTGTGCTCCTTTTTCATAAATTGTGACGTCGTAACCCAGATTGGTCAGCGTCACGCTGGCTTGTAATCCGGCTGGGCCTGCGCCAATAATCGCGACTTTACCGCGCGTCTTGCTGCCCGGTTGATAAATCTCCATTCCGGTTTGTTGTTCAAAATCAGTAACGAAACGTTGTAAGCGACCAATATCAATGGGGTCATCGACACCCGCACGGGTACAACCGCTCTGGCATAATTTTTCCGTAGGGCACACTCTGGCGCAAACGGCACCAAGGGCATTATTTTCGCGAATTGTCTCGGCAGCGCCTTTAAAATTACGAAAATAGATTGAGCGAATAAATTTCCCCGGATCGGTTTGCGCCGGGCAAGCCTGACTGCAGGGCGCGTCGTGACATAATAAACAGCGGGAGGCTTCTTTAATCGCCAGTAAAGGCGTAAAAGCCGGAGTGAGTTCATCCAGATAATTTTGTTGCGGCATGTGATCTTCCTTAATGCTATGGGTAATTAAGGCGAACGCCTGTTTTACTCGCAATACTTCAAGTGGCATGTGCTGCGACATCGCACCTTTCTGCAACTCAAATTATTTTGGGTAAATATAACGTACTAATATTAAGGCTAAGCGTGCGGGGGAATTTAAACTGTGAAAAGATTCACAAATAGCTGCGGTTCAGAATGTTATATCCGCAGCCTGGTGGGTGAACTAATAATTATTCTCAATAATTAGCAAGAGGAAGAAATAATATTATCGGTAAAAAATAAGATAAATAATCATGCCGATGGATAAAAGTCCGAAGCCGCTATATGCCACTATATAAGCGAAGAAGAGTCCGGGATTTTTATCACGCCAGACATACACTGGTTCCAGGGAATTTTTAACCCGTTTATCAATTGCGCCAGCACGCCAGCCTTTCCAGGCTTCGCGAAAACAAAATACAGGGATCAGGAAAAAAACGGCAATGACAAAAAACTGCTGAACATCCATAACTACTTTCCTTGTTTCTTTTCTAATTCAAGTAATTGTTCGGGGGTAACGGCCGGATACCCCTGCGCATCTTCCGGCACCTGGTGCATTGCCGGAATAGGAACCAGAGGACCTAAAAAGCGTGGCTCACGTTTAAAGATATAAAGATCAGCCAGAGCGCCGAAACGAGCGGCAAATTCACGAATACGTACCGACCACATATCTTTGGGTGATGGTACGGCATAACACTGCGCCTGAATACCCATGTGCAGAGCGATAAATAATGCCCGTTCACAGTGGAAACGCTGAGTGATAATAATGAAGTCGTTAGTATCGAAGACTTTGCGCGTGCGTACGATAGAGTCGAGAGTTCGAAAACCTGCGTAGTCGAGAACAATATCAGCTGGATCGACACCAGCGGCAATTAAATCTTTGCGCATGGTCATCGGTTCGTTATAACTCTGCAACGCGTTATCGCCGCTAAGTAATAGATAATTCACCTTACCGCTGTTATAGGCATTTATTGCCCCCTGAATACGGTAGCGGTAATACTGATTAATCACCCCGGTGCGATAATACTTCGCGGTGCCAAGTACCACGCCGACCTGGCGGTAGGGGAGATCCTGTAACTCGTCGTAGATATAAGGCGCAGTTTTCCAGCTCATCCAGCGATCGAGGCCGAGCACAGTCAACAGCAGCAAGCCGATCAGGACTAACAGGCTGTAAAACACGCGCTTTAACATGCAGAAAACTCGATCTTGGGGAATTTCAATCAGGCTACTTTACCTGCGGGCTTTGCGCAAGAAACGGCAAACTGTTTGCCGGGATTTTCGACACCAGGATAAGTTGGCAAGCCTGATGCGACGCTTATCAGTGTGCCAGGGCTGTAGGCCGGACAAGGCGTTCACGCCGCATCCGGCACCAGGCTTAAGCGAGAAGAACGCGGTCGATATTGTTGCAGCCGAGAGCTTTAAGCGTTGCGGAGGTTGCATCCCACTGAATCAGCGGCGCATCGGCTTTTTCTGCCAGAATCGCGCGCTGAATATCCGGGTAATCATACCCCTTGAGATTCAACAGAATTAACGCTCCTTGCAATGGCGGCAGAGTCGGGTTAAACGCCGCGTTTTCAGCGTAGCTACCGCTGAAAATACGACCGTCTTTACATTCCAGCGCCACGCCGCTTGGGGAGTTGCTGTAAGGCATGTGTGAACGGTTTGCCGCTGCGATCGCCGCCTGAGAAAGCGCATCGCCGGTCAGTGCAAAACCGTGATCCTGCTCGTCCATCAGCAGCGTTTTAATCTCCAGATCTTTCGGCCCAAAAGCATCCGGCAGATAGTCACGCAGCGCGTGCGCTTCACGACCCGGTAGATGAATACGCAGATCCAGACCGCTATTCAGTTCATTCATAAACTGACGGCAGTGACCGCAAGGCGTGTAGTTAACGGTGATAGCGGCGAGTGCTTTCTCACCGCTTAACCAGGCGTGGCTGATAGCACTTTGTTCGGCATGAACGGTTTGCTGCATTGTCGCGCCAATAAATTCCATATTGGCACCAAAATACCAGGTTCCACTCACGCCGCGCGCAATAGCGCCAACATTAAAATTCGACAATGGCGTGCGGGCACAGGCCGCCGCCAGCGGCAGCAGTGCGAAAGCCAGCGCGTCTTCGTCCAGCCCCGTTGCGCTCTTCAGCGAAGAGACCTGCTCTTTGGTCAACAACGCAGGAAAATACTTGTCTGCCAGAATGGGTTCCAGTGCAGATTGCAAGTTATCCGCAAGTTGGGCAAAAGCAGTTTGAAAACGTGGATGCATGGCGTTGCCTCATAATCATGTAATGGGGTAACAGTTTACGAACCCGCTATGGCTTTATATGTGATCTGAATCTCATTAATTATGCAACACGTGAAACTTACATCAAAAATGCGCGACGCATCGCAAAATTTTAGCCCATTACAGCCAGAATAATCGGGAAAAGGAACGGTGCGATCAGCGAGGTAATAATCCCGCACAGCACCAGTGCCAGCGAACTAAATGCGCCTTCCTGATAATCCAGTTCGGCACAGCGCGCCGTACCGAGGGCGTGAGAGGCCGTTCCCATCGCCAGACCGCGCGCCGCTTTGGTGCGAATACGCATCGCATTAAGCAACGTATGACCAAACACCGCGCCCAGAATACCGACGAAAATGACGCAAACTGCGCTAATTGCAGGGATACCGCCAATACTGCCGCCAACCGCCATCGCAATTGGCGTAGTCACCGACTTCGGCAAGATTGACGCGGCGATTTCTGGTGAAGCACCCATCAACAATGCCACGGAAGTCCCTGTCACCATCGCGACCACGCTACCGATAAAACAAATGGTGATGATCGATTTCCAGCGCGCGCGGATCTGATGCAGCTGTTCATATAAAGGATAGGCCAGCGCCACCACCGCCGGTTGCAGCAGATCGTTTAAAACCTCACTACCTTTAAAATAGTTGTCGTAAGAGATGCCGGTCAGCATTAAAAAAGGAATGATCACCACCATTGCCACCAGCAACGGATTGAGCAATGGAAATTTATACCGCGCTGCCAGTTTGCGGGCGGCAAAAAAGACAATCAATGTCAGCGGTAATGACCACCAGATATTCGCCATCATTTCTCTGATCCTTTCTGACCTATGACTTTACGTTCACCGTGTACCAGGTGCGAACTCCAGCTCACCACCAGAAAAACCACCAGCGTACTAATGGCACAGGAAACCACTACCGGGCCAAACTGTGCGCGCAGCAAATCAAAATATTGCATGACGCCTACGCCAATCGGCACAAACAATAGCGCCATATAGCGAATCAGTACGTAGCACCCCGGATTGACCCACTTCGCCGGAAGAATTTGCAAGGCCAGCAGGACAAACAGGATCAGCATCCCGATGATGCTGCCCGGAATGGTTACCGGTAGCAGGGAAGCAATGAAAATACCTGCATACAGGCAGGCATAAATCAGGACAAAAGCGCGTAAATATTGCCAGATAATGTTCAGTGTCTTACTCATGATCAACACCCCAGATGAGATGGATTCATCATACAATTAATCTGTAAAACGTGCTACCGATCACATCATGAAATCTGAGCATAGTTGAATTACAGGAGACGAATATCGGGCAAGCGCCCAATTCAGTGGTCTAATTCTGGTTCAAAAAGTGCAGGAACCGACTTAGCGCACGGGAGGGCGTTTCGTTATTACGCCAGAACACGCCGACGCTGCCTTTCTGTTCTATCTTCGGCAGGTTCAGGATCACCAGTTGCCCCTGACTGGCATAGCGTTGCGCCAGACGTAAAGAGAGTATAGAAATCATGTCGCTGCTTTGGAGCAGATTGGTGCTGACGTTCATTGACGCCGATTCAATGGTGTTTTCTGGCAGCATCACGCCATGTTCTACCAGCGCATTATCAATACTGAGACGAATAGGTGTCCCGGTTGGCCAGACTATCCAGCGCCAGTTAGCCAGATCATCCCAGCCAAGAGCGGCATATTTCGCCAGTGGATGGTTTGGGCGAGCGACAAAGCACACTGGCTCGGTGTAGAGCACCTGATAATTTAGCGGCAGTTGCAGTGCACGACCACCAATACGACCAACCACTACATCCACAGAACCTGCCAGCAGGTCTTGCAGTAATGGCGTCATCACCTTCTCTTCGATATTCAGGTGCAGCGTCGGCATCTCTTTTAGCAAATGCAAAATTGCCTGGGATACGCAGTCAGTGGCGACAGGAGAACAACCTATTTTCAGACTGCCGACCAGCCCGCCTTGTTTAAAGCGCGCCAGTTCATGTTGCGATCGCTCCATGTCATTGATTAATCGTTGGGCATGTTGCAATAACAATTTGCCACCTTCGGTCGGACGTAGCCCTTTGCTGTGCCGCTCAAAGAGTGTGAGGCCGATCTCATCTTCGAGTTGTGACAGCCATTTCGACAGCGCAGGCTGAGTGATATTCATCATCCGCGCCACATGGGTCAGATTACCCTGTTCGCCCAGCGCCACCAGCATTTGCAGGTGATGAAGTTTTAATTTCTGCGCCCAGTTTGCCATTTGCCATAACCTCCAGGTTATCTCTCTGCCGAAAATGCCATTGTACATTTCATCTCTTTAATCACAATATCGCAACATATACAAAACAATAGAAACATCTACCTTACCTGCACTGAGGCATTCACTATGACTCAACGACGTGATTTACAAGCACTGATCGATGCCGCTCCGGTCGGCAAGATGCAGTGGCGCGTTATCATCTGCTGTTTTCTGGTGGTAATGCTCGATGGTTTTGACACGGCGGCTATCGGCTTTATCGCTCCCGATATTCGTACTCACTGGCAACTCTCCGCAGGCGATCTCGCGCCGCTGTTTGGCGCGGGTCTGTTGGGATTAACCGCAGGCGCGCTGCTTTGCGGCCCGTTGTCCGATCGCTTTGGTCGTAAACGGGTCATTGAGTTGTGCGTCTTTTTATTTGGTGCGTTAAGTCTTGCCTCTGCTTTTTCACCAGATCTGCAAACACTGGTAATCCTGCGCTTTCTCACCGGGTTAGGGCTTGGCGGCGCAATGCCGAATACCATCACCATGACGTCGGAATATCTGCCAGCTCGTCGTCGAGGCGCGCTGGTAACGCTGATGTTTTGCGGTTTCACGCTGGGGTCAGCCTTTGGCGGGATTGTCAGCGCGCAACTGGTGCCGGTGATTGGCTGGCACGGCATTCTGGTGCTGGGAGGCGTATTACCGCTGATTTTATTTGTCGCGCTGGTGGTGGTTTTGCCGGAATCGCCACGCTGGCAGGTGCGTCGCCAGTTACCGCAGGCGGTAATTGCAAAAACCGTGAGTGCCATGACTCGCGAGCGTTATGTCGATACCCACTTTTATCTCAATGAACCAGCCGCTATTGCCAAAGGCAGCATTCGCCAGTTGTTTGCCGGGCGTCAGTTAACCATCACGTTGATGCTGTGGGTCGTTTTCTTCATGAGCCTGCTGATCATTTACCTGCTCTCAAGCTGGATGCCGACGTTACTTAACCATCGTGGTATCGACCTGCAACATGCGTCCTGGGTTACCGCCGCATTCCAGATTGGCGGCACGTTGGGCGCGCTGGCGCTGGGCGTACTGATGGATAAATTCAATCCTTTCCGCGTGTTGGCGCTGAGCTATGCCATAGGCGTTGTATGCATCGTGATGATTGGCTTAAGTCAGGACGGATTATGGCTGATGGCACTGGCTGTCTTTGGCACTGGCATTGGTATCAGCGGATCGCAAGTGGGGCTGAACGCGCTGACCGCCACGCTCTACCCAACGCAAAGTCGCGCCACGGGCGTGAGCTGGTCAAACGCCGTCGGCCGCTGCGGCGCGATTGTCGGTTCGCTTTCTGGCGGCGTGATGATGGCGATGAATTTCTCTTTCGACACTCTGTTTTTCATTATCGCTGTGCCTGCGGCGATCAGTGCGGTGATGTTAACGCTGCTGATTACCGTCGTTCGCCAGTCGACCTCTGTCCCTGACTCACTGCCTCGCGCAGGCGTTGTGAACGAATAAGGAGCATCTCAATGACTGATAACAATCAAAATAGCCGCGAGCAATTTTATCAGCACATTTCCGGGCAAAACCTGACCCCGCTGTGGGAGTCGTTGCACCATCTGGTGCCGAAAACGCCCAACGCTAATTGCGCGCCAGCGTACTGGAATTATCAGGAGATCCGCCCGTTGTTGCTGGAAAGTGGCAGCCTGATTGGCGCGAAAGAGGCGGTGCGTCGCGTACTGGTGCTGGAAAACCCGGCGCTGCGCGGTCAGTCCTCTATTACCGCCACCTTGTATGCCGGTTTGCAACTGATCATGCCAGGCGAAGTGGCACCAAGCCATCGTCATAACCAGTCGGCGCTGCGTTTTATTGTTGAAGGTAAAGGCGCATTTACCGCCGTTGATGGCGAACGCACGCCAATGAATGAGGGCGATTTTATCCTGACCCCGCAGTGGCGCTGGCACGATCACGGTAATCCTGGCGACGAACCGGTTATCTGGCTGGATGGACTGGATCTGCCATTAGTGAACACTCTGGGCTGCGGTTTTGCCGAAGATTATCCGGAAGAGCAACAACCGGTAACGCGCAAAGAGGGGGATTATCTGCCGCGTTATGCCGCCAATATGTTGCCGCTGCGCCATCAGACGGGGAACTCTTCGCCGATCTTTAACTACCGTTATGATCGCAGCCGCGAAGTGCTGCACGATTTAACCCGCCTGGGCGATGCCGATGAGTGGGATGGCTACAAAATGCGCTACGTAAATCCGGTCACCGGCGGGTATCCGATGCCGTCGATGGGCGCTTTCCTGCAACTGTTGCCGAAAGGGTTCGCCTCCCGCGTGGCGCGCACAACTGACAGCACCATCTACCACGTGGTGGAAGGCGGCGGGCTGGTCACTATCGGCAATGAAACCTTCACCTTTAGTGCAAAAGATATCTTCGTGGTGCCGACCTGGCACGGCGTGTCATTCCAGACCACGCAAGATACCGTTTTATTTAGTTTTTCGGACAGACCGGTACAAGAAGCCCTGGGGCTGTTCCGCGAAGCGCGTTATTAATTTGGGAGAGAAAAAATGACTCAATATGTATTCGAACCGCAAGCGCCCGTTACCGTACCGGTTGTTGGCAGTGATGAACAATTCCCCGTGCGTCGCGTTTACTGTGTCGGACGTAACTATGCTGCCCACGCCCGCGAAATGGGCTTCGATCCGGATCGTGAACCGCCATTCTTCTTCTGCAAACCAGCGGATGCCGTTGTTCCGGTTGCCGCAGGCGAAACGCTGGCGCTGCCGTATCCGGCACAGACTGATAACTACCATTATGAAATTGAGCTGGTAGTGGCAATTGGTAAAAAGGGCAGCGATATCCCGCTGGAAAACGCCCACGAATATGTCTGGGGTTATGCCACGGGGCTTGATATGACCCGTCGCGATCGTCAAATGGAAATGCGCCAGATGGGACGCCCGTGGGAAATCGGCAAAGCGTTTGATCTCTCTGCGCCGATCGCGCCGCTGCACAAAGCCAGCGAAACCGGCGGTATTGAGAACGCGCCAATCTGGTTACAGGTTAACGGCGAAGATCATCAGCGCAGCGATATTCGTCATCTCATCTGGTCAGTGAATGAAACCATCAGCTACCTGTCCGGCTTCTTTGAACTGCAACCGGGCGATCTGATCTTCACCGGCACGCCGGAAGGTGTTGGCCCGGTGGTGAAAGGCGATGTGATCACGGGCAACGTCGAGGGTTTAACCCCTATCGCGGTGAAGATTGTCTGAGGTGCAAGATGAAGCTGTACAGTTTTTTTAATAGTTCAGCGTCGTACCGGGTGCGTATCGCGCTGGCGCTAAAGGGTATCGATTACCAGACCGAAGGGGTGAATATCCGCATTGGTCAGCAAAACGAACTGGCCTACCGGCGGATGAATCCGGTCGGGCTGGTGCCGACGCTGCTGACCGATGATGGCGAGTCACTCGGTCAATCGCTGGCGATAATTGACTGGCTGGATCGTCATTATCCACAAGTTCCGCTGTTGCCGCAGGAAGAACCGGCTCGCAATAAAGTCCTGGAAATTGTTTATGCCATCGCTTGCGACATTCATCCTCTGAATAATTTGCGTGTGCTGCGCTACCTGACCGAAGAACTGAACGTCAGTGAAGAAGAGAAAAAACGCTGGTATGCGCACTGGATCCAGCAAGGGTTAAGCGCGGTGGAACAACTGCTGCGCCAGAGCCAGTCGGGGCAATTTTGTGTGGGCGAGACGCCGACGCTGGCAGACTGCTGCCTTGTCCCACAGTGGGCAAATGCGTTACGCATGAACTGCGACCTGAGTGCATATCCGCGCTGTAAAGCGGTGTACGACGTCTGCACGCAGCTGCCAGCATTTATAGCTGCCGCGCCAGAAAATCAACAAGATAAAATTTCAGCCTGACCAGGAGAAGCATAATGACGAAAGTGACACGCGCAGTAATTGTGGGAGGCGGGATCGGCGGTGCGGCAACTGCGCTGTCACTGGCCCGCCTGGGGATCAAAGTCGTGCTGCTGGAAAAGGCACATGAAATCGGTGAGATTGGCGCAGGCATCCAGTTGGGGCCAAACGCGTTTTCGGCGCTGGACAGTCTTGGCGTCGGGGAAATTGCCCGTCAGCGCGCGGTGTTTACCGATCACATCACCATGATGGACGCAGTAAACGCCGAAGAGGTGGTGCGCATTGAAACCGGGCAGGCCTTTCGTGACCATTTTGGCGGCCCTTACGCGGTGATCCATCGCGTTGATATCCATGCCTCGGTGTGGGAAGCGGTACTGACGCATCCGGACGTCGAATATCACACCTCCACACAGGTGGTGGATATTCGTGAGACGGAAGACGATGTCACCGTTTTTGACGATCGCGGCAATAGCTGGAGCGGCGATATTCTGATTGGTTGTGATGGCGTGAAGTCAGTGGTGCGTCAGAGCTTATTAGGCGATGTGCCGCGCGTTACCGGGCATGTGGTCTACCGTGCGGTTATCGATTGTGCCGATATGCCGGAAGATTTGCGTATCAACGCGCCGGTACTGTGGGCGGGGCCGCACTGTCACCTGGTGCATTACCCTTTGCGCGGCGGCAAGCAGTATAACCTGGTGGTGACATTCCACAGTCGCCAGCAGGAAGAGTGGGGCGTGAAGGATGGCAGCAAAGAGGAAGTGCTCTCCTATTTTGAAGGCATTCATCCACGCCCGCGCCAGATGCTGGATAAACCGACGTCATGGCGACGCTGGTCAACTGCCGACCGCGAACCGGTGGCGAAGTGGGGAACGAAGCGCATAACGCTGGTGGGCGATGCGGCGCATCCGGTGGCGCAATATATGGCGCAGGGTGCCTGTATGGCACTGGAAGACGCGGTGACGCTCGGTAAGGCGCTTGCAGAATGTGACGGCGATGCGGCACAAGCCTTTGCGCTGTATGAGTCGGTACGTATTCCACGCACCGCGCGCATCGTCTGGTCAACCCGTGAAATGGGGCGGGTATACCACGCTGCGGGGGTAGAACGCCAGGTACGTAACCTGCTGTGGAAAGGGAAATCGCAGGCAGAGTTTTATCGTGGTATGGAGTGGCTGTACGGCTGGAAAGAAGATAACTGTCTGCAACCACGCTGAGCACTTTAATCCGCTGACCGGAGGCGCTACCATAGCGCCTCATTTTTTTGCGGGTGATGATATGCGTGTACTACTGGCGCCGATGGAGGGTGTGCTTGACTCTCTGGTGCGTGAATTGCTGACCGAAGTTAACGACTACGATCTGTGCATCACCGAATTTGTCCGCGTGGTCGATCAACTGCTGCCGGTAAAAGTCTTTCATCGCATTTGCCCTGAACTACAAAATGCCAGTCGAACGCCATCCGGTACGCTGGTGCGGGTACAACTGCTGGGGCAGTTCCCACAATGGCTGGCGGAAAATGCCGCTCGTGCGGTGGAGTTAGGCTCCTGGGGCGTGGATCTCAATTGCGGTTGCCCATCGAAAACGGTTAACGGTAGCGGCGGCGGGGCGACGTTACTCAAAGATCCCGAGCTCATCTACCAGGGGGCAAAAGCGATGCGCGAAGCTGTGCCGGCGCATTTACCCGTCAGCGTGAAAGTGCGGCTTGGCTGGGACAGCGGCGATAAGAAGTTTGAAATTGCCGATGCTGTTCAACAGGCTGGCGCCACGGAACTGGTGGTGCATGGGCGGACAAAAGAGCAGGGCTACCGTGCGGAGCATATTGACTGGCAGGCGATTGGCGAGATTCGCCAGCGGCTGAATATTCCGGTGATTGCCAACGGTGAAATCTGGGACTGGCAGAGTGCGCAACAATGTATGGCGATGAGCGGCTGCGACGCGGTAATGATTGGTCGCGGGGCGCTGAATATTCCCAACCTGAGCCGGGTGGTAAAATATAACGAACCGCGAATGCCGTGGCCGGAGGTGGTTGCTTTGCTGCAAAAATATACCCGTCTGGAAAAGCAGGGCGATACCGGGCTATATCACGTCGCGCGAATTAAACAGTGGTTGAGTTATTTGCGTAAAGAATACGATGAAGCAACGGAATTATTTCAGCATGTTCGGGTGTTGAATAATCCCCCTGATATTGCAAGGGCTATTCAGGCAATTGATATCGAGAAACTCTAAAAACCATAGTGATGTTTTTTGACAATGTGTTAGCTCTTTATCAATAGGCCGCACGGTTGTTTGGTGGCGACAAAATCGCCGAGGCGTTCCCTGGAGGCCGGGGCAGCCCACATGGATGTGGGCTGAGGGCGCGTTTTACAGGGATGTTACCTCGCGCCCGACCCGGTAGCCGCAAGGGATAAGCCGAGGGTACCGCGCAGCGGCGATTTTGTTCGCCAGAGCCCGGGGGTGCAGGGGGCGGCGGCGATTGGCCGCCCCCTGCGCGCTCCTTGCGCCAGTGATTATATGAAGCAATGCACATGACAGGAGCGCAACAGGATGAGAGACTGAAATATTCTTGTTATTTTCGGATCTGATGACATTAATTAATTTTAAAATATCATCTTAAATACGCCAGTCACCACCAGTAGCCCAATCAGGAAAATAATCAATACAGCCCAGAGTATAATTTTCATTGGCGTTCCTTTATTTGTGAGTGCTGAGTAAGTATAGGAAAAAATAAAACCCTTTGCCGTTATTCATAACCGATTAAGATAAATCGGAGAATATCATTTACTTACTGTATGTTTTTCTGGATATGTCGTTTTATTGCCAGTGATGTATTGCCACGCGAAACTAAAAAATATATCGCAACACACGGTAATCTCCGCGCACCATTTCTTACCTGATTATTCCCCATGAATCGTGATCCCTTTTATCCAGCTATCGCCTGTTTTTCGCTGTTGCTTATGCTGGCCGGATGTGCGCCTGTGCACGAAACCCGCCAGGCGTTAAGCCAGCAAACGCCCGCTGCACAAGTTGACACCGCATTACCCATGGCGCTGAAGAATGGTTGGCCAGACAGTCAGTGGTGGCTGGAATATCACGATAATCAACTCACTTCATTAATTAACAATGCACTACAGAACGCACCGGATATGCAGGTGGCTGAACAGCGCATTCAACTGGCTGAAGCTCAGGCGAAAGCTGTAGCCACTCAGGATGGTCCGCAGATCGACTTTTCTGCGGATATGGAGCGGCAAAAAATGTCGGCAGAAGGGTTAATGGGGCCGTTTGCTCTGAACGATCCTGCGGCAGGTACGACCGGTCCGTGGTACACCAACGGTACTTTTGGCTTAACGGCGGGCTGGCATCTTGATATCTGGGGAAAGAATCGGGCGGAGGTTACTGCTCGCCTGGGTACGGTTAAAGCACGGGTGGCGGAACGCGAGCAAACTCGCCAATTGCTGGCTGGCAGCGTGGCACGTCTGTACTGGGAGTGGCAAACCCAGACGGCGTTAAATACTGTCTTGCAGCAAATCGAAAAAGAGCAGAACACCATTATCGCGACCGATCGCCAGTTGTATCAAAACGGAATTACCTCTTCGGTTGAAGGTGTGGAAACCGATATTAATGCCAGTAAAACCCGGCAGCAGCGCAACGATGCGGCGGGAAAAATGAAAATTATTGAGGCGCGGTTAAGTGCGCTGACTAACAGCCAGACGAGCGCCTTAAAGCTGCATCCGGTCGTGCTGCCTGAAGTGACAAGTCAGCTTCCTGATGAACTGGGTTATTCCTTGCTGGCACGCCGTGCCGATTTGCAGGCGGCGCACTGGTACGTTGAATCATCCTTAAGCAGCATCGACGCAGCAAAAGCGGCCTTTTACCCCGACATAAACCTGATGGCCTTCCTGCAACAAGATGCGTTGCACTTAAGCGATCTGTTCCGTCATTCCGCGCAGCAAATGGGCGTTACGGCAGGTTTGACGCTACCTATTTTCGATAGCGGTCGTCTTAACGCCAATCTCGATATTGCGAAAGCCGAAAGCAACTTGTCTATCGCCAGCTACAACAAAGCGGTGGTTGAAGCGGTAAATGACGTGGCGCGGGCAGCCAGTCAGGTTCAGACGTTGGTGGAGAAAAACCAGCATCAGGCGCAAATTGAGCGCGATGCCCTGCGTGTGGTAGGTCTTGCGCAGGCACGCTTTAACGCGGGCATCATTGCTGGTTCCCGCGTCAGCGAAGCCAGAATCCCGGCGCTGCGTGAACGGGCAAACGGTCTGCTCTTGCAGGGGCAGTGGCTGGATGCCTCCGTTCAACTCACCGGCGCGCTGGGTGGGGGCTACAAACGCTGATGATATGCGCCTTCTATACTTAACGTTTATTCAGCGTTAAGTGGAGATCTCGATGGCACAGGTCGCGATAATTACCGCCTCCGATTCGGGGATCGGCAAAGAATGCGCGTTATTACTGGCGCAACAGGGTTTTGATATAGGCGTTACCTGGCACTCAGATGAAGAAGGGGCAAAAGAAACCGCGCGTGAAGTGGTTAGCTACGGCGTCCGTGCGGAGATGGTGCAACTGGATCTCGGCAATCTACCAGAAGGTGCGCAGGCGCTGGAGAAACTCATTCAACGACTGGGGCGTATTGATGTGCTGGTGAATAACGCGGGAGCGATGACCAAAGCGCCGTTTCTTGATATGGCTTTTGATGAGTGGCGCAAGATTTTTACCGTTGATGTCGATGGTGCTTTTTTATGCTCGCAAATTGCCGCCCGCCAGATGGTGAAACAGGGGCAAGGTGGTCGCATCATCAACATTACATCGGTACATGAACATACGCCGCTGCCGTATGCCAGCGCCTACACCGCCGCTAAACATGCACTCGGCGGGTTAACCAAAGCGATGGCGCTCGAACTGGTCAGGCATAAGATTCTGGTGAATGCGGTCGCGCCAGGTGCCATCGCCACGCCGATGAACGGCATGGATGACGGCGACGTGAAGCCCGATGCAGAGCCATCAATTCCCCTGCGGCGTTTCGGCGCAACGCATGAGATTGCCAGTCTGGTGGCCTGGCTATGTTCCGAAGGCGCAAATTACACCACCGGGCAGTCGTTGATTGTCGATGGCGGTTTTATGCTGGCGAATCCGCAGTTTAAACCGGAGTAGCGCAATGGGATATGTGGATATTTCAATGGGTATGTTGTAGGCATGATAAGACGCGCCAGCGTCTTATCAGGCATGGTGCACCTGATGTCGGATGCGGCGCGAACGACTTATCTGTGGCAACTGCTTTACGCCTGATTATTCGGCTTTTTCTTCCCGCGCCGTTTCAGCCACCAGCGCACGCCAACCACCAGAACCACGGCCAGAATCAACCAGACCCAGTGTTTCAGATGCTGATCAAGACTGTGCAACCACGGCGCAATCACCTGACCACCGGCGTAACCGATAGTGGTAAAAATCAACGCCCAGGCAAATGCGCCGAGAATATTCAGCGGCAGAAAGATTTTCGGCGGCAACTGGCTGGCACCAATCAGCGTCGGGCCAATGACCCGAAAGCCATACATAAAACGCGTGCCAATAACAAACAGATACGGATGGCGCTGGATCAGTTTCTGCGCCCGCTCAATTTTATCCTGATGCTTTGAGATACGACGCAACAGCTTGCCGCCAAACCGCCGTCCGCACAGATAAAGCACCTGGTCGCCAATCATGCCGCCAAGCGCCACAGAAAGAACCACCAGCGGGAATTTTAATAATCCCTGATGTGCCGCAACGCCTCCCAGCAAAGTCACGGTTTCACCCTCAGCCAGACTGCCGAGCACCAGCGCGGCATAACCATATTGTGAGATGAGTGTATTGAGATCCATAGGCCAGTCTGTCTCCCTTTGGTTGCCTGTAAGCATACACCCTGTGAATTGTTTGCGCAGAAAAAGGCGTTTCATCATGCGACGCAAATTTCACAACAGGGCAAAAAATAACCACAAGCTGACTTATACTTGAACTGTCAGGTTCAGCAACTCACAAAAAGGGGGCGGTATGAGCCATGTCTGGGGACTGTTTTCCCATCCCGATCGTGAAATGCAGGTGATTAATCGTGAAAACGAAACGATTTCTCATCACTACACCCACCACGTTTTGCTGATGGCGGCGATTCCGGTGATCTGTGCCTTCATTGGCACCACGCAAATTGGCTGGAATTTTGGCGATGGCACTATCCTGAAGTTATCCTGGTTTACCGGACTGGCGCTGGCTGTCCTGTTTTATGGCGTTATGCTGGCAGGGGTCGCGGTGATGGGGCGAGTCATCTGGTGGATGGCGCGCAAATATCCGCAACGTCCATCGCTTGCGCACTGTATGGTCTTTGCCGGATATGTCGCAACGCCGCTGTTTTTAAGCGGCCTGGTGGCGCTTTATCCGCTGGTTTGGCTGTGCGCGCTGGTGGGTACGGTGGCGCTGTTTTACACCGGCTATCTGCTTTATCTCGGTATTCCGAGTTTCCTGAATATCAACAAAGAGGAAGGTCTTAGTTTCTCCAGTTCGACGCTGGCGATTGGCGTACTGGTGCTGGAAGTGCTGCTCGCTATTACCGTTATTCTGTGGGGGTACGGTTATCGGCTGTTCTAGAAAGTTCTTTTGCGTTGCATTGCTGACGTAAATGTCAGCAATGCAGCATTTCCTCACGATTCTCCTTTGACGATCGCACTTTTTGCTCGTTATGATGGCGTCGCTAGCCTCAGTAAATCCTTACTCCGGCGGTGCGCAACCCGTGCGCGTGAACCACTATCTGAATGCTCATCATGCCGAAATTTCGAGTTTCTTTATTTAGCCTGGCTCTAATGCTGGCTGTGCCTTTTGCACCGCAGGCCGTTGCGAAAACGACCGCCGCTACCACAGCTTCGCAGCCGGAAATCGCTTCCGGTAGTGCGATGATTGTTGATCTGAATACCAACAAAGTGATCTATTCGAACCACCCGGATCTGGTGCGTCCGATTGCGTCAATCACCAAATTAATGACCGCAATGGTGGTGCTTGACGCACGACTGCCGCTGGATGAAAAACTGAAAGTGGATATCAGCCAGACGCCAGAGATGAAAGGGGTCTATTCGCGCGTGCGACTGAACAGCGAAATCAGCCGTAAAGATATGCTGTTGTTGGCGCTGATGTCTTCGGAAAACCGCGCGGCGGCAAGCCTGGCGCACCATTATCCTGGTGGTTATAACGCTTTTATTAAAGCGATGAATGCGAAAGCGAAGTCGCTCGGAATGAACAACACGCGCTTTGTTGAACCGACCGGGTTGTCGGTGCATAACGTTTCGACGGCCCGTGACCTGACCAAATTGCTGATTGCCAGCAAACAATATCCGTTGATCGGTCAGTTGAGTACCACCCGTGAAGATATGGCGACCTTCTCTAATCCGACGTACACCCTGCCGTTCCGCAATACTAACCATCTGGTTTATCGCGATAACTGGAATATTCAGTTAACCAAAACCGGTTTTACCAATGCCGCAGGGCATTGCCTGGTGATGCGCACGGTTATCAATAATAAACCGGTGGCGCTGGTGGTGATGGATGCATTTGGCAAATATACCCATTTTGCCGATGCCAGCCGCCTGCGTACCTGGATTGAGACCGGTAAAGTGATGCCTGTTCCGGCTGCGGCGTTGAGCTATAAAAAACAAAAAGCCGCTCAGATGGCGGCGGCGGGGCAGACGGCACAGAACGATTAAGTTTGCTTGCCTGTAGGCAGGAGCAGGCGTTTACGCCGCATCCGGCATTCGGGCACGATGCCTGATGCGATGCTGGCGCATCTTATCAGGCCTACATCTGCATCAGGCATCCGGCTATATTTACTCTGCTTCCTGCCAGTTTTTCCGCTTGCTGGTTTTACCGATCCCAGGGTTCATACTGTTGGTTGGATCGTTCTCGCGATAAAACTTCTGCAGCGTCTCCGGCGCTTTATACAAATGACCGACGTTATGCTCGGCAGGATATTGCGCGCCGCGCTGGCGTAACAGCTCCAGCATCTGTTCCTTCAACGCATGTACATCCACACCTTTTTTGACGATGTAATCCTGGTGGAAGACATAGCACATAAAATGGCCGTAATAGAGCTTGTGTACCAACTGGCTGTCGATCTCCGGTGGCAAATGCTCATACCACTCGGTATCGTTACGCCGCAGAGCAATATCCAGCGCCAGAATGTCTTCGACTTCATCGGAATGCACGGCCTGATAACGGATTGCCGCCCCCGCAGCGGCGAAACGGTGTAAAAATGCTTTGCTGCCTTCCTCCGGCGTACAGACAAAGAAATCACCTTCAGCCTGTTTGAAATAATCCACCAGCCACGATTTCGCTTCGCCAATGCCATCGCCCGCCATTTTTAACAGCAGATGATGTTCATATTTATCGCGCCAGCTGTTCATGCGCGGGGGTAAATGGCTGGGGAACAGATGACCGAATTTTTGCATCGCACGGTCGGTAAAATGCGGACGGAAGAATTTCACTTTCTCCAGCATCGCATCGGTACGCCCTTTGATGTTAAAGAAGAGAGGCATCTTGTCGGTGCCAAGTTTATCGATCATCAGGAAGGTGTCTTTGCCATATTTTTCCGCGATATCGTAGATATCCCGATGCATATATTCCCCTGCAACCGGCAGATTTTCGAAATTAGCCAGAATATGGCGGCGGATTTCAGTCAGCACTTCCGGCTGATTGGTGCCTATATAAAACACCTGCTGATTTTTTTCTGCTTCGAAGGTATCAAGACGTACCGCGAATACTGCCAGTTTTCCGGCGCAACCGGAGGATTCAAACAGGCGATCCGGGTCGGCGTTATAACGTGCGGGTGTGTCGGCTTCAATATCCCTAACGCGGTGAACATAATCATAATCGTGGGCGTGACGACCATCGTGGCGAACATCATCTTCTTTGATACGATCGTCATCCAGCTTGCTGAGGATCTGCTCTGGTGTTTCGCCCAGATCAATCCCCAGATGGTTCACCAGCGTCAGTTTGCCGTCTTCATTTATGCGCGCGAATAACGACATTTCGGTATATGCCGGGCCACGCTGCACCAGCGAGCCGCCGGAATTATTACAGATACCGCCGATGACCGATGCACCTATGCACGACGAACCAATCACCGAGTGCGGTTCGCGACCCAGCGGTTTGAGAGCTTTTTCCAGCGAATAGAGCGTGGTGCCAGGATATGCCAGCACTTGTTCGCCCTTGCCGAGAACGTGCAGTTTGTCGAGACGCAGGGTGCTGATGATCACGATATCGCGATCATAGTCGTTACCGTTTGGCGTCGAGCCTTCGGTCAGACCGGTATTGGCGGCCTGCATCAGAATAATTTTGTCGGCGGTGACGCAGGCTTTCAGCACCCGCCACAATTCCAGTAGTGAGCCAGGGAAAACGACAGCCAGCGCGTCGCCCTGACCAGAACGGAAGCCCTTGCGATAGCGGGCCGTTTTTGCGGGATCGGTGAGCAGGTGTGAATGACCGACCAGACGGGCAAGTTCATTCAAAAAGGCTTTATTATCAGTTGTTGTCATGGAAGACATTTTCCACTCCTTGTGGTGGCGAAAAAATATCACAAACTAGAATAGCGCCTTGTATGACAATTCAGCGAGTGAATATTTTGAAAATTCAGACAATAAACTGAGCATTCTTTTTCTCTCTCCATCATGCTTATGGCAAACTACGGTTTTTGCACCATTTTCGCTGCCACATCGGGCAACAAAGGAAGAAAAATCCACATGAAATGGCTATGTTCAGTAGGTATCGCGGTAAGTCTGGCCTTACAGCCAGCACTGGCGGATGATTTGTTCGGTAACCATCCATTAACGCCCGAAGCGCGGGATGCGTTCGTCACCGAACTGCTCAAAAAAATGACGGTTGATGAGAAGATTGGTCAACTGCGCTTAATCAGCGTCGGCCCGGATAACCCGAAAGAGGCGATCCGCGAGATGATCAAAGACGGGCAGGTTGGGGCGATTTTCAACACCGTAACCCGTCAGGATATCCGCGCTATGCAGGATCAGGTGATGGAATTAAGCCGCCTGAAAATTCCTCTCTTCTTTGCCTATGATGTGCTGCACGGTCAGCGCACTGTCTTCCCGATTAGCCTCGGCCTGGCCTCTTCTTTTAACCTCGATGCGGTGAAAACAGTAGGGCGCGTCTCTGCTTATGAAGCGGCAGATGATGGCCTGAATATGACCTGGGCGCCAATGGTCGATGTCTCGCGCGATCCGCGCTGGGGACGTGCTTCCGAAGGTTTTGGCGAAGATACGTATCTCACCTCAACAATGGGTAAAACCATGGTGGAAGCGATGCAGGGTAAAAGCCCGGCAGATCGCTACTCGGTGATGACCAGCGTCAAACACTTTGCCGCATACGGCGCGGTAGAAGGCGGTAAAGAGTACAACACCGTCGATATGAGTCCGCAGCGCCTGTTTAATGATTATATGCCGCCGTACAAAGCGGGGCTGGACGCTGGCAGCGGCGCGGTGATGGTGGCGCTGAACTCGCTGAACGGCACGCCAGCCACCTCCGATTCCTGGCTGCTGAAAGATGTTCTGCGCGACCAGTGGGGCTTTAAAGGCATCACCGTTTCCGATCACGGTGCAATCAAAGAACTGATTAAACACGGTACGGCGGCAGATCCGGAAGATGCGGTGCGCGTGGCGCTGAAATCCGGGATCAACATGAGCATGAGCGACGAGTATTACTCGAAGTATCTGCCTGGTTTGATCAAATCCGGCAAAGTGACGATGGCAGAGCTGGACGATGCCGCGCGTCACGTACTGAACGTCAAATATGACATGGGACTGTTTAACGATCCGTACAGCCACCTTGGGCCGAAAGAGTCTGACCCGGTGGATACCAATGCTGAAAGCCGCCTGCATCGCAAAGAAGCGCGTGAAGTGGCGCGAGAAAGCCTGGTGCTGCTGAAAAACCGTCTCGAAACGTTACCGCTGAAAAAATCGGCCACCATTGCGGTGGTTGGGCCACTGGCGGACAGTAAACGTGACGTGATGGGCAGCTGGTCCGCAGCCGGTGTTGCCGATCAATCCGTGACCGTACTGACCGGGATTAAAAATGCCGTTGGTGAAAACGGTAAAGTGCTGTACGCCAAAGGGGCAAACGTCACCAGTGACAAAGGCATTATCGATTTCCTGAATCAGTATGAAGAGGCGGTAAAGGTCGATCCGCGCTCGCCGCAAGAGATGATTGATGAAGCGGTGCAGACCGCGAAACAATCTGATGTGGTGGTGGCGGTAGTCGGTGAAGCTCAGGGGATGGCGCACGAAGCCTCCAGCCGTACCGATATCACCATCCCGCAAAGTCAGCGTGATTTGATTGCGGCGCTGAAGGCCACCGGTAAACCGCTGGTGCTGGTGCTGATGAACGGTCGTCCGCTGGCGCTGGTGAAAGAAGATCAGCAGGCCGACGCGATTCTGGAAGCCTGGTTTGCGGGTACGGAAGGGGGGAATGCGATTGCCGATGTATTGTTTGGCGATTACAACCCGTCCGGCAAGCTGCCGATGTCCTTCCCGCGTTCTGTCGGGCAGATCCCTGTGTACTACAGCCATCTGAATACCGGGCGTCCGTATAATGCCGACAAGCCGAACAAATACACTTCGCGTTATTTTGATGAAGCTAACGGGGCTCTTTATCCGTTCGGCTATGGTCTGAGCTATACCACGTTCACCGTCTCTGATGTGAAACTTTCTGCGCCGACAATGAAGCGTGACGGCAAAGTGACGGCCAGCGTGCAGGTGACGAACACCGGTAAACGCGAAGGGGCGACGGTAGTGCAGATGTACTTGCAGGATGTGACGGCTTCCATGAGTCGCCCGGTGAAACAGCTAAAAGGCTTTGAGAAAATCACCCTGAAGCCGGGCGAAACTCAGACCGTCAGCTTCCCGATCGATATCGAGGCGCTGAAGTTCTGGAATCAACAGATGAAATATGACGCCGAGCCAGGCAAGTTCAACGTCTTTATCGGCACCGATTCCGCGCGCGTTAAGAAAGGTGAGTTTGAGTTGCTGTAATGCTTTAGTAAGGGCGCGACGTTTGCGCCCTTTGCCTGATGTTCATATCTTAACTTGCTGAATTTTCGCCCTTTGTAGGCCGGATAAGGCGCTCGCGCCGCATCCGGCAGGAAACGCCGAACCGAATATGCCTCTTAAGTATTTATCTGATTCTGCAACTGAATCCTCCCAGTCAGGCTAACCCCGCCATTATCAACTATGCTTTTCTCTTAATTCGCTGAAAACAACAGTAAAAGAATGAGGAAAGCATCATGCCACTCTCAAAGGTCTGGGCAGGTTCACTGGTTATGTTGGCAGCCGTGAGCCTGCCGCTGCACGCGGCTTCCCCCGTTAAAGTCGGTTCAAAAATCGATACCGAAGGCGCGCTACTCGGCAACATCATCTTGCAGGTACTCGAAAGCCACGGCGTACCGACGGTGAATAAAGTGCAACTGGGAACCACGCCGGTGGTGCGCGGGGCGATCACTTCCGGCGAGCTGGATATCTACCCGGAATACACCGGCAATGGCGCTTTCTTCTTTAAAGATGAAAACGATGCGGCGTGGAAAAATGCCGGGCAAGGCTACGAGAAAGTCAAAAAGCTCGATGCAGAGCAAAACAAGTTAATCTGGCTGACGCCCGCGCCTGCGAATAACACCTGGACCATCGCCGTGCGTCAGGATGTTGCAGAGAAAAACAAACTCACTTCGCTTGCCGACCTGAGTCGTTATCTGAAAGAGGGCGGCACCTTCAAACTGGCAGCCTCGGCAGAGTTTATCGAACGCGCCGATGCGTTACCCGCTTTTGAAAAAGCTTACGACTTTAAACTCGATCAGGATCAGTTACTGTCACTTGCAGGCGGCGACACGGCGGTAACGATTAAAGCCGCTGCCCAGCAAACTTCTGGCGTTAATGCCGCAATGGCTTACGGCACTGACGGTCCGGTCGCGGCGCTGGGGCTGCAAACCTTAAGCGATCCGCAAGGCGTGCAACCTATCTACGCGCCTGCACCAGTGGTGCGTGAATCGGTGTTGAAGGAGTATCCGCAAATGGCACAGTGGCTACAGCCAGTCTTCGCCAGCCTCGATGAAAAAACATTGCAGCAACTGAATGCCAGCATTGCCGTTGAAGGACTGGATGCCAAAAAAGTGGCTGCCGACTACCTGAAACAAAAAGGGTGGACGAAGTAATTTCTCGTGACTTATCTCCGTATTAATCCTGTTCTGGCGCTGCTGCTGTTGCTGACGGCAATCGCAGCGGCACTGCCGTTTATCAGTTATGCGCCTAATCGTTTAGTCTCGGGTGAAGGGCGTCATCTCTGGCAACTGTGGCCGCAAACGATCTGGATGCTGGTGGGCGTTGGTTGCGCCTGGCTGACTGCCTGTTTTATTCCCGGTAGAAAAGGCAGCATTTTTGCACTCATCCTTGCGCAATTCGTCTTCGTATTGCTGGTGTGGGGCGCGGGAAAGGCAGCGACACAACTGGCGCAAAATGGCAGTGTGCTGGCGCGTACCAGCCTCGGCAGTGGTTTCTGGCTGGCAGCGGCGCTGGCACTGCTGGCCTGTAGTGATGCAATCCGCCGAATCTCCACGCATCCGCTGTGGCGCTGGTTGTTGCATATGCAGATTGCCATCATTCCGTTGTGGTTGCTGTACTCCGGCACGCTTAACGATCTCTCGCTAATGAAAGAATACGCCAACCGTCAGGATGTGTTTGATGACGCGCTGGCACAGCATCTGACCCTGCTGTTTGGCTCGGTACTGCCGGCGCTGGTGATTGGCGTGCCGCTGGGCGTCTGGTGCTACTTTTCCACCGCGCGGCAGGGGGCGATTTTTTCTCTGCTCAATGTCATTCAGACCGTGCCTTCGGTGGCGCTCTTTGGCCTGTTGATTGCGCCGCTTGCCGCGCTGGTTACGGCCTTTCCGTGGCTGGGGAAGCTCGGCATAGCAGGAACCGGAATGACACCCGCACTGATTGCGCTGGTGCTCTATGCCTTGCTGCCGCTGGTGCGCGGCGTGGTAGTCGGTTTGAACCAGATCCCGCGCGATGTGCTGGAGAGCGCCAGAGCGATGGGCATGAGCGGGGCGCAGCGTTTCCTGCATGTTCAGTTACTGCTGGCGTTACCGGTATTTCTGCGCAGCCTGCGGGTGGTGATGGTGCAAACCGTCGGCATGGCGGTGATTGCGGCGTTAATCGGCGCAGGCGGTTTTGGTGCGCTGGTTTTTCAGGGGCTGTTAAGCAGCGCCATTGATTTAGTGTTGCTGGGGGTGATCCCGGTAATTGTTCTGGCGGTGCTTACCGACGCGCTGTTCGATTTGCTTATCGCACTGCTGAAGGTGAAACATAATGATTGAATTTAGCCATGTCAGCAAACTGTTCGGCGCACAAAAAGCCGTTAACGATCTCAATCTCAATTTTCAGGAAGGGAGTTTTTCGGTGCTGATTGGCACCTCTGGCTCCGGCAAATCCACCACCCTGAAAATGATCAACCGCCTGGTGGAGCATGACAGCGGCGTGATCCGCTTTGCCGGTGAAGAAATTCGCTCGCTGCCAGTACTGGAGTTGCGCCGCCGGATGGGCTATGCCATTCAATCTATTGGCCTGTTTCCCCACTGGAGCGTGGCGCAAAACATCGCTACCGTGCCGCAATTGCAAAAATGGTCGCGGGCGCGGATTGACGATCGTATCGACGAATTAATGGCGCTACTGGGGCTGGAGTCAAATTTGCGTGAGCGTTATCCGCATCAGCTTTCCGGTGGTCAGCAGCAACGTGTGGGAGTGGCGCGCGCACTGGCTGCCGATCCGCAAGTCTTACTGATGGATGAACCGTTTGGCGCGCTGGATCCGGTGACGCGCGGCGCGTTGCAACAAGAGATGACGCGCATTCACCGTTTGCTGGGGCGCACCATTGTGCTGGTCACTCATGATATTGATGAGGCGCTACGGCTGGCAGAACATCTGGTGTTGATGGATCATGGTGAAGTGGTGCAGCAGGGCAATCCGCTGACGATGCTGACTCGTCCGGCGAATGATTTTGTCCGCCAGTTTTTTGGACGTAGTGAACTGGGTGTGCGCCTGCTTTCGTTACGTAGTGTGACTGATTATGTGCGCCGCAACGAACGCGCTGAAGGTGAGGCGCTGGCAGAAGAGATGACGCTACGTGATGCGCTCTCATTGTTTGTCGCTCGTGGTTGTGAAGTGTTGCCGGTGGTTGACGATCAAGGTAAACCTTGCGGCACATTACATTTTCAGGATCTGCTGGTGGAGGCGTAATCGTATGAAAATAATGCGCGATCCGCTGTTCTGGCTTATTGCTCTGTTTGTGGGGCTGATTTTCTGGCTACCCTATAGCCAGCCGTTGTTTGGAGCTTTATTTCCACAATTACCTCGGCCTGTTTATCAGCAGGAAAGTTTTGCTGCCCTGGCGCTGGCTCATTTCTGGCTAGTGGGGATCTCAAGTTTGTTTGCCGTGATCATTGGTACTGGTGCCGGAATTGCTGTCACTCGCCCGTGGGGCGCGGAGTTTCGCCCGATGGTCGAAACCATTGCCGCCGTTGGGCAGACTTTTCCGCCCGTAGCTGTGCTGGCGATTGCTGTTCCGGTGATGGGGTTTGGTCAGCAACCGGCGATTATTGCTTTGATCCTTTACGGCGTATTACCGATCTTACAGGCGACACTTGCCGGACTGGGAGCGATTGATGCCAGCGTGACAGACGTTGCCAAAGGGATGGGAATGAGCCGGAGTCAGCGATTGCGTAAAGTGGAGTTACCGCTGGCAGCGCCAGTGATTCTGGCTGGCGTGCGGACTTCAGTGATTATCAATATTGGTACGGCGACCATTGCCTCAACGGTAGGAGCCAGCACGCTGGGTACGCCCATCATCATCGGACTTAGCGGATTTAACACTGCTTATGTGATTCAGGGGGCGTTGCTGGTGGCACTGGCGGCGATCATCGTAGACCGCCTGTTTGAACGGTTGGTGCAGCTACTCAGCCAGCACGCAAAATAAAGGTATAACCTGCGAGCATGACGCCACCGATACCGCCTAACGCCATCAACAGGAACAGGGTGATAACCCCAATTTTCGCTATGCGCATAATGCACTCCTTATGTTAACGAAAGGATTGTACAGTAAAGCGCATTTGTTAACGAATCATTAAATGCCGAGTGGGAAAATATCATGGCCTTGTTCCTGCCAGTTGGTGAGCTGCTGCTGCTGGGCGGGAGACTGGTTTTCACCGCACCACACCAATAGCGTGCGGCCTTCAAACAGTTCCGGGCGGAGCTGGTTGAGGGAATGGGCGAGGACATCAATGCGCCATCCTTGCTGGCTGGCAATCCAACCCTCCAGCCACAGCCGCGTGGTATCCTGAATATTCCAGCCAACCACCAGCGCATCTTTACCCTGTTTTTTACGTGCTGAAGCCAGACAAATGGCGATGTAGTTGATCAGTACACCGTCGAGGATCGCCAGTAACGCCTGGAGAGTTGGTTGCTGACACTGAAGACGTCGGCGCAGAGGAATGAACAGATGTGTGGTGAGCGTCTGGGCGGGGTAATCCTGACCACGTTCTTTGATCCACATTCGCAGACTTTGTAGATTGCCACTTTGCAGGTAATTAAGCAGAGTTTCTTGCTGATCGCGCCAGCCGTTTTGCACATCAACATTCTCATTACTGAGTAGCATTTTAACTTTGCTGACCTGCACACCGTTATCGATCCAGCGTTTGATCTCGCGGATCCGGTCGATATCGGCATCGTTGAACAGGCGATGACCGCCGTCTGTGCGCTGCGGTTTCAACAATCCGTAACGCCTCTGCCACGCGCGTAACGTGACAGGATTGATATCACAAAGCAACGCCACTTCACCAATTGTGTAAAGCGCCATCCTCTCACCCTTGCTCGCGAGGTCCCGGTTTAACTTTAGACGCAGATTTGCGAACCAGGTAGTTTTGTCCGTTTTTAGTTCATCGTTAGGGTGATTTTATTTTTGCCAGGTGATTTTGAGTGATCGTACTCACGAATTCTCATTTTTCTGCAAGAGTTCAAAGAAAGTTAAACGCAGGCAATGTATGTTACGCGTTTTAAAGGGAAGTGTGGTTTGCGGGTATGTACGATTTTAATCTGGTGTTGCTGCTGCTTCAGCAGATGTGCGTTTTTTTAGTCATTGCGTGGTTAATGAGTAAAACGCCATTATTCATACCATTAATGCAGGTCACGGTTCGTCTGCCGCATAAATTTCTCTGCTACATCGTCTTTTCCATTTTCTGCATTATGGGCACCTGGTTCGGGTTGCACATCGACGATTCGATTGCTAATACGCGGGCGATTGGCGCGGTGATGGGCGGCTTACTCGGCGGTCCGGTCGTCGGAGGGCTGGTTGGTCTGACCGGCGGGTTACATCGATACTCAATGGGGGGCATGACTGCGCTAAGCTGCATGATTTCGACCATCGTCGAAGGATTGCTCGGCGGCCTGGTACACAGCATCCTGATCCGTCGCGGGCGCACTGATAAAGTCTTTAACCCCATTACCGCCGGTGCAGTCACGTTCGTCGCTGAAATGGTGCAAATGTTGATCATCCTGGCGATTGCCCGACCTTATGAAGATGCGGTGCGTCTGGTGAGTAATATTGCTGCGCCAATGATGGTCACCAATACCGTCGGTGCGGCGCTGTTTATGCGTATATTGCTGGATAAACGCGCGATGTTTGAAAAATACACTTCGGCTTTTTCTGCCACCGCGCTGAAAGTTGCTGCCTCGACGGAAGGCATTTTGCGCCAGGGTTTTAACGAAGTGAACAGCATGAAAGTGGCACAGGTGCTGTATCAGGAACTGGATATTGGCGCAGTAGCCATTACCGATCGCGAGAAATTGCTGGCCTTTACCGGAATTGGTGACGACCATCATTTGCCAGGCAAACCGATTTCCTCAACCTACACCTTAAAAGCGATTGAAACCGGCGAAGTGGTCTACGCCGATGGCAACGAAGTGCCTTACCGTTGCTCTTTGCATCCGCAATGCAAACTGGGTTCGACGCTGGTGATTCCGTTGCGTGGTGAGAATCAGCGGGTGATGGGCACCATCAAATTGTATGAAGCGAAAAACCGTTTGTTCAGCTCAATCAACCGCACGCTGGGGGAAGGGATTGCGCAATTGCTTTCGGCGCAGATCCTCGCCGGGCAATATGAGCGGCAAAAAGCGATGCTCACGCAGTCAGAAATTAAACTGCTTCACGCCCAGGTGAATCCCCATTTCCTGTTCAATGCGCTTAACACCATTAAAGCGGTGATCCGTCGCGACAGCGAACAGGCCAGCCAGCTGGTGCAGTATCTTTCCACTTTTTTCCGCAAAAACTTAAAGCGGCCTTCGGAGTTTGTTACTCTCGCCGACGAAATTGAACATGTGAATGCTTATCTGCAAATTGAAAAGGCGCGCTTCCAGTCACGGTTGCAGGTCAACATTTCTATTCCGGAGGAATTATCCCGGCAGCAGTTGCCCGCGTTTACCCTGCAACCAATAGTGGAAAACGCTATTAAACATGGAACCTCACAACTGCTGGATACAGGGCGAGTGGCAATTAGCGCAAGGCGTGAAGGGCAACATTTGATGCTGGAGATCGAAGACAATGCCGGTTTGTATCAACCGGCAACCAATGCCAGTGGGCTGGGGATGAATCTGGTGGATAAGCGTTTACGTGAGCGGTTTGGCGATGACTATGGGATAAGCGTCGCCTGTGAGCCTGATAGTTACACCCGAATAACGTTACGACTGCCATGGAGGGACGAGGCATGATTAAAGTCTTAATTGTCGATGATGAACCATTAGCACGGGAAAACCTGCGCGTATTTTTGCAGGAGCAGAGCGATATTGAAATTGTCGGCGAGTGCTCAAACGCCGTGGAAGGGATTGGCGCGGTGCATAAACTGCGCCCGGATGTGCTGTTTCTCGACATTCAGATGCCACGCATCAGCGGTCTGGAAATGGTGGGGATGCTCGACCCGGAACATCGTCCGTATATCGTTTTTCTCACCGCGTTTGACGAATACGCCATTAAAGCCTTTGAAGAACATGCCTTTGATTATCTGCTGAAGCCGATTGATGAAGCGCGGCTGGAGAAAACGCTGGCTCGTCTGCGTCAGGAGCGGAGCAAGCAGGATGTTTCGCTGTTACCGGAAAATCAGCAGGCGCTGAAATTTATTCCTTGTACGGGGCACAGTCGGATTTATTTACTGCAAATGAAAGATGTAGCGTTTGTCAGCAGTCGGATGAGCGGTGTTTACGTCACCAGTCACGAAGGGAAAGAGGGCTTTACTGAACTGACATTACGCACCCTGGAGAGTCGTACACCACTACTACGCTGCCATCGTCAGTATCTGGTTAACCTCGCGCATTTGCAGGAGATTCGCCTGGAAGATAATGGCCAGGCCGAGTTGATTTTGCGTAATGGCTTAACCGTGCCGGTCAGCCGCCGTTATCTGAAAAGCTTAAAAGAGGCGATTGGCCTGTAAAAGACTGCTAAAATGGCTTTTTGCCTCATCAACACCTGAAGGCCTCATGCTAAGTAATGATATTCTGCGCAGCGTGCGCTACATTTTAAAAGCCAATAATAACGACCTGGTGCGCATTCTGGCGCTGGGCAATGTCGAAACCACTGCCGAACAGATTGCCATCTGGTTGCGTAAAGAAGATGAAGAAGGTTTTCAACGTTGTCCGGACATTATTTTGTCCTCGTTCCTGAATGGTCTGATTTACGAAAAACGCGGCAGGGATGAGTCTGCACCGGCACTGGAGCCGGAACGTCGTATTAATAACAATATTGTGCTGAAAAAATTGCGTATCGCGTTTTCACTGAAAACCGATGACATCCTGGCGATCCTCACCGAACAGCAGTTCCGCGTTTCTATGCCGGAAATTACTGCGATGATGCGCGCACCGGATCATAAAAACTTCCGCGAATGCGGCGATCAATTCTTGCGTTATTTTCTGCGTGGACTGGCTGCGCGCCAGCATGTGAAGAAAAACTAAGACAGGTCTGGAGGCCATGCAGAGAGCATGGCCTCCGGCAGATTATTTCACTTCTTTAAAGCCAGCGGCTTTCATCACCAGTTCCATTTGCGCCATAGTGATACCTTTTTTGGCATCGTCAGCAGAAATGTTAATGCCGGAAATACCCTGCAGGGCTTTAAAATCAACTTTTTCCATATCGATAGTCACGTTTTCCTGCGCGTAAGTATCAGTAAAGGTTAATTTTTCTTCAACGCCAGCAATGTTTTTATATTTTGCACTTAACGGCTCAAGCTTTTTAGCCGCCTCTTCTTTGTTAGCTGCACCGATGGTTGCAAACTGAATTTTGGTTTCTGAAGATTGCTTAAGCACCTTGTCGCCTTTGTAGACATAGGTAATGGCAATTTCAGTACCGTTCAGATTGGCACTAAATTTCTTTGATTCTTCTTTGTCACCACAGCCAGCGAGAGAGAAAACCAGAACAGATGCAACAACGAGGGAAAACAGCTTGTTGAAAGCCTTCATGTAAAACTCCATTTTATCAAGATCAGAAAACTGGTGACTCTCACCAGGGCGCTATAGAATATTCTTTATACCTCGTCTTGAGCAGTCCGGAAATGGAGTAGATCTCTTAATAAAAAGCATTTTTTCCTCCTTGTTGCTCAAGCATCAGTAACAACTGTTCGCAGAGTAAAACACAATTATTCAATACTTCTGCCAGTGTCTCGCTTTCCGAATTGCGTAATTGCTTCAACACATGCGCCAGCCGATAAAAACCGATTACGGTGAGTTCGTTCGCCAGCAAATCAGCCTGACTAATGGCGCTCTGTTCCTGATAGCGCCAGCCGTTATGGAACAGTTGAATAATTATGTGATTTCTCGTCCTGATAGATAAAGTGTCTCATTCTGCATCCCTGTAATTTTATCCAGTTTAATACAGATGCTAACAGCATTTGCGCAGGTTACAGAGCGACAAAAAGGCGAGAAAACAACTTTAGGAATTTATAAAGAAAAGGCGCTGTTGATGCAGCGCCTTGAAGGGGAATTATTTCACCTGATGACCAGGTTTAGCACCGGCATCCGGGCTTAACAGGAAGATATCTTTCCCGCCAGGACCGGCAGCCATCACCATGCCTTCGGAGATACCGAAGCGCATTTTACGCGGAGCCAGGTTAGCCACCATAATGGTGTGACGACCAATCAGCGCCTGTGGGTCTGGGTAAGCAGAACGAATGCCGGAGAAGACATTGCGTTTTTCGCCACCCAGATCCAGCGTCAGGCGCAGCAGCTTGTCAGAACCCTCAACAAACTCTGCGTTTTCAATCAGCGCCACGCGCAGGTCAACTTTGGCGAAGTCGTCAAAGGTGATGGTTTCCTGAATCGGATCATCAGCCAGCGGGCCAGTAACTGGCGCGGCAGTTGCTTTCACTTCTTCTTTGGATGCTTCCACCAGTGCTTCCACCTGTTTCATATCGATACGGTTATACAGTGCCTTGAACGGATTCACTTTATGGCCCAGCAGCGGTTGCTGAATACCATCCCAGGTCAGTTCCGTATTGAGGAATGCTTCCGCACGTTCAGTCAGTTTCGGCAGTACCGGCTTCAGGTAAGTCATCAGCACGCGGAACAGGTTAATGCCCATTGAGCAAATCGCTTGCAGATCGGCATCGCGGCCTTCCTGTTTCGCCACCACCCACGGAGCCTGCTCGTCAACATAGCGGTTAGCCAGGTCAGCCAGCGCCATGATTTCGCGCACAGCTTTACCAAATTCGCGGCTTTCCCACGCTTCGCCAATAACTTCAGCGGCATCGGTAAAGGTTTTGTACAGTTCAGGGTCAGCCAGTTCGTTTGCCAACACGCCGTCAAAACGCTTGTTGATAAAGCCAGCGTTACGGGAGGCCAGGTTAACCACTTTATTGACGATATCGGCATTTACGCGCTGAACGAAATCTTCCAGGTTGAGATCGATATCATCAATGCGCGAAGAGAGTTTCGCAGTGTAGTAGTAGCGCAGGCTGTCAGCGTCAAAATGATTCAGCCAGGTGCTGGCTTTAATGAAGGTGCCACGAGACTTGGACATCTTCGCGCCGTTCACCGTCACATAGCCGTGAACAAACAGGTTGGTCGGCTTGCGGAAGTTGCTGCCTTCCAGCATGGCAGGCCAGAACAGGCTGTGGAAGTAAACGATATCTTTACCGATGAAGTGGTACAGTTCGGCGGTGGAGTCTTTCTTCCAGTATTCATCGAAGCTTACGGTATCGCCGCGCTTGTCGCACAGATTCTTGAAGGAACCCATGTAACCAATCGGCGCGTCCAGCCAGACGTAGAAGTATTTGCCCGGTGCGTTCGGAATTTCAAAACCGAAGTAAGGCGCATCGCGGGAGATATCCCACTGTTGCAAGCCGGATTCAAACCACTCCTGCATTTTGTTTGCCACCTGCTCCTGCAACGCGCCGCTGCGGGTCCATGCCTGCAACATTTCGCTGAAAGAGGGCAGATCAAAGAAGAAGTGTTCGGAATCACGCATCACCGGCGTAGCACCAGAAACCACAGATTTCGGCTCGATCAGTTCAGTCGGGCTGTAGGTCGCGCCGCAGACTTCACAGTTATCGCCGTATTGATCTGGCGCTTTACATTTCGGGCAGGTGCCTTTCACAAAACGATCCGGCAGGAACATACCTTTTTCCGGGTCGTACAACTGAGAGATGGTGCGGTTTTTAATAAAACCGTTCTCTTTCAGGCGAGTATAGATAAGCTCAGACAACTGACGGTTCTCTTCGCTGTGCGTCGAGTGATAGTTGTCGTAGCTGATATTAAAGCCTGCGAAATCAGTCTGATGCTCCTGACTCATTTCGCCAATCATCTGCTCCGGGGTAATACCAAGCTGCTGGGCTTTCAGCATGATCGGCGTACCGTGGGCATCGTCGGCGCAGATGAAGTTGACCTCGTGGCCGCGCATTCGCTGGTAACGGACCCAGACATCAGCCTGGATGTGCTCCAGCATATGGCCGAGGTGGATAGAGCCGTTAGCGTACGGCAGTGCGCACGTCACCAGAATTTTCTTCGCGACTTGAGTCATAGTAGGCATTACTTCTTAGTAGTGAAAAGGGGTTAGATAGTACCAAATGGGAAAATGTTAAGTAAGTACTTATCTATTTTCTTCAGGTAAACTATTTAGCTGATGGTTTATCTATATAAATAAGGAGTCGGGATGAACGAACAATCCCAGGCCAAATCACCAGAAGCCTTGCGCGCAATGGTCGCCGGGACACTGGCTAATTTTCAGCACCCAACCCTGAAGCATAACCTTACCACGCTGAAAGCGTTGCATCATGTCGCCTGGATGGACGACACGCTGCATGTGGAGCTGGTTATGCCGTTCGTCTGGCATAGCGCGTTCGAAGAGTTAAAAGAGCAATGTAGCGCCGAATTGCTGCGTATCACCGGGGCAAAAGCTATCGACTGGAAACTGTCGCATAACATTGCCACGCTGAAACGCGTGAAGAATCAGCCGGGAATTAACGGCGTGAAGAACATTATCGCGGTCAGTTCCGGCAAAGGTGGCGTGGGTAAATCCTCCACGGCGGTAAACCTGGCGCTGGCGCTGGCGGCGGAAGGAGCGAAAGTCGGCATTCTGGATGCCGACATTTATGGTCCGTCTATCCCAACCATGCTGGGGGCAGAAAATCAGCGTCCGACCTCGCCAGACGGGACTCATATGGCACCGATTATGTCTCATGGCCTGGCAACCAACTCAATTGGTTATCTGGTCACTGACGACAACGCGATGGTGTGGCGTGGCCCGATGGCGAGCAAGGCGTTGATGCAAATGTTGCAAGAAACCTTATGGCCGGATCTGGATTATCTGGTGCTCGACATGCCGCCAGGCACCGGTGACATTCAATTGACACTGGCGCAAAACATTCCTGTAACCGGTGCAGTAGTGGTCACCACGCCACAGGACATCGCGCTGATTGATGCGAAAAAAGGTATCGTGATGTTCGAGAAAGTCGAAGTTCCGGTACTGGGTATTGTCGAGAACATGAGCGTCCATATTTGCAGTAACTGTGGTCATCATGAGCCGATTTTCGGCACTGGTGGGGCAGAGAAACTGGCCGAGAAATACCATACGCAGTTGTTGGGGCAAATGCCGTTACACATTAGCCTGCGTGAAGATCTCGACAAAGGAACACCTACCGTTATCAGCCGTCCGGAGAGCGAATTTACTACTATCTACCGCCAACTGGCTGACCGGGTTGCTGCTCAGCTCTACTGGCAAGGTGAAGTTATTCCAGGTGAGATCTCCTTCCGCGCGGTCTAACGTGCATTAGCCTTTCTGGTTGTTCGTCATACACCGCAGAAATGATACATTGATGCGGTGTATTTATTTTGTGGCTTTAAATGAACGCTTTTTTAATGCTGCGAATATTCAGTGGATCTTAGTCCTAAACTGTACAAAGTAGATTGATCGTACAGGTAAAGCCTCTTTATCATCCTTCGTGGCTGTGTAGCGGATGTACAGCTATAGTTTGTTATGCACTCAATCTATCCAGGCATAACCTTTACTACAGGGATAACGTTCAATGAATAAGTATTGGCTGTCAGGAATCATTTTTCTTGCCTATGGATTGGCTTCTCCCGCGTTCTCTTCAGAGACTGCCGCATTAACGATTAATGGCAGGATCAGCCCCCCAACATGCAGTATGGATATTGTTAATAGCCAGCCCCAACAGCATTGCGGTCAGGTATCGCAAAGCGTTGATACCCGTCATCGGATTTCTTCGCCGGTAAAAGGCGTCACTACAGAGCTGGTTACAGCGGGCAACGATAGCAAACGTCGAATCGTATTAAATCGCTACGATTAATCAGGCAACACTCTTTTAATAATATTTGGAAAGCCTAAATCATTCCCGTGAATGATTTAGGCTTTTTTATTTATTTTAAGAATGTGGTTAACAGTAAATTATGTCAATTAATAGATGTGGTAAATATTTAATTCCCTTAAGTATTTGTTGTAATTATATTGCAATGGTTAAATTGTTTTAAATCAATAAAACAATGCGTTTACATTGCGGTAACCTTTTTGATGTGAGAAATTTGTTTCCACGAGATACAGAGTCTTAACAATCAAAATAAACTATATTAAGGAACCTATTATGAAACATTCAATTATTGCTACCGCTGTCTTTTCTTCTTTTTTTATGAGTGCTGGCGTATTTGCTGCAGACGTTGATACCGGAACTTTAACCATTAAGGGGAATATTGCAGAGTCTCCGTGTAAATTTGAAGCGGGTGGTGATTCAGTAAGTATTAATATGCCAACTGTTCCGACCACTGTCTTTGAAGGTAAAGCGAAATATTCAACCTATGATGATGCAGTCGGTGTAACCAGCAGCATGTTAAAAATTAGCTGCCCGAAAGAAGTAGCTGGTGTAAAACTCTCGTTGATCACCAATGATAAAATAACCGGCAACGATAAGGCTATAGCCAGTAGTAACGATACCGTGGGTTATTATCTCTATTTAGGCGATAACAGCAATGTACTGGATGTTTCAGCGCCTTTTAATATTGAGAGTTATAAAACAGCGGATGGTCAGTATGCGATTCCGTTTAAAGCAAAATACCTGAAACTGACAGAAGACTCAGTGCAATCAGGTGATGTGGTCTCTTCTTTAGTTATGCGTGTGGCGCAGGATTAATAATTAAATAATTTTGCAAGTTTCTCCAGGAAATAAACATGGCCGCTATCTCCATGGCGGCCTTTTAATTTTAAGAGGCATTAAGATGAAAGGGTTATTAGCTTTACTCATTTCTTCTATGGTTCTTCCTGCACATGCCGGAATTGTCATCTACGGGACGCGAATTATTTACCCGGCTGAAAATAAAGAAGTGATGGTGCAGTTGATGAATCAGGGAAACCGATCTTCATTACTTCAGGCGTGGATTGATGATGGCGACACATCACTGCCGCCGGAAAAGATTCAGGTTCCTTTCATGCTAACGCCACCAGTGGCAAAAATAGGGGCTAACTCCGGACAGCAAGTAAAAATTAAAATCATGCCGAATAAGTTGCCCAGTAATAAAGAGAGCATTTTTTATCTGAACGTTCTGGATATTCCACCTAATAGTCCAGAACAAGAAGGCAAGAATGCACTGAAGTTTGCGATGCAAAACAGAATCAAATTGTTTTACCGACCGGCGGGTATTGCTCCGGTTAATAAAGCAACGTTTAAGAAATTGCTGGTAAATCGTAGCGGCAATGGGCTGGTGATAAAAAATGATTCGCCGAACTGGGTGACGATTTCCGATGTAAAAGCGAATAATGTCAAAGTCAATTATGAAACCATCATGATTGCGCCATTAGAAAGCCAGAGTGTAAACGTCAAAACTAATAATGCGAATAGCTGGTATTTGATCATTATTGATGATGATGGCAACTATATTAGCGACAAAATTTAATTGCAGGAGCTGCCCGTGTTGAGAATAACCCCACTCGCATTAGCAATCGTAGCGTTATTGCTCGGCATTGAAGCGTATGCAGCGGAAGAAACCTTTGACACCCATTTTATGATGGGGGGAATGAAAGACCAACAGGTTGCTCATATTCGCCTTGATGATAATCAACCTTTACCGGGCCAATATGACATCGATATTTATGTCAATAAACAATGGCGTGGGAAATATGAGATTATCGTTAAAGATAACCCCGAAGAAACATGCCTGGCGAGAGAAATTATCAAGCGGTTAGGTATTAATACCGATAACTTCGCCAGTAGTAAGCAATGTTTAACATTAGAGCAACTTGTTCAGGGTGGGAGTTATGCCTGGAATATCGGTGTTTTTCGTTTAGATTTCAGCGTTCCGCAAGCCTGGGTTGATGAACTGGAAAGTGGTTATGTCCCGCCGGAAAACTGGGAACGGGGTATTAATGCTTTTTATACCTCTTATTATATGAGCCAGTATTACAGCGACTATAAAGCGTCGGGTAATAACAAGAGTAGTTATGTTCGTTTTAACAGTGGATTAAATCTGCTGGGGTGGCAACTGCATTCTGATGCCAGTTTCAGCAAAACGGATAATAATCCTGGGGAGTGGAAAAGCAATACCCTATATCTGGAACGCGGGTTTGCACAAATTCTCGGCACGCTGCGTGTCGGTGATATGTACACCTCAAGCGATATTTTTGACTCTGTTCGCTTCAGTGGCGTGCGACTTTTTCGTGATATGCAGATGTTGCCTGACTCGAAACAAAATTTTACCCCACGAGTGCTGGGGATTGCGCAGAGTAACGCGCTGGTAACCATTGAACAAAACGGTTTTATTGTTTATCAGAAGGAGGTTCCACCTGGCTCATTTTCGATTACTGATTTGCAATTGGCCGGTGGTGGAGCGGATCTTGATGTTAGCGTGAAAGAGGCTGACGGTTCGGTTACCACGTACCTGGTGCCTTATTCGGCGGTGCCAAATATGTTGCAACCGGGCGTGTCGAAATATGATTTTGCGGCGGGTCGTAGCCATATTGAAGGAGCAAATAAGCAAAGCGATTTTGTTCAGGTCGGTTACCAGTATGGCTTTAATAATTTATTAACGCTGTATGGCGGCACGATGATTGCCAATAATTACTACGCATTTACTCTTGGGACTGGCTGGAATACACGTATTGGCGCGATTTCTGTCGATGCAACAAAATCTCATAGTAAGCAAGATAATGGCGATATTTTTGACGGACAAAGTTATCAGATAGCCTACAACAAATTTGTGACTCAAACATCGACGCGTTTTGGCCTGGCAGCCTGGCGTTATTCTTCGCGCGATTACCGGACGTTTAATGATTATGTCTGGGCAAATAATAAAGATAATTATCGTCGCGATAAAAATGATGCCTATGACATTGCAGATTATTACCAGAATGATTTTGGGCGCAAAAATAGCTTTTCCGCCAATATGAGTCAGTCATTGCCAGAAGGCTGGGGTTCTGTGTCATTAAGCACATTATGGCGAGATTACTGGGGGCGTAGCGGCAGCAGCAAAGATTATCAGTTGAGTTACTCCAATAACTTGCAACGGATAAGCTATACCCTCGCAGCAAGTCAGGCTTATGACGAGAATCATCATGAAGAAAAACGCTTTAATATTTTTATATCGATTCCCTTTGATTGGGGTGATGATGTCACGACACCACGGCGGCAAATATATATGTCTAACTCAACGACCTTTGACGATCAGGGTTTTGCCTCAAACAATACAGGAATATCGGGAACGGTTGGGAGCCGCGATCAGTTTAACTATGGTGCCAACTTGAGTCATCAGCATCAGGGGAACGAAACGACAGCTGGGGCGAATTTAACCTGGAACGCGCCGATGGTGACAGTGAATGGCAGTTATAGTCAGTCGAGTATTTATCGACAGGCTGGAGCCAGTGTTTCAGGGGGCATTGTCGCCTGGTCTGGTGGTGTGAATCTGGCGAATCGTCTTTCTGAAACGTTTGCTGTGATGTATGCACCAGGAATTAAAGATGCTTATGTTAATGGACAAAAATATCGCACTACAAATCCTAATGGGGTGGTGGTATACGACGGAATGACGTCTTATCGGGAAAATCACCTGATGCTGGATGTGTCGCAAAGCGATAGCGAAGCAGAATTACGTGGCAACCGGAAAATTGCCGCCCCTTATCGCGGCGCGGTCGTGCTGATTAATTTTGATACCGATCAGCGCAAACCCTGGTTTATAAAAGCGTTAAGAGTGGATGGACAACCATTAACGTTTGGTTATGAAGTTAATGATATCCATGGCCATAATATTGGCGTTGTCGGTCAGGGAAGCCAGTTATTTATTCGCACCAATGACGTACCGCCATCGGTTAATGTAGCAATTGATAAACGACAAGGACTTTCATGCATAATCACCTTCGGTAAAGAGATTGATGAAAGTAAAAATTATATTTGCCAGTAATAGTCAGGTGGTTCTATGAAAATTCGCATAATGCAATTTATATTAATGATGATGGTTATGCCTGTGAGCTATGCGGCATGTTATGGAGAGTTGTCAGCGCAGCATAATTTGGTTGTTCAGGGAGATTTTGCGCTAACTCAAACACAAACGGCGACATATGAGCATAATTTTAATGACTCGTCATGCGTGAGTACGAATACCATCAACCCCATGAGTCCGTCGGATATTGTTGTTGGACTTTATAACGATACCATTAAATTAAATTTACATTTTGAATGGACTAACAAAAACAGCATCACATTATCAAATAACCAGACCAGTTTCACCAGTGGTTATTCAGTAACGGTGACATCGGCAGCCAGTAACGCGAAAGTGAATGTTTCTGCAGGGGGCGGCGGAGCAGTGATGATTAATGGTGTCGCGACATTATCCAGTGCTTCATCAACAACGCGTGGAAGTGCTGCAGTGCAATTTTTACTGTGTTTGCTAGGAGGAAAGTCGTGGGATGCATGTGTGAATAGCTACAGAAATGCATTGGCACAAAATGCAGGTGTCTATTCCTTTAATCTGGCATTGTCATACAACCCGATAACAACGACCTGCAAACCTGATGATTTATTAATTACTTTAGAGAGTATTCCCGTTTCACAATTACCAGTCACAGGTAACAAAACAACAATAAATAGCAAGAAAGGGGATATTATTCTGCGTTGTAAAAATTTATTAGGTCAACAAAATCAAACATCACGGAAAATGCAGGTGTATTTATCAAGTTCTGATTTGTTAACCAGCAGTAACACGATACTGAAAGGTGCGGAAGATAATGGCGTAGGATTTATTCTTGAAAGTAATGGTTCACCAGTCACACTTTTAAATATCACTGACAGCAGTAAAGGATACACAAATTTAAAGGAAATTGCGGCGAAGTCAAAAATTACAGATACAACAGTCTCAATTCCGGTAACAGCCAGTTACTATGTATATGATAAAAATAAAGTTAAATCTGGCGCACTGGAGGCTACTGCCTTGATCAACGTGAAATACGACTAATAACAAGTAAGACGAGCAAGTGGCTAATAATAAAAAATAACAAGGTGTCTGCATTTCCCCCTCATGATGAGGGGGCTTTTTTTAGCGATGGTAGAATATTTCGCCGTCGTAGGCTTTAATGATTTTACCGTCAGTGTCGTTGATCAACACATATGCGCCACCCATATAGGTCCAGTGAGTTCCGGCGTCAGGGGCAGGCAGGTTACGTAACTGCCACTGCTTAATATTGTACTCATCGGTGCGGTACATCTCTGGAACGGTATCGCCTGGTTTGAAATGCTTGAAGTCAGCGATGAAACTGCTCAACTCATACTTTGAAATTCCAGAGGCATTGGTCGAACCCGCAGTGACCGGTGCGGCCCACGCTACGCTGGTTGCCAGCAACAGCGCACCCAACAATAACTTATTTCTTATGGTCATATACTCTCCACGTTGGGGATCAGCAAAATCAGTCGCATATCTTTCCTGTCATACAATATAACCGACAAGCGATATTTTGTTAGTGATCCCATGATTTCGTAAAAAGTGTAAATGAAAGGATGCTGTAAAAGCATCCTCATCGGGCGAAGAGTCAGCGGAAATAGCTGATTTAAGAATCATCCTGGGCTGAAGATAACATGCAAGCCCAAAGGATTGAGTTATCGCATTATGCCCATAAAGCCATGCACGCCCATATACACACCAACTAAGCCAATCAACAGACTGGAAAAATAGGGGGCTTTTTGGGCTAGTGTGTTAAATCCGCTCCAGCGTTTTGCCACTTGCTGGACACTGATTGCCGCGCCAACGCCCACGGTGACCAGCGTTAACGCAAGGCCAATACTGAAACTAACGACCAGAGTTGCTCCCAGAGTGAGGGCTTTCAGTTGAATACAAATCAGCAGCACAGTTATCGCTGCAGGGCAGGGGATCAGTCCGCCAGTCAAGCCAAACAGTAAAATCTGCCAGTTCGTGACATCCCTGCCATCAAAGCGTCGTTTAATGTCATTTGCGTGAGCCAGCTCATGGGCGTCCTGATATTCGACATTCTCGCCATGTCCGTGATGGTGATGATGTTCGTGATCATGGTCATGATGGTGGTGCTCGTGATCATGCCCGTGCATATTCTCAAGCCAGTTTCGTTCACCGCGCCATGTGCGCCAGAACATCCATAATGCGGTGCCGAGAATGATGACCGCAGAAATTAACTGTAGCCACGGTTCCGCCGACTGCGCAGTAAAGCGTTTGCTGATCACCATCCCGCCAAAGGCAATCAACCAGACTACCGCAGTATGCGAAATGGTTGCTGCCAGTCCAAGCATCACCGCCTGTTTAATCGTACCTTTAATGGCGATGATAAACGCCGCCATCATCGTTTTTGAGTGCCCAGGCTCCAGACCATGAAGTGCACCGAGTAAGATGGCGCTGGGGATGAAGAACCAGGCGTTTCCTTGCTGAAGAAGAGTGGTAAATTCAGTCATGATAATAATTCTTAGTATTAAATGGATGCAGAGATTCTACTCCCCCCCAGTACATGATACTACCCCCCAGTAGATTAGTAGTGCTATGATTTTTCATTATCTTGTTAACCAGGTGTTGTTATGTCTCATACCATCCGCGACAAACAGAAACTGAAAGCGCGCGCCAGTAAGATTCAGGGACAGGTCGTCGCGCTTAAGAAAATGCTCGACGAACCGCATGAATGTGCTGCCGTTCTACAACAGATTGCCGCCATTCGTGGCGCGGTAAACGGCCTGATGCGGGAAGTGATTAAAGGTCATCTGACGGAACACATTGTTCACCAGGGCGATGAACTAAAGCGTGAAGAAGACCTGGATGTTGTCCTTAAGGTGCTGGATTCGTATATAAAATAGTTTCGTGACGTTATTGTAATACTGCCGTTTTTCCTCGTTTACAACGCGCGCGCCGGACATTACCATCCTCCTCTGCGATTTATTATCGCAACCAAACGACTCGGGGTGCCCTTCTGCGTGAAGGCTGAGAAATACCCGTATCACCTGATCTGGATAATGCCAGCGTAGGGAAGTCACAGACCATCAGGTCATTGCTTCTTCACGTTATGGCAGGAGCAAATTATGCAAGTCGACCTGCTGAGTCCGGCGCAATCAGCGCCCGTGTTACACCTTTTTCACCAATATTCCCCCCTTGTGCATTGCATGACTAATGATGTGGTGCAAACCTTTACTGCCAATACTTTACTGGCGCTCGGCGCATCGCCAGCGATGGTTATCGAAACCGAAGAGGCCAGTCAGTTTGCGGCAATTGCCAGTGCTTTACTGATTAACGTTGGTACACTGACGCAGCCACGCGCACAGGCGATGCGTGCCGCCGTAGAACAGGCAACACGCTCCCAAACACCCTGGACACTTGACCCGGTCGCGGTTGGTGCACTCGATTATCGCCGCCGTTTTTGTCTGAAACTCCTGTCTCTTAAACCAAGCGCCATACGCGGTAATGCTTCGGAAATCATGGCATTAGCAGGCATCGCTAATGGTGGTCGTGGTGTGGATACCACTGACGCAGCAGCCAATGCGTTGCCCGCCGCACAAACTCTGGCACGGGAAACCGGCGCAATCGTCGTGGTCACTGGCGAGGTGGATTATGTTACTAATGGTCGTCGCACCGTTGGTATTCACGGCGGTGACCCGTTAATGACCAAAGTGGTGGGAACTGGCTGCGCATTATCGGCAGTTGTCGCTGCGAGCTGTGCATTACCGGGCGATACGCTGGAAAATGTTGCGTCTGCCTGTCACTGGATGAAACAAGCCGGAGAACGCGCAGTCGTCAGAAGCGAAGGGCCGGGCAGTTTTGTTCCACATTTCCTTGATGCGCTCTGGCAGCTGACGCAGGAGGTGCGGGCATGAAACGGATTAACGCTCTGACCATTGCTGGTACAGATCCGAGCGGTGGTGCGGGGATTCAGGCCGATCTTAAAACCTTCTCGGCACTTGGCGCTTATGGTTGCTCAGTTATTACTGCACTGGTGGCGCAAAATACCCGTGGCGTACAGTCGGTGTATCGCATTGATCCTGATTTTGTCGCCGCCCAGCTCGATTCGGTGTTCAGCGATGTGCGAATCGACACCACCAAAATCGGCATGTTGGCAGAAACCGATATCGTTGAAGCGGTGGCGGAACGGCTGCAACGTTATCAGATCCAAAACGTGGTGCTGGATACCGTCATGCTGGCGAAAAGCGGCGACCCGCTGCTTTCACCTTCGGCGGTAGCCACGCTACGTAGTCGATTATTGCCACAGGTTTCATTAATTACACCGAACTTGCCGGAAGCAGCTGCTTTGCTCGATGCGCCACACGCGCGTAATGAACAGGAAATGCTGGAGCAGGGACGTGAATTATTGGCGATGGGCTGTGGCGCTGTGCTAATGAAAGGCGGTCATCTGGATGATGAACAAAGCCCGGACTGGCTGTTTACCCGCGACGGTGAACAACGTTTTACCGCACCGCGCATTATGACCAAAAACACCCACGGCACCGGTTGTACGCTCTCTGCGGCACTGGCGGCGTTGCGTCCGCGCCATACAAACTGGGGCGACACCGTACAGGAGGCAAAAAGCTGGCTGTCGGCAGCGTTAGCCCAGGCAGACACGCTGGAAGTCGGTCACGGGATTGGTCCGGTTCACCACTTCCACGCCTGGTGGTGAGCACCGTACTATGGCTGCTTTGGTTATTGTCAGTCTTTGGCACTGACATTCAGGGATGAAACCAATGCAGCTGAGAATCACCAGTCGAAAAAAATTCACCGCTTTATTATGCGCTCTTGGGCTAATTTCCATCGTTGCAATTTATCCGCGTCAGACGGTGAATTTTTTCTATTCGACAGCAGTTCAGATTAAAGACTACATCCACTTCTACGGTTATCACCCGGTTAAATCTTTCGCTATTCGCATACCTGCCAATTACACCATTCATGGTATTGATGTTTCACGCTGGCAGGAGCGGATCGACTGGCAGCGTGTTGCAAAAATGCGCGACAACGGTATCCGCTTACAGTTTGCTTTTATTAAGGCTACGGAAGGCGAAAAGCTGGTTGACCCGTATTTTTCGCGCAACTGGCAAAGAAGCCGTGAAAATGGCCTGCTGCGTGGGGCGTATCACTATTTTTCTCCGTCGGTATCCGCTTCAGTTCAGGCCAGATTATTTCTGCAAACGGTGGATTTTGCCCACGGCGATTTCCCTGCCGTGCTGGACGTAGAAGAGCGAGGAAAATTATCGGCAAAAGAATTACGCAAACGGGTCAGTCAGTGGCTAAAAATGGTCGAAAAAAGCACGGGAAAAAAGCCGATTATTTATGCTGGCGCGACGTTTTATCACACGAATCTGGCGGGCCATTTCAATGAATATCCGTGGTGGGTGGCTCACTATTATCAACGTCGTCCGGACAATGACGGAATGGCCTGGCGCTTCTGGCAGCATTCCGACCGTGGACAGGTAGATGGCATTAATGGTTCGGTGGATTTTAATGTGTTTAATGGCACGGCGGAGGAGTTGCAGGCATTCGTTCATGGGATTAAAGAAACGCCTTAAATAAGAAGCAGTGATATACTCCCACCAGACTCCCCGGCAGGAAAAAGACAAATGGAACAAGCGCATACCCAGCTTATTGCCCAACTGAATGAACGTATTTTAGCGGCGGACAACACGCCGCTTTATATTAAGTTTGCCGAAACGGTAAAAAATGCCGTGCGTAGCGGGGTGCTGGAGCATGGCAATATTTTGCCCGGCGAACGCGATTTAAGTCAGTTAACCGGCGTTTCGCGCATTACGGTGCGCAAGGCGATGCAGGCGCTGGAAGCAGAGGGCGTGGTGACGCGTTCGCGTGGTTACGGCACGCAGATCAACAACATCTTCGAATACTCGTTAAAAGAAGCGCGAGGCTTTTCGCAGCAGGTGGTGTTGCGCGGTAAAAAGCCCGACACGCTGTGGGTTAATAAGCGAGTGGTAGAGTGCCCTGAAGAAGTCGCGCAGCAGCTGGCGGTTGAAGCAGGAAGTGATGTCTTCTTGCTTAAGCGCATTCGCTACGTGGATGAAGAAGCGGTATCGATTGAGGAGTCGTGGGTTCCTGCGCATTTAATTCATGATGTTGATGCTATCGGTATTTCTCTCTATGACTACTTTCGCAGTCAGCATATTTTTCCAAAGCGTACCCGTTCCCGCGTTAGCGCCCGAATGCCGGATGCCGAGTTTCAGTCACATATTCAGTTAGATAGCAAAATACCGGTGCTGGTGATCAAGCAAGTGGCGCTTGACCAACAGCAACGGCCTATTGAGTACAGCATCAGTCACTGTCGCAGCGATCTATACGTTTTTGTTTGCGAGGAGTAGTTCCTCGCGCGTTGGCGCGCAATCACCGCCGCGATGCCCGACAACCCACGATGCCACCGCATTACCCAGCAGCACTGCGTCTGCCAGCGGTAAACCGGAGGCCAGTCCCGCCAGTACGCCACCTGCATGACTGTCGCCTGCACCAATCGTATCAACGACTTGCGTGGGAAATGCCGGAATGCAGCCAGAAGCGTCGTTGCTGAAATACCATGCGCCTTCTTTATCGAGACGAACGATCAACGGCGCGGCAAATTTCTCCTGCCATTGCTTGCCAAGTGTTGTTATCTCTGCGGATAAAGCAAAACGTTCGGCGGCAATCTCAGCCTCCTGGCGATTAAGCGACACCAGCGGTCGACAAGCCATGATGCGCGCAAGTAATGCATCCGGGATATCGCCAATACGAGGGCCAAAATCAATAAACGGCGTCACGTCTTGCAGTCCCTTCAGCCAATCCACTAACAATTCGCCGCAGGGCGAGGCCAGTTGATAACCAGAAAAATAGAGCAGGCTACCAGGTGCAACGGTTAGTCGCGCCAGCCACTGGTGATTCCACTGATTTTCCACACCGCTGAACGACATAAAAGTGCGTTCGCCATCCGGCTCAACCAGCGCCAGACACCAGCCGTTATCACCTTCGGCGTTATCGATCAGGCTGAGTAATCCCTCTTTTGCCATCCGGTTGCGAATAATCTCCGCCCACACCCCCTGACCGAGCGGCAGGGCGTTACCCGCTTCGATACCGAGGCGCTTTAACGCTACGGCAATGTTCAACGCACAGCCGCCAACATTTACGCTCTGCTGTTTCAGTTCGATATCGCACCCGCGCCAGGGCAGGGCGTAAGCGTCGGCGATCACATCAATGACCGCCGCGCCAATCACCATAACCGGCTGACGCGTGGTTAATTCAGGCAGCTGCGTGTGTAATCGAGCACCGCTCATACCGCCTCCCGTTGTTGACGATATTTCTCCAGCGCCGTGGCATAGCGGTTGAAATCAAGCTGATTTACCGCATCCAGTTCCGCCTTTAACGCAGGATCGATAGCATTTACACCATGCAACGCGCCGCAAATTGCCGTCGCCATAGCACCGATGGTGTCTGTGTCGCCGCCAAGATTGGCGCACAGGACGGCGCAGCGGTTAGGATCGGTTTGTGCCAGTTCAACCAGCGCAATGGCGCATGGAACGGACTCGATAGTGCTGGTGCCCGCGCCAACCACCTGGTAAAGCTGTTCGCTGGCGGATTCGGTGCCGTCGGCGTGACGAACAATCTTCAGCGCAATATCCAGACGCGCCGCCAGTGAGGCGCTGAACGTGGTGATGCGTTTTTGTTGAGCATGTCGCGCAATTGAAGGCAGTGAATCAACAATCGCTGACCAGCTTTCTCCGTCAATGGCACGAGAAATCGCCCATGCGATGACTACCGCACCTGCAACTGCCAGATCGGATTTATGGGTCGGGCTGGACGCCAGCGCCACATCATCAATAAAGGAATCAACATTGCGCGCCGGAAGTAAACAACCCAATGGTGAGACGCGCATCGCGGCACCGTTGGTCACGCCATTGTTTTCCAGTTCAGCAACGGGCTTTCCGTCGCGAATGGCGTTAAGCGCAATTTTTGAGGTCGGGCCAAGCACGTTTTTGTTGAAAGCGTCGAAACGCAGCGCCCAGTCGAGAATATTACGCCCAATCAGATCCGGGTCTATCTCGCCTTCACGTTCCAGCAGCGCATCCGCCAGACACAGCGCCATCGAGGTATCATCGGTGAATTCGGCGCGGTTAAAATAACAGGCCGCGTTATTCTCCTTTGGTCCAGGCAGAAATCGGTCAATCCAGCCAAAGTGTGCTTTGACGCGGGAACGAGGCCAAAGCTCGGAGGGCATCCCCATCGCATCCCCTAACGCCTGCCCGTAAAGAGCACCGAGAATACGTTCTGTTTTCATTTTGCTTCCTCTTGTGTCAACGCAATATCGCGATCATCGACCTTGATAGCCGTAATTTCGTTGTCGGATTCGCGGAAAAAAATCATGAACAGCACGGCGATAATGGCAATCATCACCGCGCCGAAAGTCCACATTCCAGCCCAGTTGAAAGTCAGTCCGTTTACCGGCTCCTGATAAGCGAACATCTTTTCCATCATCACGCCGCCAAGACGATAACCGAGCAAACTGCCGAAGCCCTGGCAGCAGAGTGTGATCAGCCCCTGCGCGGCGGTACGCATATGCTCGGGGGCTTTTTTATCGACATAGATGTAGGCGGTAACGTAGTAAAAATCGTAACTTACGCCGTGCAGCAAAATGCCGAGGAATAATAGCGCGTAGGTGAAATATTCATCCGCACTGCCGTAAATAAAGAAGCCATAGCGAATTGCGGCAGTGACCAGACCAAGCAACAATACCTTTTTGATACCAAAGCGTTTGGTGAAAAACGGCAATGCCAGCATAAAGAAGATTTCAGAGAACTGGCCGAGCGTCATCCAGCCGGTGGCGTTTTTCATGCCGACTTCGGTCAGATAACCGTTGGCAAAGATGTAATAGAACGCCAGTGGCATCGCAAACAGGAATGAACAGAAGAAAAAGACGAGGAAGTTTTTATCGCGCAGCAGGATCAGCGCATCCAGGCCGAGCATGACTTTAATGTCCATTTTGCCGGTGCTTTTTGGCGGCGTGTCGGGCAGGAAAAACGCAAACACACCGAGCAGAGCAGAACTTCCGGCGGTAATCAGCAGCGGGATGTTAGTCGGTGAGATATCGGCATACCCCAGCATTTGCGGCAAGAATCCACATGCCAGACCGGAGGCAATCCAGCCGATAGTGCCCATCACACGAATGCGCGGGAAATCACGCTCCACATCCGGCACGTTGGCAAAAGCGATGCTGTTAGTCAGCGCAATGGTCGGCATATAGGTTAGCGAGTAGGCCAGCAGTAACGGGAAGAACCCGGCAAAAGTGGTCTGTTGCGCGGCGAAATACATCAGCACCGCACCAGCGAACATCAATACCGCCAGCACTTTCTGCGCCGAGAAAAAGCGGTCAGTGATGGAGCCAACCAGAATCGGCGACAGGATCGCCGCAATGGCAGTACAGGCATACGACCAGCCAATCTCTCCGGCACTAAAACCACTTTTACTTAACCACAACCACAATGGCACAAACCACGCGCCCCAGATAAACCATTCAACAAACATCATGAACGACAGCTTTGCTGTTGTTTTCATCTTTTAATTCCTTCATGACAGGTAATGTAAGGTACGCGCTGACAATACCACCTAATAATACCTTTTAAATACCTTTGCGATGAAAGCTTGACCGCTGTAACACTTTTTTTGATGAATCGAGCCAACAGAAAACGCTGAAAAAACATCCTGAGAATGGAAAAAATAGCCCGTAACGACCAGGATTATGATTGCCCGCAAAGGCGGGCCAGGACAATCCATAGCCGATATCCAATCGGAATTTACGGGAGCATAGTAATGACAGATATTGCGCAGTTGCTTGGCAAAGATGCCGACAACCTTTTACAGCATCGTTGTATGACTATTCCTTCTGACCAGCTTTATCTCCCCGGACATGACTACGTAGATCGCGTGATGATTGACAATAATCGCCCGCCAGCGGTGTTACGTAATATGCAGACGCTGTACAACACCGGGCGTCTGGCGGGAACGGGATACCTTTCCATTTTGCCGGTTGATCAGGGCGTCGAGCACTCTGCCGGAGCTTCATTTGCCGCTAACCCGCTCTACTTTGACCCGAAAAATATTGTTGAACTGGCGATTGAAGCGGGCTGTAACTGTGTGGCGTCAACCTACGGCGTGCTGGCATCGGTATCGCGGCGTTACGCGCACCGCATTCCGTTCCTCGTCAAACTCAACCATAACGAGACGCTAAGTTACCCGAACACCTACGATCAAACGCTATATGCCAGCGTAGAGCAGGCGTTCAATATGGGCGCGGTGGCGGTTGGTGCGACCATTTATTTTGGCTCAGAAGAGTCACGTCGCCAGATTGAAGAAATTTCTGCGGCCTTTGAACGTGCGCATGAACTGGGCATGGTGACCGTGCTGTGGGCCTATTTGCGTAATTCCGCCTTTAAGAAAGAGGGCGTTGATTACCACGTTTCCGCCGACCTGACCGGTCAGGCGAACCATCTGGCGGCGACCATTGGCGCGGACATCGTCAAACAGAAAATGGCGGAAAATAACGGCGGCTATAAAGCGATTAATTACGGCTACACCGACGATCGCGTGTACAGCAAGCTGACCAGCGAAAACCCGATTGATCTGGTGCGTTATCAGTTAGCTAACTGCTATATGGGGCGCGCAGGGTTGATTAACTCCGGTGGTGCTGCGGGCGGTGAAACTGACCTTAGCGATGCGGTGCGTACTGCGGTTATCAACAAACGCGCAGGCGGAATGGGGCTGATTCTTGGACGTAAGGCGTTCAAGAAATCGATGGCTGACGGCGTGAAACTGATTAACGCCGTGCAGGACGTTTATCTTGATAGCAAAATTACTATCGCCTGATACGTTTTAAACGAACAGCACTGCCCCGTAGGCCGGAAAAGGCGTTCACGCCGCATCTGGCAACCTATGCCTGATGCGACGCAGAAGCGTATTATCATGCCTACACACAGCACTACCCCGTAGGTCGGATAAGGCGTTCACGCCGCATCCGACATAAAACAACGTGCACTTTGTTACGGCCTCCTTCTCGGAAGGTCGTTTTTTTGGCCTGTCATTCTGTATTTGTTTTCATTTTGTCTTTTTTGTGATCGTTATCTCGACATTCAAAAACAAATAATTTCATTATATTTTGAAATCGAAAGAAAACGACGGGATGTGAAAATGTACGTGGTATCGACAAAGCAGATGCTGAACAACGCGCAGCGCGGCGGCTACGCGGTTCCGGCATTCAATATTCACAATCTCGAAACGATGCAGGTGGTGGTGGAAAGCGCAGCCAGCCTGAATGCGCCGGTCATCATCGCCGGAACGCCAGGTACATTTAACCATGCCGGAACAGAAAACTTACTGGCGCTGGTTAGCGCGATGGCGAAGCAGTATCACCATCCGCTGGCGATTCACCTTGACCATCACACAAAGTTTGAAGATATCGCTCAGAAAGTGCGCTCCGGCGTGCGCTCAGTAATGATTGACGCCTCGCATTTGCCTTATGCGCAAAATATTTCACGGGTCAAAGAGGTGGTGGATTTTTGCCATCGCTTTGATGTCAGCGTCGAAGCGGAGCTGGGGCAACTTGGCGGCCAGGAAGATGATGTGCAAGTCAATGAAGCCGATGCGTTGTACACCAACCCCGTACAGGCGCGTGAATATGCCGAGGCAACCGGGATTGATTCCCTGGCGGTCGCCATCGGCACCGCTCACGGTATGTATGCCAGTGCTCCGGCGCTGGATTTCTCCCGCCTTGAGGCCATTCGTCAGCAGGTTGCGCTACCGCTGGTACTGCATGGTGCGTCGGGACTGTCTTCTGCGGACATTCGTCAAAGCATTAACCTGGGAATTTGCAAAATCAATGTCGCGACGGAGCTGAAAAATGCCTTCTCGCAGGCGTTAAAACGTTATCTGACCGAGCACCCCGAAGCGACCGATCCCCGGGATTATTTACAGTCGGCAAAATTCGCAATGCGCGATGTGGTGCGCAAAGTGATTGCCGATTGCGGCTGCGAAGGCAGGGCATAACGCATCTGCCATTTAACAAGGAAAAACCATGAAAACGTTAATTGCCCGGCATAAAGCCGGTGAACATATCGGAATTTGTTCAGTCTGTTCGGCGCATCCGTTGGTTATTGAAGCGGCGCTGGCTTTCGATCTCAACAGCACACGCAAAGTGCTGATTGAAGCAACGTCAAACCAGGTCAATCAATTTGGCGGTTATACCGGAATGACACCGGCAGATTTTCGCGAATTTGTTTTTGCGATTGCCGATAGAGTTGGGTTTGCGCGCGAGCGCATTATTCTTGGCGGTGATCATCTGGGGCCAAACTGCTGGCAGCAAGAAAATGCGGATGCGGCGATGGAAAAATCCGTCGAACTGGTAAAGGCATATGTTCGTGCCGGTTTCAGTAAAATTCATCTTGATGCGTCAATGTCCTGTGCGGGTGATCCTGTACCGTTAGTGCCAGAAACGGTTGCTGAACGTGCCGCTGTACTTTGCTTTGCTGCGGAAAGCGTGGCGACAGATTGCCAGCGTGAACAACTGACTTATGTGATTGGCACCGAAGTTCCGGTTCCGGGCGGTGAGGCCAGCGCCATTCAGTCGGTGCACATCACAAGGGTAGAAGATGCCGCCAATACTTTACGCACACATCAAAAAGCGTTTATTGCCTGTGGCCTGACAGAGGCGTTAACGCGCGTGATTGCGATAGTGGTACAGCCTGGCGTGGAATTTGATCACAGCAATATTATCCATTATCAGCCGCAAGAAGCGCAGGCGCTGGCGCAATGGATAGAAAACACCAGAATGGTTTATGAAGCACATTCCACCGATTACCAGACCCGGACGGCGTATCGGGAATTAGTACGCGATCACTTTGCCATTTTGAAAGTAGGGCCAGCATTAACCTTTGCTTTACGCGAGGCGATATTTGCTCTGGCGCAAATTGAGCGGGAACTTATCGCGCCGGAAAATCGCAGCAGTTGTCTTGACGTGATTGAAGAAGTCATGCTCGACGAACCGCAATACTGGAAAAAATATTACCGTACTGGATTTAACGATTCTTTACTGGATATTCGTTATAGCCTTTCTGATCGTATCCGTTATTACTGGCCGCATAGCCGAATTAAAAATAGTGTCGAGATGATGATGGCGAACCTTGACGGTGTCGAAATTCCACTGGGTATAATTAGTCAGTATTTACCAAAGCAATTTGAACGCATCCAGAGCGAGGAACTCAAGGCGATACCACATCAGCTTATTATGGATAAAATTTTTGATGTTCTGCGCGCCTATCGTTACGGTTGTGCAAAATAATAAGGATGTAATATGACAAAGCTATTTGTTCGTAGCGATATTTCTTTTGCTAATCGCCGCGAAGCACTAACCCATATTGGCAACGAAATGGTCGCACAAGGCGTTGTTCATGACTCCTGGCCGCAGGCATTAATCGCCAGAGAAGCGGAGTTTCCCACCGGGATCATGCTGGAACAGCACGCCATTGCAATACCGCACTGCGAGGCGATTCATGCAAAAACGTCAGCCATTTATCTGTTAAGACTCGCGGATAAAATCAATTTTCAGCAAGCCGATGATGATAACGAAGTGGCGGTTTCATTAATCATCGCCCTGATTGTAGAAAATCCACAGCAGCAACTGAAACTTTTACGCCGTTTATTTGGCAAGCTGCAACAACCCGATGTGGTCGAAACGCTTATCAGCATTCCTGAAGTGCAATTAATGGAATATTTCAAAACATCTGTTTTAGATTCAAATGAATAAAATCCCTCTGTACTAATAAAAAGGACTATTTATGAAACGCAAGATTATTGTCGCTTGCGGAGGCGCGGTTGCGACTTCTACGATGGCGGCGGAAGAAATTAAAGAGCTGTGTCAGAGCCATAATATCCCTGTTGAATTAATCCAGTGTCGGGTTAATGAAATAGAAACTTATATGGATGGTGTCCATTTGATTTGTACGACAGCCAAAGTTGACCGCAGTTTTGGTGATATTCCGTTAGTTCACGGTATGCCTTTTGTTTCTGGTGTAGGGATCGAAGCATTACAAAATAAAATTCTGACTATCTTACAGGGGTGACCTATGTTTTCAGAAGTCATGCGTTATATTCTCGACCTTGGCCCTACGGTCATGTTGCCGATTGTCATTATTATTTTTTCAAAAATATTAGGCATGAAAGCAGGCGATTGCTTTAAAGCGGGTCTGCATATCGGGATTGGCTTTGTTGGCATCGGTCTGGTGATTGGCTTAATGCTGGATTCCATTGGCCCGGCGGCGAAAGCGATGGCGGAAAATTTCGACTTAAATCTGCATGTGGTCGATGTCGGCTGGCCGGGATCATCTCCAATGACCTGGGCGTCGCAAATTGCGCTGGTGGCTATTCCGATTGCGATTCTGGTTAACGTGGCAATGCTGCTCACGCGTATGACGCGGGTAGTGAATGTCGATATCTGGAATATCTGGCATATGACCTTCACCGGCGCGTTGCTGCATCTGGCGACGGGTTCATGGATGATTGGCATCGCGGGTGTGGTGATTCACGCAGCGTTTGTTTATAAGCTGGGCGACTGGTTTGCACGCGATACCCGTGATTTCTTTGAGCTGGAAGGCATTGCCATTCCGCACGGCACATCGGCGTATATGGGGCCGATTGCGGTGCTGGTCGATGCCATTATCGAAAAAATCCCTGGTATTAACCGGATTAAATTTAGCGCCGACGATATTCAGCGCAAATTTGGCCCTTTTGGCGAACCGGTCACCGTGGGTTTTGTGATGGGACTGATTATCGGCATTCTTGCCGGTTACGATGTCAAAGGTGTATTGCAACTGGCAGTAAAAACGGCAGCGGTGATGCTGCTGATGCCACGGGTGATCAAGCCCATCATGGATGGTTTAACACCCATCGCGAAGCAGGCGCGTAGCCGTTTACAGGCGAAGTTCGGCGGTCAGGAATTTTTGATTGGACTTGATCCGGCGTTGTTGCTGGGGCATACGGCTGTGGTGTCGGCAAGCCTGATTTTTATCCCGCTCACTATATTGATTGCCGTTTGTGTGCCGGGTAATCAGGTGCTGCCGTTTGGCGACCTTGCCACCATCGGCTTCTTTGTAGCGATGGCGGTCGCGGTGCATCGTGGAAACCTGTTCCGCACCCTGATCTCTGGCATCATCATTATGAGCATCACCCTGTGGATTGCGACGCAAACTATTGGCCTGCATACCCAACTGGCTGCCAATGCGGGCGCGTTAAAAGCCGGAGGCATGGTGGCTTCGATGGATCAGGGCGGCTCACCGATTACCTGGTTACTGATTCAGGTTTTCTCCCCGCAGAATATCCCCGGTTTCATTATTATCGGCGCTATTTATCTCACCGGTATTTTTATGACCTGGCGTCGGGCGCGCGGTGTTATTAACAAAGATAAAGCTGCTGTCGCACAATAAATTATACCCAAGGGGGAGAATATCCCCCTTTATCACTCAGGAGTTTTTATGAAATCAGTTGTTAATGATACTGATGGTATTGTCCGCGTGGAAGAGCACGAGTTACCCGAAATTCATCATCAGGATGATGTGCGAATTAAAATTGCCAGTTCGGGATTATGTGGTTCCGATTTGCCCCGGATATTTAAAAATGGTGCACATTATTACCCCATAACATTAGGGCATGAATTTAGTGGTTTTGTTGATGCTGTGGGGAGTGGGGTAAATGATTTACAACCTGGCGATGCGGTCGCCTGTGTGCCGTTATTACCCTGTTTTCAATGTCCGGAATGTCTGAAAGGCTTTTATTCCCAGTGTGCGAAATATGATTTTATTGGATCACGGCGCAACGGGGGATTGACAGAATATATTGTGGTGAATCGAAAAAATGTCTTCGCACTACCGGAGGAAATGCCGATTCAGGATGGCGCTTTTATTGAACCAATTACCGTCGGCCTGCACGCTTTCCATTTGGCGCAAGGCTGTGAAAATAAAAACGTCATTATTATTGGTGCCGGAACTATCGGCCTGCTGGCGATCCAGTGCGCAGTCGCGCTGGGGGCGAAGAGTGTGACGGCTATCGACATTAGCCCAGAAAAACTGGCACTGGCAAAATCCTTTGGTGCCACGCAAACATTTAACAGCAGTGAAATGAGTGCGCCACATATGCAGGCTGTTTTACGCGAACTGCGTTTTAATCAGCTTATCCTTGAGACGGCTGGCGTACCGCAAACTGTCGAACTGGCGGTAGAGATTGCCGGGCCTCATGCACAACTGGCGCTGGTGGGCACGTTGCATCAGGATCTGCATTTAACGTCGGCAACGTTTGGCAAAATATTGCGTAAAGAGCTGACGGTTATCGGCAGTTGGATGAACTACTCCAGCCCGTGGCCTGGGCAGGAGTGGGAAACAGCGAGCCGGTTGCTGGCAGAACGTAAGTTAAGCCTGGAGCCATTAATCGCTCACCGTGGCGGTTTTGAAAGCTTCGCTCAGGCGGTGCGTGACATCGCTCGCAATACCATGCCGGGTAAGGTGTTACTCATTCCCTGAAACCGTGAGCCAGCGTGATGCTGGCTCACCGTTGTGAAAAACAGATCATTCACCAATGCCCCCCCTTCGTTTACACTATGCGCAATTGAATATGGGTAAATGACGATGAATTCATTCGAGCGAAGGAATAAGATCATCCAATTAGTGAATGAACAGGGAACCGTGCTTGTTCAGGATCTGGCGGGAATATTTGCTGCCTCGGAAGCGACAATCCGTGCCGATTTGCGCTTTCTCGAACAAAAAGGCGTGGTCACGCGCTTTCATGGTGGTGCGGCGAAAATAATGTCCGGCAATAGCGAAACCGAGACACAGGAAGTAGGATTTAAAGATCGCTTTCAGCTCGCCAGTGCGCCGAAAAACAGAATTGCACAGGCAGCAGTAAAAATGATCCACGAAGGGATGACCGTTATTCTCGACAGCGGAAGTACGACAATGCTTATCGCCGAAGGATTAATGACTGCCAAAAATATCACGGTGATTACCAACAGTCTCCCGGCGGCATTTGCCCTTTCTGAAAATAAAGATATTACGCTGGTGGTTTGTGGTGGCACGGTACGCCATAAAACGCGCTCGATGCATGGTTCTATTGCCGAGCGTTCATTGCAGGATATCAATGCCGATTTAATGTTTGTCGGCGCTGACGGTATCGATGCGGTAAATGGCATTACCACCTTTAATGAAGGTTATTCGATTAGCGGTGCTATGGTCACCGCAGCAAATAAAGTGGTTGCGGTACTGGACTCAACGAAATTCAACCGCCGTGGATTTAATCAGGTACTGCCAATCGAAAAAATTGACATTATTATTACTGATGATGCCGTGTCAGAGGTGGATAAACTGGCATTGCAGAATACACGGGTGAAATTAATTACGGTGTAGAGCAAAGCGAATAAGGTGATCATTCAGTTTATAAAAATCCCGATAACCTGTGCTATCGGGATTTATTTCGCAAGCAGAAGATGAAATAGTTCCAGGCGGGGGCTAGCGAGTCAATAACCAACGTGCGGTGTGTTCATCGGTCACCAGGCCGTTGATCCATCCGCCTTTTAACGCCGCGAGAATTGCCGGGCGTTTATCTTCACCGCAGGCGGCGGCGATGCGCGGGCACTGACTTTCGCGGATATCGTAGCTGGTGATCATCCGGTTAATATGGTTTTCCACCACGTTGCCGTCGGCGTCGATAAAGCGCCCGAGAATTTCCCCAACGCCGCCGAGCATCGTTAACTCTTCCAGTTGCTGTTCATTGATAAAGCCATCTTTGAAAATCGGGCTTTGCCGACCTAATGCGCCAATACCGACAAAAATGACATCGGAATTACAGGCGACCGCAGAGACATTGCGAAACAGTCGGTTGGTTGACCACATTTGATGCTCTTCCCGCGACTGGGCATAGCGCGGGGCAGGCCATTGATAATATTTGCCCTGAATCTTTCTCGCCAGCAGTAGTGGTACATCGTCGTAATAGTTACATTGTCCGTGTTCGTTCATGGCGCTGATCAGGGCAACACAACGGGTGTTTTGGCTATCAAAATCAATCCGTCTGATGGTTTTCTTTAGGGTTAAGCCAGAACCGATACCGACAATAGTCGGTTTATCACCTTGTAAATAACGCGCCATCAGTTGATAACAGCCAAATGTCACGCTATCGAGGGTACTATCAACACTGTATACCGGCACAATATTACAGTCGGTTAAATGGTACTTTTCCTTTAAAAGTTGCGCGTAATCGAGACAATTCGCCACAGGATGATGCAATCCAATCGACACAATCCCTTCGTCTTTAGCGGCGGCAATGAGCCGCTGGACTACCGGACGAGAAGTTCCTAACTGATTGGCGATTTCGCTTTGGTTAAGTCCGGCGATGTAATACATCCATGCTGCTCGTACTTTTTGATCGAGCCTGATGTCATCTTCTTTGTTCACGTTTCCCTGCCTCAAGATTGCGTGTGGGATAGAGAAAATCCCACAACAGATAGCGTCATTCTGGCGACAGCTCTGCCGTGAGGCAAGTTTTTACCTGTATCTGGTCATTTGTAATTTTAAAGATCATTTGCTCTTTTGTGATCTAACGCTCTTATTTAAGCCAAATGTTCATTTACAGTGCAGCCATAACGTCAATGGAGAACAGACAATGAACGAAAAATACACATGGCTGCATATCGGTTTAGGTTCTTTCCACCGCGCACACCAGGCGTGGTATCTGCATCGCCTGTTGGTGGCGGGGGATACTCGCTGGAGTATCGCGGCGGGCAATATTCGTAACGATGCCGAACACGTTGTGCAGGCGTTGATGGCGCAAAAAGGCCGCTATGTTCTGGAAACGGTTAGCCCAGAAGGGGAGAACGAATATGAAGAGATCACCTCAATTCAGAAATTGTTGCCCTGGCAGGCCGACTTACAACCGCTGATTACCGAAGGCGCTGACCCGAAAACCAAAGTGATTGCCTTTACGGTGACTGAGGGGGGCTACTACCTCAATACCAGCCATAAGCTGGAAGTTACAAACTCTGATTTAGCTGCCGACCTCAAGGGGGAATGCAAAACCATTTATGGTGTTATTACCCGCATTCTTGAAGCTCGTATGGCAAATAACGCCGGACCGCTGACCCTGCTGAACTGCGATAACGTGCGGCATAACGGCGAGCGTTTCCATGATGGCCTGGTGGAGTTCTTACAACTTACGGGTAAACAGACCGTTATCGACTGGTTAAGCGCCAATGCGACCTGCCCGAATACCATGGTGGATCGTATTACGCCACGCCCGTCGGCAGAACTTCCGGCACGTATCAAAGCGCAAACCGGGATGAGTGATAAAGCCCCGGTCATGGGCGAAACCTTTATCCAGTGGGTAGTGGAAGATAATTTCCGCGATGTACGTCCGGCGCTGGAGAATGTCGGCGTGGAGCTGGTGGAGTCGGTTATTCCTTATGAAGAAGCGAAAATTCGTATTCTTAACTCTTCTCATAGCTGTATCGCCTGGGCAGGTACTCTGGTTGGTCAGAAATATATCCACGAAAGTACGCTGACTGATTTTATTTATCAGATTGCCGATCGCTACGTAACGGAGGATGTCATACCTTGCCTGGGTGACAACGGCATTGATCTTGCGACTTATCGTGATGTGGTGCTCAGACGTTTTACCAATCCACATATTCAGGACACCAACCAGCGCGTTGCCGCAGATGGCTTCTCAAAAATTCCGGCGATGATTGCGCCTACTCTGCGCGAATGTTACCAGCGCGGTGTCCGTCCGAACGCTACCGCCATGTTACCGGCACTGTTCTATGTGTTTATGCAGCAGTGGCATCTCGGCAAACTTCCGTATGAATACCAGGACGGGATTCTTGATGCGCCTGCGGTACATGCGATGTTCGAATCCGCCGACCCGATAGCCGTTTATGCCAGTGACAAGGCGCTGTTCGGCGATTTAACCGACCGTGCCGATTTTGCCGCGCTGCTGCGCGAAAAAATTGCTGACGTCTACACGCTGATTAATTAACCTGGAGGCGGTTATGTATCTGGGCATCGATCTGGGAACATCGGAAGTTAAGGCGCTGGTCATTGATGAAAATAATGAAATAGTCGCCACACATAGCGCGCCACTGACTATTCAGCGGCCCCATCCACACTGGTCAGAGCAATCGCCGCAGGCCTGGTGGGAGGCGACGGAATATCTGATGTCAACGCTACGGGAAAAATGTGGTCATCACTGGCAGGCGATTAAAGCGATTGGCCTTTCTGGCCAGATGCACGGCGCAGTGCTGCTGGATGCTACCGGGGAGGCGATTCGTCCGGCGATTTTATGGAACGATACCCGCAGTGCACTTGAGTGTGCGGAGCTGGAAGAGATAGCACCGGAGCTGCATCAGGTGGCTGGCAATCTGGCGATGCCCGGATTTACTGCGCCGAAACTGTTGTGGGTACGGCGCCATGAACCGCAGCACTTTGCGCGTATTGCGACGGTGTTACTGCCGAAAGACTACTTGCGTTTCAAAATGACCGGCAAAAAAATCTCCGATATGTCGGATTCGGCGGGCACGTTGTGGCTCGACGTGGCAAAACGTGACTGGTCAGACACGCTGTTGCAAAAGTGCGGCCTGACGCGGGCAAATATGCCGGAACTGGTGGAAGGTTGTGATGTCTCTGCCACGCTCGATCCGCGCGTAGCCGAACGCTGGGGGCTGACGCCTTCGGTGGTGGTGGCAGGCGGCGGAGGGGATAACGCGGTCAGCGCCATCGGTGTGGGCGCAGTATCTCCCGGCGATGCGTTTATTTCTCTGGGGACATCGGGCGTTCTGTTTGTGGTGACTGATGCTTATCGTCCGGCACCGCAATCAGCCGTTCACGCATTTTGCCATGTGCTGCCGAATTTATGGCATCAGATGAGCGTTATGCTTAGCGCCGCCAGTTGTTTGCAATGGTTTTGCCGTCTGGTGGGCGTTACCGAAACAGAATTACTCGAAGAGATAGCCCAGCTTTCACCAGCAGAAAAAGCCAGTGCCCCGATGTTCCTGCCATACCTTTCCGGAGAACGGACACCACATAACGATCCTGATGCCAGAGGGATGTTCTGGGGGCTGACCCATTCCAGCCAGCGGGCACTGATGGGCTATGCCGTACTGGAAGGCGTGAGTTTTGGTATCGCTGACGGGCTGCGTGTTTTGCAAGAGAGTGGAACGGCTATTGAACAATGTTCGCTGGTGGGAGGCGGGGCGAGAAGTCCGTTCTGGGCGCAACTGCTGGCGGATATTCTCAACATGCCGGTGGTAACGCATAAAGGTGGGGAAACCGGTGGCGCGCTTGGCGCGGCGCGTCTGGCTTGTCTCGCCGCCGGTAAACCGCTGGCGGCGGTCTGCGAAAAACCGGAAGTCTACCAAACCTGGCACGGCGATGCTGAACGTCATCAGGCTTTGATGCAACGTTATCAACAATTTAACTCGCTATATAGCAACGATCTTAACTATCGCAACCAATAACAACTGTCATTAATGCTCTCCGGTGGTGACGCCGGAGCGGCGTTTTGTACCCTACAAACGAGGTCACTATGTCGTTAACGAATAAACAATGGCTGGGATTACCTTTAAATCTGGTCTGGGGATATATTGCCATTGCTATCTTTATGACCGGCGATGGTTTTGAACTGGCATTCCTCTCGCACTATATTAAGGCGCTGGGCTTTACGCCTGCACAAGCCTCATTTGCTTTTACGCTGTATGGCCTGGCGGCGGCGCTCTCTGCATGGGTATCCGGCGTGGTGGCGGAAATTATCACGCCGCAAAAAACCATGTTCATCGGTTTTGTGCTGTGGTGTATTTTCCATGTGCTGTTTCTGGTCTTCGGTCTGGGGCAGGCGAACTATGCATTAATTCTGCTGTTCTACGGCATTCGTGGTCTGGCATATCCTCTCTTCCTTTACGCCTTTATCGTTGCCGTTGTGCATAACGTGCGCAGCGACAGTACCAGTGCCGCGCTGGGCTGGTTCTGGGCCGTTTATTCCATTGGTATTGGTGTTTTCGGTAGTTACATTCCCAGCTTTACCATCCCGGTTATCGGCGAAATGGGTACTCTATGGTTGGCGCTGGCGTTTTGCGTAACTGGCGGTATTCTTGCGCTGGTTTCAATGCGTAAAATCCAGACTCCGCATCATATGCAAGCACTGACGACTAAAGAGAAGTTCAGCGAGCTTGGCCGTGCTGTCACCTTGCTCTATACCAACCGCAATATTTTGCTCTCCAGTATTGTGCGAATTATCAATACATTGTCACTGTTTGGCTTTGCGGTGATTATGCCGATGATGTTTGTCGATGAGCTGGGCTTTACCACGTCCGAGTGGCTACAGGTGTGGGCGGTCTTCTTCTTCACGACGATTTTCACCAACATTTTCTGGGGCGTACTGGCAGAGAAAATTGGCTGGATGAAAGTTGTTCGCTGGTTCGGCTGTGTGGGAATGGCGCTTTCCAGTCTGGCTTTCTACTACATGCCGCAATACTTCGGGCATAACTACTGGATGGCAATGGTGCCCGCCGTTGCGCTGGGGATCTTTGTTGCAGCGTTCGTGCCGATGGCGGCGGTTTTCCCGGCGCTGGAGCCAAAACACAAAGGCGCGGCGATTTCGGTTTATAACCTTTCTGCCGGTCTGTCTAACTTTTTGGCCCCTGCGATAGCGGTGGTGCTGTTACCTTATTTCAGTACAATTGGTGTGGTTATCGCTTATACAACCCTGTACATCATCGCGTTTATCATTTGTCCGTTTATTCGCGTCGAACAACCGGGATTCTCAAACCAGCAAGTCTGTGAAGGTGAACCTGCCGTTATTTCCTGATGGAGGCAGCCTGGTGTAAGGCCAGGCTTTATTGTGAGGAACGATGTTTAATTGCAAAGCAGTCATTTTTGATATGGACGGCGTCATTATTGATTCGGAAGGATTATGGCGTCAGGCGCAACAAGGGGCGCTGGCACGATGGGGTGCCAGCGTTAGCGATGAAGAGTGTATCAGGCTGACGAAAGGGAAAAGGCTTGATGAGATAGCCCGAACCTGGTGCGAATACTGTCATCTGTCTGTTACGCCCACGCAACTGGAGGCGGAGATCCGTCGCCTGATTACTGCATTAATTGCTGAAAAAGGGGAAGCCATGCCGGGGGTAAAGGATGTGCTCACCTTTTTATGCCAGTCAGGATACCAACTGGCACTGGCGACCTCTTCATCTTATCAGGTGATAGATGCGGTGCTGACAAAACTCAAAATCGAACACTGTTTTTCGGTGATTTGCAGTGCCGACGACGAAAGCCACGGCAAACCACATCCGGCAGTTTACCTCTCCGCACTACGAAAATTACGCCTGCCCGCCGCAGATTGTCTGGTTATAGAAGATAGCCTGAGTGGTTTTAAAGCTGCACAGGCAGCGGGAATTAAAACGGTTGTTGTAGCCGAGGATTTTCAACAGCCGTGCTTTAACTCTGCGGTAGCCAGGTATGCATCACTTGAGCAGTTACTGGAAACGGTGGCCGCATGAAAAAATTGCGAGCGCAGAAGAATCCTGGGATGATGCCGGTCTGCGGATCCTGCTTCTGCGCTTGCTTTGTACTTACCTTAACAGCGGGCAATCTGGTGGTAGCCGGCAACGCAATGCTGCCGGAAGTATTTCGATATGAAAATGTTGTCCGCTTAACGGTTCGCCATCAAGATTAAAGGTGATTTCATGCGGCGCTTGTATTTCGAACCATGCTGAAGCGCCGTCAATAATATTCGGGTTTTCTTCGTCAGGTTTTAAGGTTGAGAAGAGAGCTGGAAGAATTTCATCGCCGGTGAAAATACGCAGTTGTAATAAACCATCATTGATCAGCGCATTTGGGCACAGTTGTTGACCTCCACCGGCTTGACGCCCGTTGCCAATACCAATAACCAGCGCATCGCCTTGCCAGTGAAAATTTTCACCACGGATTTCACAGCGATCCGGTTGCAGCGTATCCATGCGCATTAAGCCGTGAATGATGTAAGAGACGCCACCTAGCGCGGCTTTTAATTTCTCGGGTGTTTCCGTGGTGATGCGCGTACCAAATCCGCCCGTCGCCATGTTGATAAAACAGGTTTGTTTGTTGACCTGTGCCATATCAATCGCAATAGCGTTACCAGCAATTGCCAGTTTAAGTGCCTTATCCAGCGCCTCAGGAATACCCACACTGGTGGCAAAATCGTTCGCTGTACCTAGCGGCAATATCCCCAAAGCAGGAATTTCATTGCCCTCACACTGAATCAACGCCGTGGAGACTTCATTAATAGTGCCATCGCCACCGCCGGCAATCACCGTTGCAACGCCAAGCTGGCGGGCTTCCTCAACAAAACGCGCAGCATCACCTTTCTCCCAGGTAACCCGCACATGGATAGTCATTCCTTCCTCACGCAGCAGCATAATTGCTTCGCGTAATGTTTCATTGTCAGCACTTTTGCCGTTAAGAATCAGTAAGCTGGCGGGAAAATCTGCCATGGTCGTATGCCTTTATGATTGGTCTGTAGATAGTGTAGAGCAGAAAAGAAAAGGCGGTGTCAGAACAGGATGAAAGTCGTAGTACAAAAAAATAAGCCCGTGTAAGGGAGATTTAGGGTGTCACCAGTAGGGGCTTTCAACGGTACAATGCGGGTTTGAGCGGCATAAATTACCACTGAAAGCCCTTAAACGTTACTCTACTGTGGACACTATGTGGACACTCTCGGCCTCAGTACCACCTCTTAGCGGATTAAGAGAAATGGCGTCCTGAAGGTACTCTGGCGCAAAATGAGCGTAAACCATAGTTTGCTCAATCCGCGTGTGACCTAGTATCCGTTGTAGCGTGATAATACTTCCTCCATTAATCATGAAATGAGTGGCAAAGCTGTGCCTTAGTGCATGTGTGGCTTGCCCCATTGGCAAATCCGGTTTTATTGCTTTCATTGTTCGTCTGAAGCGAGGGTAATCAGCATCAGGGAATAAAAAACCTCGTTTGTTATCCGCGATCATTTTGGCAACAGCCTCTGAGATCGGGACGGTGCGTGGTTTGTTTGTTTTCGTTTTAACAAACGTGACGCGGTTATGGATGATATTTTCTGCTTTCAAACGAGCTGCTTCTCCCCAACGTGCTCCAGTACTCAGGCAAAGAATCGCAATCTTTTTGTTGTCGCCGTCAAGAGCAGCAAGCAGTAAGGCAATTTCTTCCTGCGTGAGATAGCCTGTGTCTGGTTTTTCCTCCTTAAGCCTTTTTGTCCCTCTGATAGGGTGCTCACCAAAGAATAACTCCGCTTCAATCAGGGCTGTAAACATGCCGCTAATACATGTTAAATCACGATTGATACTCGAAGGTTTAATACCCTGACTTCTTCGGGTGGCGCAGTACTGGCTGATAAGCGATTTCGTAATTTGAAATGCGCATGGGTCATTCGTTATTTTTGTGAAGATTTCAATTTTTCCAAGATTAGATTTCCCATGCTCTTCGTGTTTACCCTTTAAATCCCACCAGATCTGTGTCAGCTCCGACAGACGTCGCTTGTCTGTTGGTTTTGATAGCCATTCTTTATTGTGGTGGTTGTACAACGTGTATTTCTCGAAAGCGACAGCTTCGCTTTTCTTATCAAACTTCCTACGGATGCGTTTTCCATTACGTCCAGTAGGGCGGATGTCCACTTCATATCGACCATCATCGAGTTTTTTGATTGCCATCAGAAAACCCTCCGAGTGGTATGTTTTTTTGCGACTACTAATCGCTTTTTTCGTGGTGGCTGAAATTTAGCCACCAATAGTAGGCACTTGTGATGAATATATTCACGATGAATTGTTAACCAGTCTTTTGACCGGAGTGGGGCGACGTTGTTTCGTTTTGCCCAAAGTGTGCGAGAGCGGGCGCAATTTGCCCGGACTCAGGAGCGATCTGATTGGTCATGAACCATAAAGTGTATTTGGTGAATTGTGGGGTCTGCAGGATGTTCATCATGACATCTGTTGGAGGTGTTGAACGACCACTTTCATAGTAACTCAGCGTGCCATACGGAACCCCTGTTAAATCAGCAAGTTGTTGTCTGCTCAAATACTCTGATTTTCGCATTAAGACTATCTTCTCGCTTATCGTGTTTGACATGGTGTTTAGATCTCAATAGTATTTAGTTTAGATGTAGATTGTTTAGTGCTTGGATGTGGGCACTAAAAGGCATTATAAGACATTAAACGCAATTCATGAGGGCTAGAGGACGACATGAGCAAGCAAGTAACACTCATGACTGATGCGATTCCTTATCAGGAGTTCGCAAAACTAATAGGAAAATCGACAGGAGCGGTTCGTCGGATGATTGATAAAGGAAAGCTGCCTGTAATTGATATGACCGATCCACAATCAGCTTCAGGTCGTGCAGGTGAATATTGGGTATACCTTCCGGCATGGAATAACGGACTAAAACTGGCTTATGAAAGCCGCCCTAAAGAGATTCGTGACGGCTGGTTGATGTGGTTAGGTCTCGGTGAACCACGTTAAGGAGAACCGTATGAATGAGCCTCGTTGTATTGCTCAGTTACTGCGTAACGAAAGCCCCAGGGCGATTGACTTCACCATCACCCACGGTAAGGGGCGTAAGGGAATCATTATCCGCACCAAAAAACAGAGTCCGTTAAAAAAGGCTCTGACCTTTCTGAAAAGCCGGAGGGTATGGAAATGACAGTGATGACGCTCAATCTCGTTGAAAAACAGCCAGCAGCTATGCGCCGGATAATTGGTAAGCATCTTGCCGTTCCTCGCTGGCAGGATACATGTGATTATTATAATCAGATGATGGAGCGCGAACGGTTAACGGTTTGCTTTCATGCGCAGTTAAAACAGCGTCACGCAACGATGCGTTTTGAAGAAATGAACGACGTCGAACGTGAACGGCTGGTTTGTGCAATTGATGAATTGCGTGGGGCATTCTCAAAACGCCGTCAGGTTGGTGCAAGTGAGTATGCATATATTAGTTTTTTAACAGTCAGTCAGCGTCGTACTTTATTTATGCATGCGGGATTGACTGAAAAAGAATTCAACCAGCCATACTGGCGAATTAATGAAGAATCATGTTACTGGCGTGATGCTTTATTCCGTGCATTACGTGAATTATTCAGCCTGTTTGAGTATGCACCGACAATTCTGACGTCGGTAAAACCAGAGCAATATCTGCATTAAGTAATTAACCAGAGTTTTTAACGCACTTAATTGTGCGGGGCTTCTTTTTGCCTGGAGAAAGTCATGCATACAGTTTCTGAAAATCAGTGCGGTAAATACGCATTACTGCTGCAACAGGCCAGAACCGAAGCACAGGCCGACGCAGCGACGCGCTTTTCTTCTCATCTTGACGCCATGATTCGCCACATCACAAAGGCGGAGTTATCCCGCGTGGAGATAGTCGAGCTGCTCAGTCAGGAGTCGGAAAAATTTCACAATATCGGATTGTCTCGCGGGGAGGTGCTTTGATGTCCTGTTCTCGTTCAGTTGTATTACTGAATAACGCCTTAAAAATCGCCGTTATGAAAAATGGCGATTTATCTCTTATTCAACTTGGTCTTGATAAAGAAAAACGCGAAATAACTGAGTCTGTTATCGCGATTTATCAGAACGAATTAAATCTCCTGTCTGATGTGGTCAATTTACTTGTTAAACGCGCTGTATTTCACAAGCAAATCTCCTCCGTGGATGAACTGACGAAATTAACGACAGAAATTGCCAGCTATTGCGCTGATGAATTTAAAAAACTTAACGACAAAAGGAGCTGGTAATGCCGGACAACGTAGATTTTATTCAGGAACAACAGGCTGAATTACTGGAGCGCCAGATTAACGCGGCAAGGGTAAAGCATTGCGGTGTTTCTGCGCTGGTTTGCGAAGAGTGTGACGCGCCAATACCTGCTGCCCGTCGTGCGGCTTATCCGTCAGCCACGCGTTGTGTTTCCTGCCAGTCAGTCTTTGAAGCAAAAAACAAACATTACCGGAGAACGGCATGAGTATTCGTATTGAAATTGGCGAACGTTATGTCGTTACCAGTGACAGCTTTCAGTTTATTCTCCACGAGAAAAAGAGAGCTGAAAGCGGTAAAAACGCCGGTCAGGAATGGCTGGCGGTGGTTGGTTATTACCCGAAATTAAGCCAGCTCGTTTCCGGCCTGATGCATCACGATATTCTTACCGGAAGCGCAAAGTCTTTTGCTGATTTAAACGCGCAGGTTGAGCAACTCAGCAAGCGTTGTTCAGAGGCTTTTAGCTCATATGGCCGTTAAAGCCTCCGGGCGTTTTGTCCCTCCGTCAGCATTTGCCGCAGGCACCGGTAAGACGTTTACCGGTGCTTATGCATGGAACGCGCCACGCGAGGCCGTCGGGTGCGAAAGACCCCTTACACGTGACGAGATGCGTCAGGTGCAAGGTGTTTTATCCACGATTAACCGCCTGCCTTACTTTTTGCGCTCGCTGTTTACTTCACGCTATGACTACATCCGGCGCAATAAAAGCCCGGTGCACGGGTTTTATTTCCTCACATCCACTTTTCAGCGTCGTTTATGGCCGCGCATTGAGCGTGTGAATCAGCGCCATGAAATGAACACCGACGCGTCGTTGCTGTTTCTGGCAGAGCGTGACCACTATGCGCGCCTGCCGGGAATGAATGACAAGGAGCTGAAAAAGTTTGCCGCCCGTATCTCATCGCAGCTTTTCATGATGTATGAGGAACTCAGCGATGCCTGGGTGGATGCACATGGCGAAAAAGAATCGCTGTTTACGGATGAGGCGCAGGCTCACCTCTATGGTCATGTTGCTGGCGCTGCACGTGCTTTCAATATTTCCCCGCTTTACTGGAAAAAATACCGTAAAGGACAGATGACCACGAGGCAGGCATATTCTGCCATTGCCCGTCTGTTTAACGATGAGTGGTGGACTCATCAGCTTAAAGGCCAGCGTATGCGCTGGCATGAGGCGTTACTGATTGCTGTCGGGGAGGTCAATAAAGACCGTTCTCCTTATGCCAGTAAACATGCCATTCGTGATGTGCGTGCACGCCGCCAGGCAAATCTGGAATTTCTTAAATCGTGTGACCTCGAAAACAGGGAAACCGGCGAGCGCATCGACCTTATCAGTAAGGTGATGGGCAGTATTTCTAATCCTGAAATTCGCCGGATGGAGCTGATGAACACCATCGCCGGTATTGAGCGTTACGCCGCCGCAGAGGGTGATGTGGGGATGTTTATCACTCTGACCGCGCCGTCAAAGTATCACCCGACACGTCAGGTCGGAAAAGGCGAAAGTAAAACCGTCCAGCTAAATCACGGCTGGAATGATGAGGCATTTAATCCAAAGGATGCGCAGCGTTATCTCTGCCGTATCTGGAGCCTGGTGCGCACGGCATTCAAAGATAATGATTTACAGGTCTACGGTTTGCGAGTCGTCGAGCCACACCACGACGGAACGCCGCACTGGCATATGATGCTTTTTTGTAATCCACGCCAGCGTAACCAGATTATCGAAATCATGCGTCGCTATGCGCTCAAAGAGGATGGCGACGAAAGAGGAGCCGCGCGAAACCGTTTTCAGGCAAAACATCTTAACCGGGGCGGTGCTGCGGGATATATTGCTAAATACATCTCAAAAAATATCGACGGCTATGCACTGGATGGTCAGCTCGATAACGATACCGGCAGGCCGCTGAAAGACACTGCTGCGGCTGTAACCGCATGGGCGTCAACGTGGCGTATCCCACAATTTAAAACGGTTGGCCTGCCGACAATGGGGGCTTACCGTGAACTACGCAAACTGCCTCGCGGCGTCAGCATTGCTGATGAGTTTGACGAGCGCGTCGAGGCTGCACGCGCCGCCGCAGACAGTGGTGATTTTGCGTTGTATATCAGCGCGCAGGGTGGGGCAAATGTCCCGCGCGATTGTCAGACTGTCAGAGTCGCCCGTAGCCCGTCGGATGACGTTAACGAGTACGAGGAAGAAGTCGAGAGAGTGGTCGGCATTTACGCGCCGCATCTCGGCGCGCGTCATATTCATATCACCAGAACGACGGACTGGCGCATTGTACCGAAAGTTCCGGTCGTTGAGCCTTTGACTTTAAAAAGCGGCATCGCCGCGCCTCGGAGTCCTGTCAATAACTGTGGAAAGCTCTCCGGTGGTGATGCTTCGTTACCGGCTCCCACACCTTCTGAGCACGCCGCAGCAGTGCTTAATCTGGTTGATGACGGTGTTATCGAATGGAATGACCCGGAGGTCGTGAGGGCGCTCAGGGGCGCATTAAAACACGGGCTGAGAACGCCAAATCGTCAGCAAGGAAACGGAAGCCCGTTAAAACCACATGAAATAGCACCGTCGGGCAGATTGAACAGGTGGGAACGATTGTAAATACCCCATATAAGAGTTGTTCTTGCTCAACATGGCATCTGAACGCAAAGATAAAAGCCTGGGAGGCATACAGATAGTCCTGCTGTAAGTTAGTTGGAAAAAGATTGATTTACTTTATTACAGGAAGCCTCGATAAAATAATTCTAACGTGGATAAGGATATAAATTTATTATAATGAATCTGTCAATATTATAATAAATGTTATTTTTAAAGAGATGAAAGGTAGGGTTGTTGTTTGTTGGTTTTTGTGATATAATATTAAATTCATGTAACTAGTAAATGCAAATGGAAAAAAGCATGAGAATAAAATCACTGGAGACATATAACTCTCACAGTAAATTGAAAATTAATAAAATAGAATTCAAATCACTGACCTTATTGGTTGGTGCTTCAGGTGTAGGGAAAACACAAATACTTCGTTCTATCAATAAAATAAAGTCTATCGCACATGGTGATTCCGTTAGTGGGTTTTGCTGGAACGTTGAGTTTAATGCTGAAGGTAATGATTATCAATGGTCTGGTGAGTTTGAGGCGCTGGAGGATTATGATGATTTTACTTATGGAATGTTTCATTTTGATGATGACGACAAGGTTGAACCAAAAATTATAAAAGAAGAAGTTAAAATCAATGGTTCAATTATTATCACCAGAAGTGGCGATGATATCGTTTATAATGACAGTAAAACAGTTAAGCTGGCTTCTACAGTTAGTATAGTTCATCACTTGCGTGAGGAAGATGATATTTCGGTTATACACAAGTCATTTTCACGAATTGTGCAAGTTGATGATGATGAAATGCATAAGGTGTTTCCTAGAAAAAATAAAGATGCTTCAGAGGATGAAGAGCTTAGCATCAATGATATCAGAGAGAAGTCATTCTCTTTGAGTGCTAAGTTGTATTTGTGTCAAGAAAAACAACCAGTCTACTTTCATCAAATTAAAAATTCATTTGTGGAGATTTTTCCATATATTGAAGATATAAAGGTGGTTAAGGTTGATACAAGAGGGATTCCTTTCTTTGTTCATTCTGTATATGCACTCAAGGTTAAGGAAAGAGGGATTGATGAGTGGATTTCGCACAATTCAATGTCTACCGGGATGTTGAAAACATTTGTCCAACTGGCATATCTGCATCTTAGCCCGACGGGAACTGTGTTCTTAATTGATGAGTTCGAGAATGGCTTTGGTGTTAACTGTATTAATGATATAACAGATGTGCTACTACATCATGGTAATGATGTTCAGTTTATTTTGACGAGTCATCATCCTTATATTATAAATAACATACCGCTTGATAACTGGAAAATTATTTCAAGGAAGGCCGGGGTTGTTGATAACTATTCTGCGGATTTTTTTAATTTAAAAGAATCCAATCATGAGGCGTTTACTAAATTAATAAATTTAAGCGTTTATTTTGATGGTGCGGATAGATGAATTTGTATATTTTGGCTGAGGGGCGACAAACAGAGCGAAGAATCTATCCGGCATGGATAGGCGTTCTATCTCCATCTTTAAAGCAAGTTGAGTGTTTGTCTGCAATAGATAAAAACAACTATTATTTTATAAGCGGCGAGGGATATCCTCGTATGATTGATGTGACGCTTATTAATGCAATTAAAGATATACATGATAACCCTAAATTTACCGATTTTTGGGTTGTGCTAGACTCTGAAGGAGAGGATGTTGAGGCAAGGAGAGAGCTTGTTAGAAATAAGATTGATTCTTCTGGTATAGATATATCTCATTGTGAAGTAAATATAATAGTTCAAAATCCGTGCATAGAAACGTGGGGGCTAGGGAATCGAGTCATTATTTCGCCAAATAAGTTGACTGAATCTTTTTTGGACTATTATGAGCACTATGATGTGTCATCCAATGATCCAGAGGGTATGGGAAAGCCTCTTGCCTATGACGGATCAATTGCTAAGTATCACGAGAGTTATTTAAAAAGTATGCTTGCTTTAAGAAATGCAATGTATACGAAAAAAAATCCAGCAGCATTGATGGAGCCTTCATATTTGCAACAGCTTATATCCAGAGCTTATGCTGAGGATGGACATATACCAAGCTTTAGGCATTTTCATACGTTGGCTACTCAGCTTGAGGCTAAAGCGAAAATGTTGGAAAGCCGTGTAGCGTAGAATTGACGACATCATGCTTTTTTGTGCATGATGTCGCATTTGTTTTTTTATGTCCTCTCTAACCAATATTGCTCTGTTCGTTAGTATTTGTAGCGGGCATGCACCTGCATTAAAACCGACCCATGAAGTGGGCGGGCGAGGCGGGGAAAGCACTGCGCGCTGGCGGTGGTGCTGATTTTATTTTTTCAGCGTCTGAGCGCGTCGTGATGGCGTTTAGATTGTGCGCCGGGGTGTTGGTGTGTCTGCGGGATGTTTTGTGCGGTGGTGAGCGTGTGAGGGCGTGATGACGGGGGGTAAAAAAGCCGCCCGCAGGCGGCGATGTTCAGCCGTTGTCAGTGTCCAGTGAGTAGTTTTTAAAGCGGATGACCTCCTGGCCGAGCCAGCCGTTTATTTCCCGAATCCTGTCCTGTAGCGGGATAAGCTCATTGCGGACAAAGACCTTTGCCACTTTCTCAATATCACCCAGCGACCCGACGTTCTCCGGCTTGCCGCCCATCAACTGAAAGGGGATGCGGTGCGCGTCCAGCAGGTCTGCGGCACTGGCTTTTTTGATATTAAAAAAATCGTCCTTCGTTGCCACTTCACTGAGCGGGATAATTTTAATGCCGTCAGCTTTCCCCTGTGGGGCATAGAGAAACAGATTTTTAAAGTTGTTGCGGCCTTTCGATTTAACCATGTTTTCGCGGAGCATTTCGATATCGTTGCGATCCTGCACGGCATCGGTGACGTACATGATGTATCCGGCATGTGCGCCGTTTTCGTAATACTTTCGGCGGAACAGCGTGGCCGACTCATTCAGCCAGGCAGAGTTAAGGGCGCTGAGGTATTCCGGCAGGCCGTACAGCTCCTGATTAATATCCGGCTCCAGCAGGTGAAACACGGAGCCGGGCGTGAAAGGTGTCGGCTCGTTGAAGGAAGGCACCCACCAGTAAACATCCTCTTCCACGCCACGGCGGGTATATTTTGCCGGTGAGGTTTCCAGTCTGATGACCTTACCGGTGGTGCTGTAACGCTTTTCCAGAAACGCATTACCGAACACCAGAAAATCCAGCACAAAGCGGCTGAAATCCTGCTGGGACAGCCACGGATGCGGGATAAATGTCGAGGCCAGAATATTACGTTTGACGTAAATCGGGGAGCTGTGATGCACGGCAGCACGCAGGCTTTTTGCCAGACCGGTAAAGCTGACCGGCGGCTCATACCATCTGCCGTTACTGATGCACTCGACGTAATCCAGAATGTCACGGCGGTCGAGTACCGGCACCGGCTCACCAAAGGTGAATGCCTCCATTTTCGGGGCGCTGGCGGTGATTGTTTTTGCCGCAGGTTGCGGTGTTTTCCCTTTTTTCTTGCTCATCAGTAAAACTCCAGAATGGTGGATGTCAGCGGGGTGCTGATACCGGCGGTGAGAGGCTCATTTAACAGGGCGTGCATGGTCGCCCAGGCGAGGTCGGCGTGGCTGGCTTCCTCGCTGCGGCTGGCCTCATAGGTGGCGCTGCGTCCGCTGCTGGTCATGGTCTTGCGGATAGCCATAAACGAGCTGGTGATGTCGGTGGCGCTGACGTCATATTCCAGACAGCCACGGCGGATAACGTCTTTTGCCTTGAGCACCATTGCGGTTTTCATTTCCGGCGTGTAGCGGATATCGCGCGCGGCGGGATAGAACGAGCGCACAAGCTGGAACACGCCGACACCGAGGCCGGTGGCATCAATACCGATGTATTCGACGTTGTATTTTTCGGTGAGTTTGCGGATGGATTCCGCCTGGGTGGCAAAGTCCATGCCTTTCCACTGGTGACGCTCAAGTATTCTGAATTTGCCACCGGCCACCACCGGCGGTGCCAGTACCACGCATCCGGCGCTGTCGCCACGGTGTGACGGGTCGTAACCAATCCATACCGGGCGGGAGCCGAACGGATTGGCGGCAAACGGCGCATAGTCTTCCCATTCTTCCAGCGTGTCGACCATGCAGCGTTGCAGCTCCTCGAACGGGAACACCGACGCCTTGTCGTCAACAAATTCACACATGAACAGGTTTTTAAAATCGTCGGCGCTGTTTTCGCGTTTAAGCTGCTCAATGTCGAACAGCGTGCAGCCACCTTTCAGGGCGTCCTCAATGGTGACAATCTGCCGCCACTGGCCGTCCGCACAGAGAAGCCCACCGGCAAGGGCGTTATGACTGACGTCGATTTCCACGCGTTCGGCGGCGCTGGCGCGTCCCCGGTTAAACAGTTCACCCGACCAGAACGGGTAGGCGTCGTGCGCCAGCGTGGACGGGGTGGAGAAATAGGTCGAGCGCAGGTGACTCTGTGAGGCCATACCTGATGCCACCTTACGCAGTACCTGAAAATTCGGGATCCAGAAAATCTCGTCGACGTACAGGTCGCCGTTATGGCTCTGCGCGGTGTTGGAGTTGGTGCCGAGAAAAATCAGTTTTGCGCCGTTATTGCCCAGGACAATCGGGTCACCGGTCAGGTCAACGTCAACCAGACGGGCAAAGGCGATGATGTATTCACGGAACACATACGCCTGCGTTTTACTGGCCGACAGAAAAATCTGGTTATGACCGGTTTTCAGGGCGCGCAGCAGCGCCTCGCGGGAAAAATAAAACGTCGCGCCAATCTGGCGGGATTTCAGGATATCGCGAATGCGGTGCTCAAGCCCGGCGCGATACCAGTGCAACTGATAGTCGAAAGACTGCTCAAAGAAAATCTGCTCCAGCTTTTCGATGGCCTCGTCACTGAAAAAATTCTTTTTCGGTTTGCGACGCCCGCCTTTGTTGCGGTTAGCGACGTTCGGATTAAGGTCTGCCTCGTTGCCGGTCTGGCTGTAACGGTTTACCCGTGCCAGTCGTTCAATCTGGCGTCCCAGCAGGTCAATTTCCTTGAAGTCACCACCGGTTTTCTGCGGTTTGATGATGAGCTGGGTCAGCCGCGCTTCCAGACTCATTTCGACACGGCTGATGGGGGCAACGCTGTCCCAGCCGTCGCGCTGTTTCCAGCTCTGCACCGTCGGGCGTTTCATCTGCAACATGGCGGCAATCTGCGGCACGGAAAACCCCTGCCAGTACAGCAGCGCCGCCTGACGACGCGGGTCGTGTAAAAGAGTGGTGTCTGTGGTGATGGTCATGAATACCTCGCCGTGATGAATACACGGCAAGGCTACTGAGTCGCGCCCCGCGATTCGCTAAGGTGCTGTTGTGTCAGTGATAAGCCATCCGGGACTGATGGCGGAGGATGCGCATCGTCGGGAAACTGATGCCGACATGTGACTCCTCTAATCACTATTCAGGACTCCTGACAATGGCAAAAAAAGTCTCAAAATTCTTTCGTATCGGCGTTGAGGGTGACACCTGTGACGGGCGTGTCATCAGTGCGCAGGATATTCAGGAAATGGCCGAAACCTTTGACCCGCGTGTCTATGGTTGCCGCATTAACCTGGAACATCTGCGCGGCATCCTGCCTGACGGTATTTTTAAGCGTTATGGCGATGTGGCCGAACTGAAGGCGGAAAAGATTGACGACGATTCGGCGCTGAAAGGCAAATGGGCGCTGTTTGCGAAAATCACCCCGACCGATGACCTTATCGCGATGAACAAGGCCGCGCAGAAGGTCTACACCTCAATGGAAATTCAGCCGAACTTTGCCAACACCGGCAAATGTTATCTGGTGGGGCTGGCCGTCACCGATGACCCGGCAAGCCTCGGCACGGAATACCTGGAATGCTGCCGCACGGCAAAACACAACCCCCTGAACCGCTTCAAATTAAGCCCTGAAAACCTGATTTCAGTGGCAACGCCCGTTGAGCTGGAATTTGAAGACCTGCCTGAAACCGTGTTCACCGCCCTGACCGAAAAGGTGAAATCCATTTTTGGCCGCAAACAGGCCAGCGATGACGCCCGTCTGAATGACGTGCATGAAGCGGTGACCGCTGTTGCTGAACATGTGCAGGAAAAACTGAGCGCCACTGAGCAGCGCCTCGCTGAGGTGGAAACCGCCTTTTCCGCACTTAAGCAGGAGGTGACTGACAGGGCGGATGAAACCAGCCAGGCATTCACCCGCCTGAAAAACAGTCTCGACCACACCGAAAGTCTGACCCAGCAGCGCCGCAGCAAGGCCACCGGTGGTGGCGGTGACGCCCTGATGACGAACTGCTGACCGGCGTCAGTCAGTCCGGGAAAACCTTCACGATTAACCCTTAATTTCAGGAAAAACTATGCGCCAGGAAACCCGCTTTAAATTTAATGCCTACCTGTCCCGTGTTGCCGAACTGAACGGCATCGACGCCGGTGATGTGTCGAAAAAATTCACCGTTGAACCGTCGGTCACCCAGACCCTGATGAACACCATGCAGGAGTCCTCTGACTTTCTGACCCGCATCAACATTGTGCCGGTCAGCGAAATGAAAGGGGAAAAAATTGGCATCGGTGTCACCGGCTCCATCGCCAGCACCACCGACACCGCCGGTGGCACCGAGCGTCAGCCGAAGGACTTCTCGAAGCTGGCGTCAAACAAGTACGAATGCGACCAGATTAACTTCGATTTTTATATCCGCTACAAAACGCTTGACCTGTGGGCGCGTTATCAGGATTTCCAGCTCCGTGTCCGTAACGCCATTATCAAACGCCAGTCCCTTGATTTCATCATGGCCGGTTTTAACGGCGTGAAGCGTGCCGAAACCTCTGACCGCAGCAGCAATCCGATGTTGCAGGATGTGGCGGTCGGCTGGCTGCAGAAATACCGCAATGAAGCTCCGGCGCGCGTGATGAGCAAGGTCACTGACGAGGAAGGCCATACCACCTCTGAGGTTATCCGCGTGGGTAAGGGCGGTGATTATGCCAGCCTCGATGCACTGGTGATGGATGCGACCAACAACCTGATTGAGCCGTGGTATCAGGAAGACCCTGACCTTGTGGTGATTGTGGGACGTCAGCTACTGGCGGACAAGTATTTCCCCATCGTTAACAAGGAGCAGGATAACAGCGAAATGCTGGCCGCTGACGTCATCATCAGCCAGAAACGCATCGGTAACCTGCCGGCGGTGCGCGTCCCGTACTTCCCGGCAGATGCGATGCTCATCACGAAGCTGGAAAACCTGTCCATCTACTACATGGATGACAGCCATCGCCGCGTGATTGAGGAAAACCCGAAACTCGACCGCGTGGAGAACTACGAGTCAATGAACATTGATTACGTGGTGGAAGACTACGCCGCCGGTTGTCTGGTGGAAAAAATTAAGGTCGGTGATTTCTCCACACCGGCTAAGGCGACCGCAGAGCCGGGAGCGTAACCGATGACGAGTCCCGCACAGCGCCACATGATGCGGGTCTCGGCAGCGATGACCGCGCAGCGGGAAGCCGCCCCGCTGCGACATGCAACTGTCTATGAGCAGATGCTGGTCAAGCTGGCCGCAGACCAGCGCACACTGAAAGCGATTTATTCAAAAGAGCTGAAGGCCGCGAAAAAACGCGAACTGCTGCCGTTCTGGTTGCCGTGGGTGAACGGCGTGCTGGAGCAGGGCAAAGGTGCACAGGATGACATTCTGATGACGGTCATGCTGTGGCGTCTGGATACCGGCGATATTGCCGGTGCGCTGGAGATTGCCCGTTATGCCCTGAAGTACGGTCTGACCATGCCGGGTAAACACCGCCGCACCCCGCCGTACATGTTCACCGAGGAGGTGGCGCTCGCGGCCATGCGCGCTCACGCTGCCGGTGAGTCTGTGGAGCCCCGCCTGCTGACGGACACCCTTGAGCTGACCGCCACAGCTGACATGCCTGATGAAGTGCGCGCAAAGCTGCACAAAATCACCGGTCTGTTTCTGCGTGACGCTGGTGATGCCGCCGGTGCGCTGGCTCACCTGCAACGTGCGACACAGCTTGACTGTCAGGCAGGCGTCAAAAAAGAGATTGAACGACTGGAGCGGGAGCTGAAACCGAAGCCGGAGCCGCAGCCAAAAGCGGCCACCCGCGCCCCGCGTAAGACCCGGAGCGTGACACCGGCAAAACGTGGACGCCCGAAAAAGAAAGCCAGTTAACAACCGAATGCGCCCCGCGCCAGGGCGGCACGCCGGTCAGTGAGGGTGAATCACCTGACACTGCACCGGCGTCCACCGCCCGACTTTTCAGAGGTAGTCATGATGACGCTGATTATTCCGCGAAAGGAGGCTCCCGTGTCCGGTGAGGGTACGGTGGTCATCCCGCAACCGGCAGGCGACGAGCCGGTGATTAAAAACACGTTCTTTTTTCCCGATATCGACCCGAAGCGCGTCCGGGAACGTATGCGCCTTGAGCAGACCGTCGCCCCCGCCCGTCTGCGTGAGGCCATCAAGTCAGGCATGGCGGAGACGAATGCGGAGCTGTACGAGTACCGCGAACAGAAAATTGCCGCCGGTTTTACGCGTCTGGCGGACGTTCCGGCGGACGACATCGACGGTGAAAGCATCAAAGTTTTTTACTACGAGCGTGCCGTGTGTGCGATGGCGACCGCGTCGCTTTATGAGCGTTATCGCGGCGTGGATGCCAGTGCGAAAGGCGACAAGAAGGCTGACAGCATTGACAGCACCATTGATGAACTGTGGCGGGATATGCGCTGGGCGGTGGCGCGTATCCAGGACAAGCCGCGCTGCATCGTGAGTCAAATCTGATGAAGACCTTTGCGCTACAGGGCGACACGCTCGACGCCATTTGTGTCCGGTATTACGGGCGCACTGAGGGCGTGGTTGAGACCGTGCTCGCCGCAAATCCGGGACTGGCTGAACTGGGTGCGGTGCTGCCACACGGCACCGCCGTCGAACTGCCTGACGTTCAGACCGCGCCCGTGGCTGAAACTGTCAATCTGTGGGAGTAACGCATGACAGCAGAAGAAAAAAGCGTCCTGTCGCTTTTCATGATTGGAGTGCTGATTGTTGTCGGCAAGGTGCTTGCCGGTGGTGAACCCATCACCCCGCGTCTGTTTATCGGGCGCATGTTGCTCGGTGGTTTTGTCTCAATGGTTGCCGGTGTTGTTCTGGTGCAGTTTCCTGACCTGTCACTGCCTGCGGTGTGCGGCATCGGCTCCATGCTGGGTATCGCCGGTTATCAGGTGATTGAGATTGCCATTCAGCGCCGCTTTAAGGGCAGGGGGAAACCGTAATGCCGGTAATTAACACGCACCAGAATATCGCCGCCTTTCTCGACATGCTGGCGGTGTCCGAAGGGACGGCGAATCATCCGCTGACGAAAAAACGGGGCTATGACGTGATAGTCACCGGACTGGACGGAAAGCCGGAAATCTTCACCGACTACAGTGACCACCCGTTCGCGCATGGCCGACCGGCGAAGGTGTTTAACCGTCGCGGTGAAAAGTCCACGGCCTCCGGTCGCTATCAGCAGCTTTACCTGTTCTGGCCGCACTACCGCAAACAGCTTGCCCTGCCGGATTTCAGTCCGTTGTCACAGGACAGACTCGCCATTCAGTTGATCCGCGAACGCGGTGCACTGGATGACATCCGGGCGGGACGCATTGAGCGCGCCATTTCACGCTGTCGCAATATCTGGGCGTCCCTGCCGGGTGCCGGTTACGGTCAGCGTGAGCATTCACTGGAAAAACTGGTCACCGTCTGGCGTACCGCTGGCGGCGTACCGGCTTAAACGGAGTAAACACCATGAAGAAATTATTCCTTTCACTGATGCTGAACGTGTCGCTGGCGCTGATGCTGGCACTGTCCCTGATTTACCCGCAGAGCGTGGCCGTCAGTTTTGTCGCCACCTGGGCGATTCTGGCGACGGTTATCTGTGTGGTTGCCGGTGGTGTCGGCGTGTATGCCACGGAGTATGTACTGGAACGCTACGGGCGGGCGCTGCCACCGGAATCGCTGGCCGTGAAGATTGTCACGTCGCTGTTTTTGCAGCCGGTGCCGTGGTGCAGACGGGCGGCGGCTCTGGTGGTGATGGTGGCGACGTTTATCTCGCTGGTCGCTGCCGGGTGGATTTTTACCGCGTTGATTTACTTCGTGGCGTCGGTGTTCTTCCGGCTGATACGTACGGCCTGCCGTCAGCGTTTTGAGGGGCGGGAATCATGTCAAAGCTGATGATTGTGCTGGTTGTGTTGTTATCACTGGCGGTGGCCGGTCTGTTTCTGGCGAAGCATGAAAACGCCAGCCTGCGCGCCTCGCTGGACAGGGCGAACAACGTCGCCAGCGGTCAGCAGACGACCATCACCATGCTGAAAAATCAGCTTCATGTTGCGTTCACCAGGGCAGACAAAAACGAGCTGGCGCAGGTGGCACTGCGTCAGGAACTGGAGAACGCCGCGAAGCGTGAAGTACAGCGCGAGAAAACCATCACGAGGTTACTCAATGAAAACGAAGATTTTCGCCGCTGGTACGGCACTGGCCTGCCTGATGCTGTGCGCCGGTTGCACCAGCGCCCGGCCTGCACCGACGCCAGTGATTGTCCACAACGCCTGCCCGAAAGTGAGTCTTTGCCCGATGCCGGGCAGTGACCCGCAGAAGAACGGTGATTTAAGTGCCGATATCCGGCAGCTTGAGAACGCGCTGGCACGCTGTGCCAGCCAGGTAAAAATGATTAAACACTGTCAGGACGAAAACGATGCTCAAACCCGACAGCCTGCGCAGGGCGTTGACTGATGCCGTCACGGTACTGAAAACCAGTCCCGAGATGCTGCGGATATTCGTTGATAACGGGAGTATTGCCTCCACACTGGCGACGTCGCTGTCGTTCGAAAAGCGTTACACGCTCAATGTCATTGTGACCGACTTTACCGGTGATTTTGACCTGCTCATTGTGCCGGTGCTGGCGTGGCTGCGGGAAAATCAGCCCGACATCATGACCACCGACGAAGGCCAGAAAAAGGGCTTCACGTTTTATGCAGACATCAACAATGACAGCAGCTTTGATATCAGCATCAGCCTGATGCTGACCGAGCGCACGCTGGTCAGAGAGGTGGACGGCGCGCTGCATGTGAAGAATATCCCGGAACCTCCGCCGCCAGAACCGGTCACCCGCCCGATGGAGCTTTATATCAATGGCGAACTGGTGAGCAAGTGGGATGAATGAGTTTAAGCGTTTTGAAGACCGGCTGACCGGACTGATTGAATCGCTGTCACCGTCAGGGCGTCGGCGACTGAGTGCCGAACTGGCGAAACGCCTGCGGCAGAGTCAGCAGCGTCGGGTGATGGCACAGAAAGCTCCGGACGGCACACCCTACGCGCCACGCCAGCAGCAGAGCGCCAGAAAAAAGACTGGTCGTGTTAAGCGAAAAATGTTTGCGAAACTTATCACCAGTCGTTTTTTGCATATCCGCGCCAGCCCGGAACAGGCATCAATGGAATTTTACGGCGGGAAGTCACCGAAAATAGCCAGCGTGCATCAGTTCGGTCTGTCGGAAGAAAACCGGAAAGACGGTAAGAAAATTGATTATCCGGCTCGTCCTCTGCTCGGCTTTACCGGTGAGGATGTGCAGATGATTGAAGAGATTATTCTGGCTCACCTCGACCGTTAGTTGTGCCATTCCCGACACCTCATCGTCACATTGCCGCCGGTATGACCCGGCGGCATCCTTCCCGTTATGAACACTCTCGCAAATATTCAGGAACTCGCGCGCGCACTGCGCAACATGATCCGCACCGGCATTATCGTCGAAACCGACCTTAACGCCGGTCGCTGCCGTGTGCAGACCGGCGGCATGTGCACTGACTGGCTTCAGTGGCTGACCCATCGCGCCGGGCGTTCGCGCACATGGTGGGCACCTTCCGTGGGGGAACAGGTGCTGATTCTGGCCGTGGGCGGTGAACTCGACACGGCGTTCGTTCTGCCGGGGATTTATTCCGGCGATAACCCCGCGCCGTCTGCGTCGGCGGATGCCCTGCATATCCGTTTCCCTGACGGGGCGGTGATTGAATATGAACCCGAAACCAGTGCACTTACGGTAAGCGGAATTAAAACGGCCAGCGTGACGGCTTCTGATTCTGTTACTGCCACGGTGCCGGTGGTCACGGTGAAAGCATCAACCCGCGTCACCCTGGACACACCGGAAGTGGTCTGCACTAACAAGCTGACTACCGGCACGCTGGAAGTGCAGAAGGGCGGGAAGATGCACGGCAACATCGAGCATACCGACGGGAAATTCACGTCTAACGGCGTTCAGGTGGATGACCACGGTCACGGTGGTGTTAAGTCAGGAGACAACTGGACACAGGGGACAAAATGACAGCACGTTATCTCGGAATGAATCGCAGTGATGGCCAGACTGTCACTGACCTTGAGCATATCAGCCAGAGTATCGGCGATATCCTGCGCACGCCGGTCGGCTCACGGGTGATGCGTCGTGATTACGGCTCGTTGCTGGCGTCAATGATTGACCAGCCGCAGACCCCGGCGCTTGAGTTGCAGATTAAGGTCGCCTGTTACATGGCGGTGCTGAAATGGGAACCCCGCGTCACCCTGGCATCCGTCACCACGGCGCGCAGCTTTGACGGGCGAATGACGGTCACGTTAACCGGCCAGCATAACGACACCGGCCAGCCACTTTCGTTAACCATCCCTGTGAGTTGAAACCATGCCGATTATCGACCTGAACCAGCTACCCGCACCGGATGTGGTTGAGGAGCTGGACTTTGAAACCATTCTTGCCGAACGCAAGGCGACACTGATTTCCCTTTACCCGGAAGACCAGCAGGAGGCGGTCGCCCGTACCCTGACGCTGGAATCCGAGCCTCTCGTCAAACTGCTGGAGGAAAATGCTTATCGCGAGCTTATCTGGCGTCAGCGTGTGAATGAGGCCGCACGGGCGGTGATGCTGGCCTGTGCCGCCGGTAATGACCTTGATGTGATTGGTGCCAATTACAACACCACGCGCCTGATTATCACCCCGGCAGATGATTCGACTATCCCGCCGACACCGGCAGTGATGGAGTCTGACACCGATTATCGTCTGCGTATTCAGCAGGCGTTTGAGGGCTTAAGCGTCGCCGGGTCGGTGGGTGCCTATCAGTATCATGGCCGCAGTGCCGACGGGCGTGTCGCGGATATCTCTGTCACCAGTCCGTCTCCGGCCTGCGTCACCATCTCTGTGCTGTCACGTGAAAATAACGGTGTCGCATCCGAAGACCTGCTGGCGGTGGTGCGTAACGCTCTTAATGGCGAGGACGTCAGGCCGGTGGCCGACCGCGTGACCGTGCAGTCTGCCGCCATCGTTGAATACCAGATAAACGCCACGCTTTACCTTTACCCTGGTCCCGAAAGCGAACCCATTCGCGCTGCTGCTGTGAAAAAACTGGAAGCGTATATCACGGCACAGCACCGGCTGGGGCGTGACATCCGTCTGTCTGCCATTTATGCCGCTTTGCATGTGGAAGGCGTGCAGCGTGTCGAACTGACTGCTCCGCTGGCCGACATCGTGCTCAACAGTACGCAGGCGTCTTTCTGTACCGAATACAACGTCGTGACCGGAGGCTCGGATGAGTGATTCGCGACTGCTGCCGACCGGCTCATCACCGCTTGAGGTCGCCGCCGCAAAAGCCTGTGCGGAAATTGAAAAAACGCCGGTCAGTATTCGTGAGCTGTGGAATCCGGACACCTGCCCGGCAAATCTGCTGCCGTGGCTGGCGTGGGCGTTTTCGGTCGACAGGTGGGATGAAAAGTGGCCGGAAGCGACAAAACGCGCCGTTATCCGCGATGCCTATTTCATTCACTGTCATAAGGGCACTATAGGCGCAATCCGACGCGTGGTGGAGCCGCTCGGCTATCTCATTAACGTAAAGGAATGGTGGGAGACAAACGACCCGCCCGGCACTTTCCGGCTTGATATCGGCGTACTGGAAAGCGGTATCACAGAGGAAATGTATCTGGAAATGGAACGGCTGATTGCCGATGCCAAACCCGCAAGTCGCCACCTTATCGGTCTGAACATTATCCAGGACATTCCCGGCTATCTGTATACAGGCGGTGTGGTCTGTGATGGTGATGTTATTACTGTTTATCCCGGATAAGTGAGAAACAATGAGCACGAAATTTAAAACCGTTATCACTACTGCCGGAGCCGCAAAGCTGGCTGCCGCCACTGTCCCCGGCGGGAAAAAAGTAACCCTGTCTGCAATGGCCGTGGGTGACGGAAATGGCAAATTGCCGGTGCCGGATGCCGGTCAGACGAAGCTGGTGCATGAGGTCTGGCGTCACGCTCTGAATAAAGTCAGCGTGGATAATAAGAATAAAAACTATATCGTGGCTGAACTGGTTGTACCGCCCGAAGTGGGCGGTTTCTGGATGCGTGAGCTTGGTCTGTATGACGATGTCGGAACACTGATTGCGGTCGCTAACATGGCAGAAAGCTATAAGCCTGAACTGGCTGAAGGCTCCGGACGTGCGCAGACCTGCCGCATGGTCATTATTGTCAGTAACGTGGCGTCCGTTGAGCTGAGTATTGATGCCAGCACAGTGATGGCGACACAGGATTACGTCGATGACAAAATCGCAGAGCATGAGCAGTCCCGCCGCCATCCTGACGCCACGCTGACAGAAAAAGGTTTTACCCAGTTAAGCAGTGCAACAAACAGCACCAGTGAAAAGCTGGCAGCAACGCCAAAGGCAGTAAAAGCAGCCTATGACAATGCTGAGAAACGTCTGCAGAAAGACCAGAACGGTGGTGATATTCCAGATAAGGGCGCTTTTCTGGACAATGTTGGCGTTACCAGCCTGACGTTTATGAAACACAATGGAATGATTCCAACCACTGACAATCTTGACTCCTATGGCCCAGAAGAAAAATATCTTGGAACGTGGTCATGCCCGTCACAATCCACTGCAAAACCAGAGTCTGGTTACCCTGAAGATAAAGGCAATGGGGTTCTGGAAGTATTCAATGCTGGTCGCTTTCACTGCACACAACGCTACACTACCCGAACCGGTAATATTTACATTCGGATGCTTGATGCAGAATGGAACCCTGTCAGTCCTGTATGGAGTGCATGGAGAGTTATTACAAGCGGGACTCGCCCATTAAGCACGCCAATTGACCTGAATTCTTTAGGTGGTGCGGAACACCTGGGAATATGGCGCAATAGCAGTACATCAATAGCCTCATTTGACCGTCATTTCCCGGAGGAAGGGAGTTTTGGGCAGGGTATTCTGGAAGTCTTTGAAGGCGGTCTGTATGGGAGGATGCAACGTTACACCACCCGTAGTGGGACTATGTACATTCGTGGACTGACTGCCTCATGGGATGCAGAAAATCCACAATGGGAGGACTGGATTGCTGTTGGGTATCAGTCCACGGGATGGACTTATTCAGGGGATCTTGATGACCTTTTAAAGCCTGGTATTTATAGCGTTACGAAACAGGCCACAAATGCACCTGTCACCGACTCTAAAGATCTTGCTGTTGGCTCAATAGTTGAAGTGAAAAAACGTTGTGATATTGAATCGTATATCCAGACATACACGACTGTTTCAGCAACGGATGCCTATAAAAACCGGACATTTCAGCGAACCCGCGCCAGCGGTGAAACTGACTGGGGGGAATGGGCGGAAGTATACAACTCAAAATCATTACTCACTAAATTAGGTGTCGGCGGTGTTACCGACAGGTTATCCAGTCTGGACTGGCAGACCTACGACTTTATACCGGGCAGCATGATAACTGTCAGGCTTTCAGATATGACCAATATTCCCGATGGGATGGAATGGGGCGTCATTGATACTAACCTGATAAATATCACTGTTGGCCCCAGTGAAGGCGGAGGTGTCGCCCGTTCAATGCAGGTATGGCGCAGCACTTCAAACAAAACCAACTATCGTTTTTTTACAGTCCGCTTATATGGAAATCCTGGGGAGCGTAGCTTCAATATTCGTCGGCTACCAATTATCGACGAAGCCCAGACATGGGAGGCAAAACAGACATTCAGTGCAGGCCTTTCTGGTGAACTGTCCGGCAATGCGGCTACAGCAACAAAGCTGAAAACGGCAAGGACAATTAACGGCGTAAAATTTGACGGCTCGGCAAATATTGAAGCATTTCCGCCTGGTGTTCCGCTGCCGTGGCCATCAGATACACCACCTGCGGGCTATGCAATTATGCAGGGGCAGACGTTTGATAAGGCAGCATATCCGAAACTGGCTATAGCCTATCCTTCTGGTGTTATTCCAGATATGCGCGGCTGGACAATCAAGGGCAAACCCGCCAGTGGGCGTGCCGTATTGTCACAGGAACAGGACGGGATTAAATCGCATACTCACAGCGCCAGTGCGTCAAATACGGACTTAGGAACGAAAACGACCAGTTCATTTGATTACGGCACGAAGACGGTCAGTACATTTAACCACGGCACAAAATCAACGAACAGTACGGGCAATCATACGCACACTGTCGGTGGTGTTTATGGCGGCGACTCTGTCGGTGGAAAACAGCGTGTACAGGCTTCAGGAAACAATCAGGTGTCCAGCACCGCCGGAGCGCACGCCCATACGGTGGATATTGGTCAGCATAACCACACTGTAGGTATTGGTGCCCATGCACACACTGTGGCCCTGGGTGCGCACGGACACACCATCACGGTAAATGCTACGGGTAATACCGAAAACACCGTCAAAAACATCGCATTTAACTATATTGTGAGGCTTGCATAATGGCTTTCAGAATGAGTGCAGAAGCACAAACTATCCGCGTTTTCAATTTACTTGATGGAACCAATGAATTTATTGGTGAAAGTGACGCATATATTCCGCCGCATACAGGTCTGCCTGCAAACAGTACAGATATTGCACCGCCTGATATTCCGGCGGGTTTTGCTGCCGTTTTCAATGCAGCTGAAATGAAATGGGAACTGATGGAAGACCATCGCGGAAAGACCGTCTACGAAACGAAAACGGGAGCAGCCATTTATATTTCTGAACTTGGCGCATTACCTCCAGACGTGACAGCCATTTCCCCGGATGGGGATTATCAGAAATGGAACGGAAATGCGTGGGTGAATGATGAGAATGCAGAGCGTGATGCGCTTGTCAGAGCGGCTGACTCTCAGAAGAAAGAGCTGATTGCATATGCAGGTGAAATTATTGCCACGCTGCAGGATGCTGTCGATTTAGATATGGCTACCGAGGAAGAAAAGTTAAGCCTGACACACTGGAAAAAATACCGTGTGCTACTGAATCGCGTTCAGCCGGAAAATGCTCCGGATATAGAATGGCCAGAAATGCCGCAATAAATCGTATTAGCTCTGGTGTGAGATTACTCATCTATGGCACAGAGTAAAACCTAATCTGACTGTCCGCTCTGTGCTAGGAGCGGACGTGATGCATATCTGTCACCAAATTTAATGTGCCACTACAAACAGAGTATATAGTTGAATATTATAGTGCACCCCGGCCTCATGAATATAACGGTGGATTACCGCCGAACGAGTCGGAAAATAGATACTGGAAAAACTCTAAAATCGAGGCCAGTTTTTGTTGTTCTCTACAATAATAATCGGATTTTCCCATGACAAGTTTAATAGTATTTAGGTGCCTGAAGTGAAGTTGAAGAAGCTATTGATGAAAGTTGTGAAAGTGGTAAAGGAGCAGGTTCTAAGTACCGTTATTTCGGGAATAATAGGCATAGCGGCTACAGTAGGGCTTTTCCATTTCACTTCACAGCCAATACGATCTGCTGATGTTCGCGAAAAATTAGTTGAAATGGCTCGGGAGTGCATCCAGCAGCAGCTTGCCACACATTTGGACTCAGTGGCGTTTGACTCAGTGGCTAGCGAGTCTCTCGATCTAAGCACCTCAAACTCCGTTGTAGTCTACGGAAGAGCTGTGAGCACAAATGGTGCCCTTAGCCGTTTCCTGATGGTCTTCGAGCCCTCTGGACAGAGTTTGATAGATAAGGTGGTTGGCAGACCTGGATTCTACGATATTGGGTATTGGGCAATCATCCCAGACGCAGGGGACGACGAGGTTGTGGCTTCTTCAGTAAACATTGAAGACCTCGACAAAGATGGTAACAAGGACATACTAGTCCGCTTAAAGTCAACTTACGCGGATGGTGTATCCAAAGGGCTTCTTATACTTAAAAAGGATATCCATGATGTATGGCATTTGATGGGGCTTCCATCAATGACAGAGATCATGCATTCCATTGCTGCAGGTCAGCCTCCCCAGCCGGAAGGTCTTCACCTTCCACTTCCGGCAATACAATGGTTTAGTAATGACGAAAAACTCAAACCAAAGTCTGATATCAAACAATATCTTAATTGGGAAATTGACGAAGATAACTTGCAGGTCGCTGATTCCACTGGAAATCATTCTTTTTGGATGTTCAGAAACGGCACCAAGATAAAAATGTTCGAGAATGGACAAGCCGGCTACAAGCACTTTGGTGTACTGGTCAACATCAATGATGAAGAGGCGATACAGGGAAGGCATCATCTCATGGTCAGCTTTTTCAAGATAGAGAATAATAGTTTGGTTCCTGATCCGAATTGGAACTGGGCCTATCCCATGTTCTCTATCGGATTAGAGGATAGCCAAGAAGTTGAATTGAGTGACATGCAGGAAGCGGGCTTACAAGCTCATGTTTCTGGTAGCTCCGTTTTCGGCCTGACAGAGTTTGGGAAAATGGACTCAGATTAATATTCGCTAACCTTACCAACGAAGAGCAGGTCACAGGTATGGCCTAATTATGTTTTCAGAGGAGTCAGGGCTCAAGAATGCCCCCAGATAAGCCGTAAATCCTGTAGCGCAAAATCGTCTCAGATGACGCAGAGATATTAAAAACGCCTCAACCTGTTCATCAATTAATTGATAGGTTGAACTGTTAGTTAAACTTTCACCAGCAGAAAGGTATGAACTTTTTCGACTCGCTCAAAGCTGGCTGTCAGAGCTGATAGCGTTTTGGCTACGTAAATTGTCAGTTGGAAACTGAGCGAGTACAAATCAAGACTGGCGGGCTGATTGCCCGCCTTTTCTTTATCTGTTGTTTCATCCACTGACCAGTCAGGTCAAATAGCGTCTCATGCACTGCCCAACAGAAAATAGTTGCACCCATTAACCACGGAGTTAAACGGATGAGTGACTATCATCACGGCGTGCAGGTGCTGGAGATTAACGACGGCACCCGCGTCATTTCCACCGTATCCACCGCCATTGTTGGCATGGTCTGCACGGCCAGCGATGCGGATGCGGAAATCTTCCCCCTCAATAAACCGGTGCTGATTACCAATGTGCAGAGCGCAATTGCAAAGGCCGGTAAAAAAGGCACGCTGGCGGCGTCGTTGCAGGCTATCGCCGACCAGTCAAAACCGGTCACTGTTGTCGTGCGCGTGGAAGACGGAACCGGCGACGACGAAGAAACGAAACTCGCGCAGACCGTTTCCAATATCATCGGCACCACCGACGAAAATGGTCAGTACACCGGACTGAAAGCCCTGATGGGGGCTGAATCGGTTACCGGCGTTAAACCGCGCATTCTCGGTGTGCCGGGGCTGGACACCAAAGAGGTTGCCGTCGCACTGGCATCGGTATGCCAGGAACTGAATGCATTCGGGTATATCAGCGCATGGGGCTGTAAAACCATTTCCGAGGTGAAAGCCTACCGCCAGAATTTCAGCCAGCGGGAGCTGATGGTCATCTGGCCGGATTTCCTCGCATGGGATACGGTCACCAGTACCACCGCCACCGCGTATGCCACCGCCCGTGCGCTGGGTCTGCGTGCTAAAATCGACCAGGAGCAGGGCTGGCATAAAACGCTGTCCAATGTCGGGGTAAACGGTGTTACCGGCATCAGCGCATCTGTATTCTGGGATTTGCAGAAGTCTGGCACCGATGCTGACCTGCTGAACGAGGCAGGCGTCACAACGCTGGTTCGCCGCGACGGTTTCCGTTTCTGGGGTAACCGTACCTGCTCTGATGACCCGCTGTTCCTCTTTGAAAGCTACACACGCACCGCGCAGGTACTGGCTGACACGATGGCTGAGGCGCACATGTGGGCTATTGATAAGCCTATCACCGCAACGCTGATCCGCGACATCATTGACGGCATCAATGCCAAATTCCGCGAACTGAAAAACAACGGTTATATTGTGGATGGCACATGCTGGTTCAGTGAAGAATCCAACGATGCGGAAACCCTCAAGGCCGGAAAACTGTATATCGACTACGACTATACACCGGTGCCTCCTCTCGAAAACCTGACCCTGCGCCAGCGTATTACTTCAAGATACCTGGCAAGTCTGGTCACCTCGGTTAACAGCAATTAAGGAGCCTGACCGATGGCAATGCCGCGCAAACTCAAGTTAATGAACGTCTTTCTGAACGGCTACAGCTATCAGGGCGTTGCAAAGTCCGTCACGCTGCCAAAACTGACCCGTAAGCTCGAAAACTATCGCGGTGCGGGGATGAACGGCAGCGCACCGGTAGACCTCGGCCTTGATGACGATGCGCTGTCAATGGAGTGGTCGCTCGGGGGCTTCCCTGATTCGGTTATCTGGGAGCTTTACGCCGCAACCGGCGTGGATGCCGTACCGATTCGTTTTGCTGGCTCTTACCAGCGCGACGATACCGGTGAAACGGTGGCCGTCGAAGTGGTCATGCGTGGCCGTCAGAAAGAAATCGACACCGGCGAGGGTAAACAGGGAGAAGACACCGAGTCGAAAATCTCCGTGGTCTGCACCTATTTCCGGCTGACGATGGACGGTAAGGAGCTGGTCGAAATCGACACCATCAACATGATTGAGAAGGTGAACGGCGTCGACCGGCTGGAGCAACACCGCCGCAATATCGGCCTGTGATTTTCATCCGGTCAGCCAGGCTGACCGGTTAACCCTGATTCAGAAGTGAGAAAACCATGAACAAAGAAAATGTGATTACCCTGGACAACCCGGTCAAGCGTGGTGAGCAGGTTATCGAACAGGTCACGCTGATGAAACCCAATGCCGGGACGCTGCGCGGTGTCAGTCTGGCTGCGGTCGCAAACTCCGAAGTCGATGCACTGATTAAAGTGCTGCCGCGCATGACGGCACCGATGCTGACTGAGCAGGAGGTCGCCGCGCTGGAGCTGCCTGACCTTGTGGCGCTGGCCGGTAAGGTGGTCGGTTTTTTGTCGCCGAACTCGGTGCAGTAACGTTTCCGAAAAATCTCTCGGTCGATGACCTGATGGCGGATGTGGCAGTGATATTTCACTGGCCGCCATCAGAACTGTATCCCATGAGCCTGACCGAACTCATCACATGGCGCGAAAAGGCGCTCCGGCGAAGCGGAAACACGAATGAGTAACAATGTAAAATTACAGGTATTGCTCAGGGCTGTTGACCAGGCATCCCGCCCGTTTAAATCCATCCGCACAGCGAGTAAGTCGCTGTCGGGGGATATCCGGGAAACACAACAATCACTGCGCGAGCTGAACGGTCACGCATCCCGTATTGAGGGATTTCGCAAGACCAGCGCACAGCTCGCCGTGACTGGTCATGCACTTGAAAAGGCACGGCAGGAGGCCGAAGCCCTTGCCACACAGTTTAAAAACACCGAACGTCCGACCCGTGCTCAGGCGAAAGTGCTGGAATCCGCAAAGCGTGCGGCGGAGGACTTACAGGCGAAATATAACCGCCTGACGGATTCCGTTAAACGCCAGCAGCGGGAACTGGCCGCTGTGGGAATTAATACCCGCAATCTTGCACATGATGAGCAGGGACTGAAAAACCGTATCAGTGAAACCACCGCACAACTTAACCGTCAGCGCGACGCGCTGGCGCGTGTCAGTGCGCAACAGGCAAAACTTAACGCAGTAAAACAGCGTTATCAGGCCGGAAAGGAACTGGCCGGAAATATGGCCTCGGTGGGCGCTGCCGGTGTGGGGATTGCGGCGGCGGGAACGATGGCCGGAGTTAAGCTGCTGATGCCCGGTTATGAGTTTGCGCAGAAAAACTCAGAATTGCAGGCCGTGCTAGGAGTGGCAAAAGACTCCGCCGAAATGACCGCACTCCGCAAGCAGGCGCGCCAGCTCGGCGACAATACCGCCGCCTCGGCAGATGATGCAGCCGGTGCACAGATTATCATTGCGAAAGCGGGTGGAGATGCTGCGGCTATTCAGGCGGCAACGCCGGTCACGCTGAATATGGCACTGGCGAATCAGCGGTCGATGGAAGAAAACGCGCAACTGTTGCTGGGGACTAAGGCATCCTTTCAACTGTCAAATGATGATGTCAGCCATGTGGGCGACGTGTTGTCGGCAACGATGAATAAGTCGGCGGCTGATTTTCAGGGACTCAGTGATGCACTGACTTACCTCGGGCCGGTTGCGAGGACGGCAGGTGTAAGTCTTGAGCAGGCAGCAGCCATGACAGGTGTGCTGCATGACAATAACATCAGGGGGTCAATGGCGGGGACGGGTAGCAGTGCCGTTGTCACCCGATTACAGGCACCGACTGGAAAAGCATGGGATGCACTCAAAGAGCTTGGCGTTAAGACCTCGGACAAAAAGGGAAATATGCGTCCGTTGTTCACCATTCTGAAAGAGATTCAGGCCAGCTTTGATAAACACAAGCTGGGAACGTCTCAGAAGGGGGAATACCTTAAAACCATTTTTGGTGAGGAAGCCCTGAAATCAGCGAACGTTTTACTGGCAGCGGCAGCAAGCGGAAAACTGGATAAGCTGACCGCCACGCTGAAAGCCTCGGACGGTAAAACGGAAGAGCTGGTTAAAATCATGCAGGATAACCTCGGCGGTGACTTTAAGGAGTTTCAGTCCGCTTATGAGGCGGTGGGGACAGACCTGTTTGACCAGCAGGAAGGCGCACTGCGTAAGCTCACTCAGACGGCCACAAAGTATGTGTTAAAACTCGACGGCTGGATCCAGAAAAACAAATCACTGGCGTCAACCATCGGCCTCATTGTCGGTGGCGCGCTGGCGCTTACTGGCATCATCGGTGCCATTGGTCTTGTAGCCTGGCCGGTTATCACCGGCATTAATGCCATCATCGCGGCAGCAGGCGCAATGGGGGCAATCTTCACGACGGTTGGCAGTGCTGTTATGACGGCCATCGGGGCGATTAGCTGGCCGGTTGTGGCTGTGGTGGCCGCCATTGTCGCCGGGGCGTTACTTATCCGTAAATACTGGGAGCCTGTCAGCGCATTCTTTGGCGGTGTGGTTGAAGGGCTGAAAGCTGCATTTGCGCCGGTGGGGGAACTGTTCACGCCACTTAAGCCGCTGTTTGACTGGCTGGGTGAAAAGTTACAGGCCGCGTGGCAGTGGTTTAAAAACCTGATTGCCCCGGTCAAAGCCACCCAGGACACCCTGAACCGTTGCCGTGACACGGGCGTCATGTTCGGGCAGGCACTGGCTGACGCGCTGATGCTGCCGCTTAATGCGTTCAACAAACTGCGCAGTGGTATTGACTGGGTACTGGAAAAACTCGGTGTTATCAACAAAGAGTCAGACACACTTGACCAGACCGCCGCCAGAACTCAAGCCGCCACGTATGGCAGCGGTGGTTATATTCCGGCGACCAGCTCTTATGTAGGTTATCAGGCTTATCAGCCGGTCACGGCACCGGCTGGCCGCTCTTATGTAGACCAGAGTAAAAACGAATATCACATCAGCCTGACGGGGGGTACTGCGCCGGGGACACAGCTTGACCGCCAGTTACAGGATGCGCTCGAAAAATACGAGCGGGATAAACGTGCGCGCGCCCGTGCCAGCATGATGCATGACGGTTAAGGAGGTGACGAAAAATGATGCTCGCGTTAGGTATGTTTGTTTTTATGCGCCAGACGCTGCCACACCAGACCATGCAGCGTGAATCAGATTATCGCTGGCCGTCAAATTCCCGTATCGGTAAACGGGATGCCTACCAGTTTCTCGGTGTGGGTGAGGAAAACATCACGCTTGCCGGTGTGCTTTATCCCGAACTGACCGGCGGAAAGCTGACGATGTCCACGCTCAGGCTGATGGCAGAGGAAGGCCGGGCGTGGCCGTTGCTGGATGGCACCGGCATGATTTACGGTATGTATGTCATCAGCAAGGTGAGTGAAACAGGGAGTATTTTCTTTGCAGACGGCACACCCCGGAAAATTGATTTTACGCTGTCGCTCACCCGCGTTGATGAATCACTGGCCGCGCTTTATGGCGATATCGGTAAACAGGCGGAGTCGCTCATCGGTAAGGCTGGCAGTATGGCGACTAAATTCACGGGTATGACGGGGGCGGGATAATGCTGGATGCGCTGACATTTGATGCAGGCAGTACGCTGACGCCGGATTACATGCTGATGCTCGACAGCAGGGATATTACCGGCAATATCAGCGACCGTCTGATAAGCATGACCCTGACGGATAACCGGGGCTTTGAGGCTGACCAGCTTGATATTGAACTGAACGATGCCGACGGGCAGGTCGGGCTGCCGGTTCGTGGCGCTGTCCTGACGGTGTATATCGGCTGGAAAGGTTTTGCCCTGGTATGCAAAGGGAAATTTACCGTTGATGAGGTTGAACACCGGGGCGCACCGGATGTGGTCACCATCCGCGCACGGAGTGCAGATTTTCGCGGGACGCTCAATTCCCGCCGTGAAGGCTCCTGGCATGACACCACGCTCGGTGCGATTGTTGAGGCAATAGCCTCCCGTAACAAGCTGGAAGCCAGTGTCGCTCCGTCACTGGCCGGAATTAAAATCCCGCACATCGACCAGTCGCAGGAGTCTGATGCGAAATTCCTGACCCGTCTTGCAGAACGCAACGGCGGTGAGGTGTCGGTAAAAATGGGAAAACTGCTGTTTCTCAAAGCGGGGCAGGGGGTGACGGCCAGCGGTAAAAAAATCCCGCAGGTCACCATCACCCGCAGCGACGGTGACCGTCATCATTTTGCGATTGCTGACCGTGGAGCCTACACCGGTGTAACGGCAAAGTGGCTTCACACCAAAGACCCGAAGCCGCAAAAGCAGAAGGTAAAACTGAAACGCAAAAAGAAAGAAAAACACCTGCGCGCACTGGAGCACCCGAAAGCGAAACCAGTCACGCAGAAGAAAGCGCCAAAAGTACCGGAAGCGCGCGAAGGTGAATACATGGCCGGTGAAGCTGACAACGTTTTTGCCCTGACTACGGTATATGCCACGAAAGCGCAGGCCATGCGCGCCGCTCAGGCGAAGTGGGATAAACTGCAACGAGGCGTAGCGGAGTTCTCCATCAGCCTGGCTACCGGTCGGGCAGATATTTACACGGAAACACCGGTTAAAGTGTCAGGCTTTAAGCGCGTCATAGACGAGCAGGACTGGACAATCACTAAGGTGACACATTTTCTGAATAATAGCGGCTTCACGACGTCCTTAGAGCTTGAGGTCAGGCTTTCTGATGTGGAGTACGAAACAGAAGATGATGAGTGATGTTTTTATTTTATCTGTTTGTTTTATAAGGATAAATTAACTAAAATGACATCATCAACAAAACCGGAAGAGGTGCTCGCGATGTTTCATTGTCCTTTATGTCAGCATGCCGCACATGCGCGTACAAGTCGCTATATCACTGACACGACAAAAGAGCGTTATCACCAGTGTCAGAACGTGAATTGCAGCGCCACGTTCATCACTTATGAGTCGGTACAGCGATACATCGTGAAGCCGGGAGAAGTCCACGCCGTAAGACCGCACCCGTTGCCGTCAGGGCAGCAAATTATGTGGATGTAATTACAAACAGGAAGCCCCTCAGTCGAGGGGCTTTTTTGTCGATGTGGTCAATGTGTGGACGTGACCAGAAATAAATCCTTTTATTTCATTGTATTACGCGTAAAAAATAAGCCCGTGTAAGGGAGATTACACAGGCTAAGGAGGTGGTTCCTGGTACAGCTAGCATTTTATGGGTTATGTTTTTCAGCGAAACGGATGATAACCTTAATAAATGCAGCTGTATGTGATCGGTTTCTAAGAATTTTCCATCCGGGAAAAATAATCGAAATTAATCACTTACCGTGCGGGTTACGCGTGGTTTCACCAGAGAAATTACGCATCAGCAGTGCGTAATTGAGCTCAAGATCCTGCGGAACCGGGAGCCACACGGTATAACCATCGCCAGGCGCAACCGGCATCGCTTCACCTTTGGCATTTTCCATATGCTCAAGGGTAAAGTTGATGTTGCCCTGTGGCGTCATCAGTTCAAGGCTGTCGCCAACGGAGAACTTATTTTTCACCGCTACCGCCGCGAGATCGCCTTTGCGCTCACCGGTAAACTCCCCAACAAACTGCTGGCGGTCAGAAACTGAATAACCGTATTCGTAGTTCTGATAATCGTCGTGAGTATGACGACGCAGGAAACCTTCGGTGTAACCACGATGCGCCAGACCTTCCAGAGTTTCCAGCAGGCTGGTATCGAACGGTTTTCCTGCAGCGGCGTCATCGATAGCTTTACGATAAACCTGCGCGGTGCGTGCGCAATAATAGAAAGATTTGGTACGGCCTTCGATTTTCAGCGAATGCACACCCATTTTAGTCAGACGTTCAACGTGGGCGATAGCGCGCAGATCTTTCGAGTTCATGATGTAAGTGCCGTGTTCATCTTCAAACGCGGTCATATACTCGCCCGGGCGCTGGGCTTCTTCAATCATAAACACTTTGTCAGTTGGCGCGCCGATACCCAGCGTCGGTTCGACGTTTTGCACCGGAATCGGCTCGTATTTGTGTACGATGTTGCCGACGTCATCTTCTTTGCCTTCCTGGACGTTGTACTCCCAGCGACAGGCGTTAGTGCAGGTGCCCTGATTCGGATCGCGTTTGTTGATGTAGCCAGAGAGCAGGCAGCGGCCGGAGTAGGCCATGCACAGTGCGCCGTGAACGAAGATTTCGAGCTCCATATCCGGCACCTGATTGCGGATCTCTTCAATCTCTTCCAGTGATAGTTCACGGGAGAGGATCACGCGGGTCAGGCCCATCTGCTGCCAGAATTTTACCGTCGCCCAGTTTACGGCGTTGGCCTGCACCGAGAGATGGATCGGCATTTCAGGGAAGTGCTCACGCACCAGCATAATCAGCCCCGGATCGGACATAATCAGCGCATCCGGCCCCATTTCCACTACCGGTTTCAGGTCACGGATAAAGGTTTTCAGCTTAGCGTTATGCGGCGCAATGTTGACCACGACATAAAACTTTTTCCCCAGCGCATGGGCTTCATTGATGCCGAGCTGAAGATTTTCGTGGTTGAATTCGTTGTTGCGCACACGCAGGGAATAACGCGGTTGTCCCGCATAAACAGCATCTGCGCCATAAGCGAAAGCGTAACGCATATTTTTCAGCGTTCCCGCCGGGGAAAGGAGTTCCGGTTTAAACATAATTCTCTCGTTCTGATGACAGGTCAGAACCGCTTCACCTGATGAAGCGGTTAGGGGAGTGTCCCCACTTTAAGGGCGGGCATTGTAGCGCAATCGGCGGGTTTAGCTCCAGTGTAAATGTCTGGTAGCGTCCTGGTTTTGGTTAAGGATACGAGTGACGATAATTTCCCCTGGTGATTACAGGAAATAAATAACGTGGTGTTCAAAAGGAAGAACAAAAATGCCTTCGCCTAATTCAGGTCTGGGAGTACCAATATTATTGTTACTCAGAATCTGGAGAACGTCTGAAAGATGTTCAACATATTTGTCGGCTTGTGGTTCGCCGAAATGGTGATAACTGTAATACCAGATGCCTTCTCAATCCTCGTTGGCTTTTGGCATGAGCTTAATAATACGCACATTATTTCCTTATCCCTGCTTTCACCTTCCGTAAAAACGCATCCTTTTCCCACGGCTGAGCTTCACCACTATTCAACCCTTCTGCAAGCATGTCACGTAACGCTTGCAGGCGAGACTCTGCTTGTTTTTCTCGAAGCAAGCGCAGTGACTCACGGATCACTTCGCTTTGGGTGCGATAGTCGCCGGATTCAATTAAGGACTCGATAAATTCACGCAACTCATCGCCGAGATCAACCGTCATCGTTCTGGCCATGTTTATGCTCTCTTGTAAGTAAAAATCTTACGTCAGTGTATGTCATAAACCGGATAGCGCCACGAAAAGTATTAGAAGATATTTTGCTATATGAACATGTTCAGGAGGATAAGGATGGGGAGTGTTAAACAAAGAGAGGAGAATGAGTGCTTGCCTGTGCCTACTATTTTAATGGCGCAGATTAATCTTAATCATCAATAAATAAGTGTTTATTAGAAATAAAGCCGGACGCGTTATCCGCGCCCGGCTTAACTATTAAGTATTGTCTTTCACCTTCTGACTTGCGCCATTGGTTTTTACAGAAGCAATTCCGACTTCGCGTGATTGAGCGGTGGCATACATCTGGCTGGAACCGATTATCTGATGATTGCCAGCTTTCAGATTGAAATAAAATTTGCCGTTGCTCGCTGTTTTTTTCTCATAGCGTTCGTCCTGCGGGCTGTTGCTTTGCACCGAGGCAATGCCCTTTTCCGCAGCGGCTTTTGAGGTATACAGTTCGCTGGTGAGAATGATCTCGCCATTGCCCGCTTTTAGCACAAACCGGAACTGATTTTCACTGCTCTTATTGAGTTCAAACCAACCAGCCATAATGACTCCTTGATTGAAATTGCGTATCGAAAACAGTATGTAACGATTTAAGTATGGGTGATATTCAGTTGACTGCCAATCAGGGGAATACCCTCTAAAGGGTGGGGGAGATTACTGATAAATATGCAGGAATCTGAATGCGGATACGGTGTTATCCCTCTCCTTTCAGAGAGGCATGACGGGTTAATAAACAGGAAATTTTGCCCTCGCCAGGGCAACGATACATTAAACGATACGACAGGCGTCAGCTTCCCAGCGGTAACCGACACCGTAAACGGCACGGATAAATGACTGCTCTTCGTCCAGCGACTCCAGTTTACGGCGCAGGTTTTTAATGTGGCTGTCGATGGTGCGGTCGGTTACCACGCGGTAATCGTCATAAAGATGATTGAGTAATTGCTCGCGGGAGAATACTTTTCCCGGTTCATGGGAGAGGGTTTTCAAAAGACGAAATTCTGCAGGCGTCAGATCAAGCATTTTGCCACGCCATGAAGCCTGAAAACGACCTTCGTCGATAATCAACGGGCTTTCGGCATCCTGTTGCTGCAACTCGCGCTGCGGTTTGCAGCGGCGCAAAATGGTCTTAACACGCGCCACCACTTCCCGTGGGCTGTACGGTTTGCAGATGTAGTCATCGGCGCCAATCTCCAGCCCCAGCAAACGGTCGATTTCTTCGATTTTTGCCGTAACCATCACGATGGGGACATCGGAAAAACGACGAATTTCCCGGCAAAGTGTCAGACCATCAGTGCCTGGTAGCATCAGATCCAACAGGATCAGATCCGGTGGGGTCTGCCGCACATACGGCAGTACCTGATCACCGTGACTGATAAGGGTCGGCGCATAGCTCGCAGCACGCAGATAATCAATGAGCAACTGCCCCAGCTTCGGTTCATCTTCCACGATCAAAATACGCGGTGTGTTTTCGTCGATTGGTAACTCGGTCATACTTCTCTCTGTAAATCCCGTTCCAGCGGTAACTCTACTGTAATGCTTACCCCGCCAAAAGGCGAATGAGTGGCAACAATGCGACCACTGTGCGCTTCAACAATGTTAAGGCAAATCGCCAGTCCCAGGCCGGAACCGCCGCTGGCACGGTTGCGGGAACCTTCGGTGCGGTAAAAACGCTCAAACAATTTTTGCAGTTGTTCGTCGCTGACGCCCGGCGCACTGTCGGCAAAGGTCAGGCGCACCGTTTTGTCGCGCTGCTCGGCGGAGATTTGCAGGCTGCCGCCGCTGTCGGTGTAACGTAGACTGTTTTCCAGTAAGTTATTGAATAACTGCATTAAACGGTCGCGATCGCCAAATACGGTAATGCTATCCGGTAGGGAAAATTGCAGCTTCAGGCCACGGCTGGCGAAACGTTCACGAAAAGCGCCGCCTGCCACTTCCAGCAGCGGGATCAGATCCACAGGCGCTTTTTGATAGGCGAGAGCACCTTCATCTGACATCGACAGTTGATGCAGGTCATCCACCAGTTTGGTCAGTGTACCGACCTCCGCCTGTAAAGAAGCCACTGTCTCCGGTGTGAACTTACGCACGCCATCCTGAATAGCTTCCAGTTCTCCGCGCAGTACTGCTAAAGGCGTGCGCAGTTCGTGAGAGATATCAGCCATAAAATCGCGGCGCATCTGTTGGTTTTTCTCCAGCGTGCTGGCGAGCTGGTTGAAGTCTTGTGCCAGTTTGCCCAGTTCATCTTCACTGGTGGGCGTCACGCGGGTTGTGAAATCGCCCGCCGCCAGTTTGTGCGTGCCATCCACCAGCCGTTTCACTGGAGCGAGCAAACCGCGCGCCAGTGGGAATGTCGCCAGCGCCGCCAGTAAGGTAGATAAAGCGACAATCAGCCAACTGGTTTGCCGCTGTTGTTTATCGAAATTGATATCGGTATTGCGGGTTAACCGTTCAACGGGTGAGGCGATCACCGCGCCAACTTCAACACCATTGACCAGAATAGGGCGCCTTGTACCGTCCGGTGGAATGGGAGAGCGTGGGCCAACCAGCACTTTGTTGTTTTGATCGACCACCCAGAACTGAGTACGCCAGCCGTGTGGCGGCATACCGGGACCCGGTTTGTCTTCATTATTATCATGTTCAAATGAGCGCAGTATCTGAAATACAAAACGATCGTTATTACGCAGAAAGCGCCAGTTACCGTGCTGGGCGTACTGCTCGCCAAGTGCATCTCCGAGCATTTGCAGCCGCTGTTCATTACCATGCTTAATGTAATCGATAAAGCCGCGCTCAAAACTGATCCGTACCGCCCAGTGCATCGTTATCAATAACACAATGCAGGTGGCGAAGATCGCCAGAAACAGTTTGCCGGTAATGCCGGGTCGCCAGAACTTCATTGCGCGCTCCTTTTTCTCCGCGAAATAGCCACGTTTTGATGCGTATCGTTCGGAACTCTGGCAAAGATGAACGCCGGAAGGGCGATGAGAAACGCCATGCTAAGCCAGGTGTACATAAAGACGGTTTGTGTGGTGCCACTGTCAACGCTGACATGTTGGGAGCCAAAAAGACCCAGCAGCAGCCCGGCGATGGTCACACCGATACTCATCGACAATTGCATAATCATCGACAGCAGGCTGTTGCCGCTGCTCGCCAGATTGTCTGGTAGATCTTTCAGCGTCAGGGTGTTCATGGAGGAGAAACGCGTTGAGTTGACCATTCCTTGTAAAAACAGAACGAATGGCAAAACGTAGTACCAGCCAAGCATCGCGGTGGCCATAAACAGCAATGTGACCAGCGACAGACCCAGCGTGGTTGCCACCAGCACCCGACGATAACCAAAGCGGTTAACCACCTGCACCACAATACGTTTCATTCCCATGCTGCCGAGCACCATGGGGATCATCATCAGTCCGGCATGGAACGGCGAAAAACCGAGGCCGATTTGCAGGAAAACCGGCGTCATAAAGGGCAACATACCGCTGCCAATACGTCCGGCAAAACTTCCCGCCAGACCCAGCGAAAAGGTGCGGGTGCGGAACAGTTTCAGACTGAAAAGGGCGCGGTTGTTATTTCTGGCGTGCAGCAGATAAAGCACCAGTGCCACTACGCCAACCGCCACCAGGCCGACAATCGCCAGCGGCGAAAGTCCTGTGCCTTTACTGCCATCCAGCGCCAGCGTTAACACTGCCATGCCAACCGCCAGCAACAGAAAGCCGGAGAGATCGAAGCGCCGCGTCTGCATGGTGTAGTTTGGCATTAACATTAGCGTGGCGATCGCACCGATAATCCCCACCGGAATGTTGATCAAAAAGATCCAGTGCCACGACGCGTACTCCACCAGCAGACCGCCAAGCGCCGGACCGAGCAGCGGGCCGACCTGACCGGGCAGCGTGACAAAGGTCATCGCCGCCATATATTGCTCGCGCGGAACAATTTTCATCACCGTTAGCCTGCCGACCGGCACCATCATCGCACCGCCTACGCCCTGTAACGCACGTGCCAGCAACAGTTCATTAAGGGTGCCGGAAAGCGCGCAAAACAGCGAACCGAGGGTAAACAGCACGATAGCGGTAAAGAAAATATTGCGCACGCCGACTTTGTCCGCCAGCCAGCCGCTGGCAGGCAGCATCACCGCCACGGTCAGCACATAAGAGACAATGACCATGTGCATATGCAGCGGGCTTTCCCCCAGGCTTTGCGCCATTGAGGGAAGGGCGGTGTTGACGATGGTGGTGTCCAGCGACTGCATAAAGAAGCCGAAAGCCACAATCCACAATTGCCAGCGGGTGCTGTCAGGAAGATCTGTCATTTACTCGGTTACCGTTTCTTTAGATTTTCGCGAAAAACGCAGCCGCAGACGGTCGAAAAAAAGATACACCACCGGCGTGGTATATAGCGTCAGGAGCTGACTCATTACCAGACCGCCGACAATAGTGATCCCTAATGGTTGACGCAGTTCCGAGCCGTCGCCGCCAGATAACACCAGCGGCAGCGCACCAAACAGCGCCGCCAGGGTAGTCATCATAATCGGACGAAAACGCAGCAGACAGGCCTGGAAAATGGCTTCCTGCGGCGTCAGATTTCCATTCCTTTGAGCTTCGAGCGCAAAATCGACCATCATGATGGCGTTTTTCTTCACAATGCCGATTAATAACATGATCCCTATCAGGGCGATTAGGCTGAACGGGGCATTGAACAGCTCCAGCGCCAGCAGCGCCCCAACGCCCGCCGAGGGTAGGGTGGAGAGAATCGTCAACGGATGTACGTAACTCTCGTAAAGGATACCCAGCACGATATACACCGTGGCGATCGCCGCGATAATCAGGATCACCTGCGAGTTCATCGTCTCCTGGAACACCTGCGCCGTTCCGGCAAAACTGCCGCGCACCGTCGAAGGCACGCCAAGCTGAGTCATCGCACGATCGATTGCCGCACTGGCGTCCGAAAGCGATTTCCCGGTCGGCAGGTTGAACGAGATGGTCGAGGCCGCCGATAATCCCTGATGATTCACCGACAGCGGCGCGTTTGCCGGTTGCCATTTGGCGAAATACGACAACGGGATCGCTTTGCCTTCGTTATTAATGACGAACATTTTTTCCAGCGCGCTGATGTCCTGGGTATAGCGCGGAGCCACTTCCATCACCACTTTATACTGGTTCATTGGCTGGTAAATGGTCGAGATTTGCCGCTGACCAAAGGCGTTATTCAGCAGGCTGTTGGCGGCCTGCACATCGATCCCCAGTCGCGCCATCGTGTCGCGATCGTAAACCAGGTTCATCTCCGCGCCGTTATCCTGCTGGTCGGAGTTAACGTCCGCCAGTTCCGGCAACGTTGCCAGTTTTTTGCGGATTTTCGGCTCCCATTCGCGCAGCGCCGCCAGGTCGTCGGATAACAACGTGTACTGGTAGCTGGCGTTCGACTGACGCCCACCAACGCGAATATCCTGCACTGCCATCAGGAACAGATTCGCCCCCGGTTCTTTCGCCAGTTTTACGCGCAGACGGTCGATAATTTGCTGCGCCGTTTCGCTGCGTTCGTCGCGTGGCTTGAGGGTGATAAACATCATCCCGCTGTTCACTCGCGAACCGCCGGTAAATCCGGTGACATTATCCACTGCCGGATCGTCACGGATAATTTTCATGAAATCCTGCAATTTGCCGCGCATTGCCTGAAACGAAATACTCTGATCCGCCTGTATCCCGCCCATCAACACGCCGGTGTCCTGCTCCGGGAAGAAGGTTTTCGGGATCGAGATATACAGCCAGATATTGAGCGCAATGGTGCCAAGCAGCACCACGCCCACCAGACGGGTGTGATTGAGTACCCATTTCAGCGACTTACCGTAGCCTTGTTGCAGGGCTACCAACATGCGACCAAAACCACGCAGTCGCTTTTGCTCACGCGGCTTGCTGGCTTTTAGCATCCAGCCGCACATCATCGGCGTTAATGTCAGAGAAACCAGCAACGAAATACCAATGGCGACAGAAAGCGTCACGGCAAACTCGCGTAACAGTCGGCCCGGCAATCCGCCCATCAACAGCAGCGGCAGGAACACCGCCACCAGCGACAGACTCATCGACAGCACCGTAAAGCCGACTTCGCGAGTACCTTGCAGCGCGGCCTGTAGCGGTTTCATCCCCGCTTCCAGATGACGGGCAATGTTTTCCAGCACCACGATGGCGTCATCCACGACAAAGCCTGTGGCGATGGTGAGCGCCATCAGCGACAGGTTATTGAGACTGAATCCGCACAGATACATCGCCGCAAACGTACCAATCAGCGAAACGGGCACCGCAACGGCGGGAATAATGGTGGCGCGACCTGAGCGCAGGAACAAAAAGACCACCAGAATCACCAGTGCCACCGAGATAATCAGCGTTTGCTCGACTTCTTCCAGCGAGGCGCGAATGGTAGGGGAGCGATCCTGGGCAATTTGCAGATCAATCGCCGCCGGAATGGTCTCCTGCAACTCCGGTAATTTTGCCCGGATGCTGTCAACCGTCTGGATAATATTGGCTTCCGGCAGCTTGCGGATCATCAGCAAAATAGCCGGTTTGGCGTTGGTCATCCCGGCGTTGCGCACATCTTGTACAGAGTCGGTCACCGTCGCCACATCGCCCAGACGAACCGCGCCGCCGTTGTTGTAATGAATAATCAGCGGCTGATATTCAGCGGCGGTTTTCAGTTCATCGTTAGTCTGGATCTGCCAGCGGTGAGTACCATCTTCCAGCGCCCCCTGCGGTTTACGCACGTTGGCATTGCTGATGGCGGTGCGCACATCGTCCAGCGATACGCCCTGATTAAACAGCGCCTGCGGATTCAGCCCGACGCGCACGGCGGGCAGCGAGCTGCCGCCGACATCGACATCACCGACGCCGTCGATTTGCGCAATCGTCGGAGCTAGCTGCGTCGAGGCGAAATCGTACAGTTCACCCTGGGAATAAGTATCGGACGTCAGCGTCAGGATCATAATTGGCGCATCCGACGGGTTTGCTTTGCGATAGGTCGGGCGGCTGGGCATCCCGCTGGGCAGCAAACTTTGTGCGGCGTTGATCGCCGCCTGCACATCGCGCGCCGCGCCGTTGATATCCCGGTCAAAATCAAACTGCAAAATAATGCGCGTGCTGCCGAGCGAACTGCTGGAGGTCATTTCACTGACCCCGGCAATACGCCCAAGCGAGCGTTCCAGTGGCGTGGCAACGGAAGACGCCATTGTCTCTGGCGACGCACCGGGCAGCGAGGCGCTGACCATAATCACCGGAAAATCGACCTGCGGCAGCGGGGCGACCGGCAGCATACGGAAGCCCAGTATGCCGCACAGGGTAATGGCAACCGACAGTAAAATCGTCGCCACCGGGCGGTAAATGAAGAGGGTAAAAAACTTCACTTACGCCTCCTCTTCATGACGGGCAAAGCGGCTTTTTGCCCACAATGCCAGACGGTCGAACAGCAGATAAATCACCGGCGTGGTAAACAGTGTCAGCACCTGGCTGACAACCAGACCACCGACCATGCCGATGCCTAACGGACGGCGCAGTTCCGCGCCGACTCCGGTACTTAACATCAGCGGCAGCGCGCCAAGCAGTGCCGCCAGAGTGGTCATCAGGATCGGACGAAAACGCAACAGACAAGCCTGGTAGATTGCATCGCGCGGCGACATGCCTTGCTCACGCTCAGCAGCCAGCGCGAAGTCGATCATCATGATGGCGTTCTTCTTCACGATACCGATCAGCAAAATAATGCCGATAATCGCAATCACATCCAGTTCGCTACCGGCAATCATTAATGCCAGCAGCGCGCCGACCCCTGCGGTGGGTAGCGTCGAGAGAATGGTGATCGGGTGAATAAAGCTCTCGTACAGAATGCCGAGCACGATATACATCGCCACCACCGCCGCGACAATCAGCCAGACAGTGCTGCCAAGCGCCGACTGGAAGGCGAGGGTGCTGCCCTGGAACTGCGTGGTGATATCCACCGGTAGATTCAGCGTCTTTTCGGTGTCCATAATCGCCTGCACCGCATCGCCCAGCGAATAGTTATCCGGCACGTTAAAGGAGATGGTCGTTACCGGGAACTGATCCAGATGGTTGATGGAGAGCGGCGCAAAACGCTGCTCAATTTTGGCAATTGAGCTTAACGGCACCACGCCACCGTCGCTGCTGGTCAGGCGAATGGTATCCAGCGCCGCGAGGCCTGGGGTATTTTCGGTGTTATGTTCCAGCACCACGCGATACTGGTTAGCCTGAGTATAAATAGTGGAAATCAGCCGCTGACCAAACGCGTTGTACAGGGCGTTATCGACATCCGCCATGCTGATCCCCAGACGGCTGGCGCTGTCGCGATCAACATTGACATACGCCACCAGCCCTTTATCCTGCCAGTCGCTGGAGACATCAGAAAGCTGTGGCAGTTGCTGGAGTTTTTCCATGAGCTGCGGCACCCAGGTGCTGAGCGCATCCAGTGACGTGGCCTGCAAGGTAAACTGGTACTGGGTGCGGCTGACCTGGGTATCGATGGTCAGATCCTGCGTCGGTTGCAGGAAGAGATCGACGCCAGGCACTTTATCCACCGCCGTTTGCAGACGGGCGATGACTTTTTGCACCCGATCATCACGTTCCTCCAACGGTTTGAGGTTGATCTGCAAACGCGCACTGTTCAGCGACGGGTTAGTGCCATCAACGCCAACAAATGAGGTCAAACTTTGCACTGCCGGATCCTGCAAAATCACGTCCGCGACCTGGCGTTGCCGCTGGGCCATATTGGCAAAGGAGCTGGATTGCGGTGCCTGCAAAGTGCCCTGAATAATGCCGTTGTCCTGCACCGGGAAGAAGCCTTTCGGAATGAACACCCACAGCAGCACACTAAGCAGCAGGGTGCTGAGCGCCACGCTTAAAGTCAGCCACGGATGATTCAGCACCTTCGCCAGTCCACGACCATAGGCGGCGATTATCCTGTCGAATATTTTCTCCGAGGCACGGGAGAATCGGTTCTGTTTACGCAGCGACTCCTGGCTGAGCATCCGCGCGCACATCATCGGTGTCAGGGTCAGCGACACCACCGCTGAGATCAAAATCGCTACCGCCAGGGTAATGGCAAACTCGCGGAACAGTCGCCCGACGATATCGCCCATAAACAGCAGTGGGATCAACACCGCAATCAGCGAGAAGGTCAGCGAGATAATGGTAAAGCCGATTTCACCCGCGCCTTTGAGCGCCGCCGCCAGCGGTTTTTCGCCTTTTTCGATATAGCGTGAAATGTTCTCGATCACCACGATGGCGTCATCGACCACGAATCCGGTGGCGATGGTCAACGCCATCAGCGTCAGGTTATTGATCGAAAAATCGAGAAACACCATAACCGCGAAAGTGCCGATTAACGACAGCGGTACAGCAACACCGGGAATGATGGTCGCCGGAATATTGCGCAAAAACAGGTAGATAATCATGACTACCAGCGCGATAGCCATCATCAATTCAAACTGGGTATCGTCGACCGATGCGCGGATGTTGGTGGTGCGATCGGAAAGCACCGTTACTTTTACCGATTTCGGCAAACTTTCGGTGAGCTGTGGCAGCATCTGCCGGATGCTGTCGGCGGTGGAGATAATGTTAGCACCGGGCTGGCGCTGAACATTCATCACAATGGCCTGTTCTTTGTTCGCCCACGCGCCGAGCCAGCTGTTTTCTGCACCTTGCTCTACAGTTGCGACATCGCCCAGACGAATCGGCGCGCCGTTCTGGTAGGCGATGATTAGCTGGCGATACTCTTCTGCGGATTGCATCTGGTCGTTCGCCGACAGCGTGACCGCGCGGGAAGGGCCGTCGAGGCTACCTTTGGCTGAGTTAACGTTAGCGCCAGTAATGGCGGTGCGCACGGTTTCGCTGGTTAGTCCAAGAGCGGCAATCGCCTGGGCGTTAAGTTTGACGCGAACAGCCGGACGCTGACCGCCGGAAAGCGTCACCAGCCCGACGCCGGAAATCTGCGAGATTTTCTGCGCGACGCGGGTTTCCACCATATCTTCCACCTGCGTCATCGGCATGGCGGTTGAGGTGACAGCGAGTGTCATGATTGGCGGATCTGCCGGGTTCACTTTGCTGTAAACCGGCGGGTTAGGCAGATCGCCCGGCAACAGGTTAGTGGCGGCGTTAATCGCGGCCTGCACTTCCTGCTCGGCGACATCCAGCGGTAATGTTAGCTGGAACTGCAAGGTGATAACTGACGCGCCGCCGGAACTCTGCGATGACATCTGTTTCAGGCCAGACATCTGCCCAAACTGGCGTTCGAGCGGCGCGGTAACGGCAGAGGTCATGACATCCGGGCTGGCGCCGGGGTAGAGCGTAACCACCTGAATAGTCGGGTAGTCCACTTCTGGCAGCGCCGAAACGGGCAGGGCGCGATAGCCGATAATCCCGGCGAGTAAGATCGCCACCATCAGCAGCGTGGTGGCGACAGGACGCATTATAAACAGGCGCGACGGGCCGCCTGTGCTGCTCGGAGGTAACACCTGCATCAGGAGCGCACTCCTTTTTTCGCGTATTCACGGCTGGTGGCTTTCTCTTCCGGCGAGGTGGAGCTCTGGGCTTCCACCACTTCCACTTTCGCTCCTTCAGTCAGGCGATCAATGCCGTCTGTTACTACGCGATCGCCTGCGGAAATACCCGCGCGGATCACCACTTTCTGACTGTCCTGAATGCCCGGCGTCACCAGATGTTTGCTGACTTTGTTTTCGCTATTCAGCACCCAGACAAAATGGCCTTCGTTGCCCATTTGCAGGGCGGCGGTGGGGATCACCACGGCGTTTTGTTCGGTGTCCACTAACATGCGTGCGTTAACAAACTGATTGGGAAACAGCGCATCATCCTGATTATTGAAGCGCGCTTTCACTTTAATGGTGCCAGTAGTGGCATCGATTTGGTTATCGAGACTTAACAGCGTGCCTTCACTTAACTTCTTCGAGTTGGTGCGATCCCAGGCTTCAACAACCAGCGGTTTTCCGGCTTTTTGTGCCTGCACAACGGTGGTGATATCGCTTTCCGGCAGGGTGAAGAGCAAATCGATAGGATGCGTCTGGGTGATCACCACAATCCCGCTGGTATCACCACTGGAGATTTGGTTACCGACATCAACCTGCTTCAGGCCAACGCGACCATCGACTGGCGCAGTAATCCGGCTCCAGTCGAGTTGCAGTTGTGCGCTGGCGACGCTCGCTTCATCGGCTTTAATGGTGCCTTCGGTTTCACTGACCAGCGCCTGTTGGGCGTCCAGTTCCTGACGGGAAACGAGATTGGTTTTTGCCAGTTGTTGATAACGCGCCAAATCACGGCGCGCGTTGGCAAGTGTGGCTTTATCTTTTGCCAGTTGCCCCTGGGCTTGTGCTAATGCGACTTTGAACTGGCTGGGGTCAATCTCTGCCAGTAAATCGCCTGCTTTGACCTGCTGGCCTTCCTGGAAATGCAACGCCATCAGTTGACCGTCCACGCGGCTGCGCACCGTAACAGTATTAGCGGCGGTAATAGTGCCAAGCCCGGTGAGATAACGTGGAACGGCCTGTTCAATGGCGGTTGCCGCCTGTACTGGTGCTAAAGGGCCGGAACGCATACCACGGCGACCACCCGCTGGCGGCTGCTGTGCTTGTTTCGTCGCACCTGGGGCTGCGCTCTGGGATTCATTGCGGCCTTGCCAGAACCAGAATGCGGCGATGGCGGCGATAACCACCACGATTACGATTACCCAACGGGATTTATAACTGTCTTTCATCGTTAAGAGTTTCTCTTCCTGAAACGTTTCGCGCAATGTTACTAGTGTAGCCAGCCAATAAGGGAGAAAAATGGAGGAATTATGAAACAGTTTCGCGAATAGTCTGAATGGTGGTGCACTTTGCGAGCGCGCATCCAGTAATGACGCAGGAAACTATTTTCTCTGCAAGTTAGCGATAGACTACGTACATGGCGAAAGGAGGTAAGCCGAAGATTTCAGCGGGACGCTGAAACGGGAAAGCCCCTCCCGAGGAAGGGGCCTTAAATAAGGACAGGGTCATGATGAAGATACTCATCATCGTGGTGCTCTTAGTCATTAGCTTCCCGGCTTACTAAGACTACCAGGGCGGGGGAAAACCCGCTCTACCCTCACTCCTGAAAATATGCCTTCACGGTCAGATTGTCAATCCGCAGGCTTTGCCGTCTGCGATCCTGCCAGCAAATATTCTTTGCGAGTCGTTACGCAATAATCACAGATGAAACTATGTTATCCGCGAGTCAGCGATAGACTGCGTACATGGCGAAAGGAGGTAAGCCGACGATTTCAGCGGGACGCTGAAACGGGAAAGCCCCTCCCGAGGAAGGGGTCTAAATAAGGAAAGGGTCATGATGAAGATACTCATCATCGTGGTGCTCTTAGTCATTAGCTGGCCAGCTTACTAAGACTACCAGGGCGGGGGAAACCCCGCTCTACCCTCACTCCTGAACTTATGTTACTCCACCCTTATTGTCAATCTGTAAGCCCACGTTCTTGCGAGGCGAATAGCAAACTTATCTGCGCCGCCGGGCTTAATTCTGAAAGTATCTTCGCTTGCTCTAAATTTATTATTGCTCTCGGTATGATACCGAACCTCAATAATTCTCTAAGAAAGGATTTCTTATGAGCGAACAAATTACGTTTGCCACCAGCGATTTTGCCAGTAACCCGGAACCACGTTGCCCTTGTATTTTGCTGCTGGATGTTTCTGGCTCTATGAGCGGTAGACCCATTAACGAACTTAACGCAGGATTGGTGACCTTTCGCGATAAACTGCTTGCAGATCCGCTGGCCTTAAAAAGAGTGGAACTCGGCATTGTGACTTTCGGCCCGGTGCATGTGGAACAACCATTTACCAGCGCCGCTAACTTTTTCCCGCCCATCTTGTTTGCTCAAGGCAATACGCCAATGGGCGCTGCAATTACCAAAGCCCTGAATATGGTTGAGGAGCGGAAACGTGAGTACCGTGCAAATGGTATTTCGTATTATCGCCCGTGGATTTTCTTGATCACCGATGGCGCGCCAACCGATGAGTGGCAGGCTGCTGCCAGTAAAGTGTTTCAGGGAGAAGAAGATAAGAAGTTTGCCTTCTTTACCATCGGTGTTCAGGGGGCTGATATGAATACTCTGGCACAAATCAGCGTCCGTCAGCCTTTGCCGTTGCAGGGATTACAATTCCGTGAACTGTTTAGCTGGTTATCCAGTTCGCTACGTTCGGTTTCCCGCTCCACGCCGGGAACGGAAGTTGTACTGGAAGCGCCAAAAGGCTGGACGTCAGTGTGAGCTGGCGTCTGGTCTATTCATCAGCCGTCGGAACGTCGCATATCAGCGCGGACTTACCTTGCCAGGATGCCTGCCAGATGCAGGTTGTCTGGCTAAACGACCAGCAACCGTTACTGGTGATGTTCCTTGCTGATGGTGCAGGTAGCGTTTCGCAGGGTGGCGAAGGCGCGACGCTCGCCGTCAATGAAGCGATGGCGTTTATGATGCAAAAAGTACAGGGTGGTGAATGTGCTCTGAATGATGTGCTTGCGACAGATATTGTGCTGGCAATTCGCCACCGTATTAGTGCCCGTGCACAAGCTGAAGAACTGGCGGTTCGTGATTTTTCCTGTACTTTTCTGGGCGTTATATCATCAGCGACCGGCACGTTGATTATGCAGATTGGCGATGGTGGCGTGGTGGTGGATTTTGGTGAAGGGCTACAGCTACCACTAACGCCGATGAATGGCGAATATGCCAATATGACCTATTTCATTACTGATGAAGATGCTGTCACGCGCCTTGAGACTTACAGTTGCGATGCGCAGGTGATAAAAGTGGCTGCATTTACGGACGGTATTCAGCGGCTGGCGTTAAATATGATGGAAAATTCTCCCCATGTACCTTTCTTTGCGCCATTTTTCAATGGACTGGCGTCAGCAACGTCAGAACAACGCGATATATTGCCAGATTTGCTAAAGCAATTTTTGTCCTGCCCCGCAGTGAATGAACGCACCGATGATGATAAAACGCTGGCGCTGGCCATGTGGTTGCCGTGAAATCAACTATATATACCGCAGCTGGCGATTGCGTGACGCCAGGTCATGAATTAGGCAAAGGCGGCGAAGGCGCGGTTTATGATATCAATGAGTTTGTCGATAGCGTCGCCAAGATTTATCACACGCCGCCACCCGCCTTAAAACGGGACAAACTTGCCTTTATGGCTGCGACAGCTGACGCACAGTTGCTCAATTATGTCGCCTGGCCGCAGTCAACGCTTCACGCTGGACGAGGCGGAAAAGTTATCGGTTTTATGATGCCGAAAGTCTCCGGCAAAGAACCGATTCATATGATCTATAGCCCGGCACATCGTCGTCAACGTTACCCTCATTGTGCATGGGATTTTCTACTCTATGTTGCGCGCAATATTGCTTCATCTTTTGCTACGGTTCACGAGCACGGGCATGTCGTGGGTGACGTAAACCAGAACAGCTTTATGGTAGGCCGTGACAGCAAAGTGGTGTTGATCGACAGCGACTCCTTTCAGATTAACGCTAATGGCACGCTGCATTTATGCGAAGTCGGCGTGTCGCATTTTACGCCGCCAGAGCTGCAAACCTTGCCGTCATTTGTTGGATTTGAGCGCACCGTAAATCACGATAATTTTGGCCTTGCGTTGCTGATTTTTCACGTCTTGTTTGGTGGTCGGCATCCTTATTCCGGTGTACCGCTTATTGCCGAAGCGGGTAATGCGCTGGAGAAGGATATTGCCCATTTCCGTTATGCCTATGCATCAGACAATCAGCGACGTGGCTTAAAACCGCCGCCACGATCTATTCCGCTATCGATGTTACCGGGTGATGTTGAAGGCATGTTTCAGCAGGCATTCACCGAAAGTGGCGTGGCAACCGCGCGTCCGACGGCAAAAGCGTGGGTAGCGGCACTGGATTCTCTACGCCAACAGTTAAAGAAATGTACTGCTTCGGTAATGCATGTTTACCCCGGTCATTTGACCGACTGCCCGTGGTGTGCTCTGGATAATCAAGGCGTTATCTATTTTATTGATCTCGGCGAAGAGGTTGTTACCACCGGCGGGGATTTTGTGCTGGCGAAAGTCTGGGCGATGGTGATGGCATCAGTAGCACCGCCAGCATTGCAACTGCCATTACCCGATCACTTCCAACCGACTGGCAGGCCGCTTCCTTTCGGCCTGTTACGGAGTGAATACATCATTCTGATTGAGATCGTACTGTCAGCGTTATCGCTGTTGCTTTGCGGCCTTCAGGCAGAACCGCGTTATATTATTTTAGTTCCTGTGCTGGCGGCTATCTGGATTATTGGCAGCCTGACAAGCAAAGCGTACAAAGCAGAAATCCAGCAACGCCGTGAGGCGTTTAATCGTGCAAAAATGGACTATGACCATTTAGTTAACCAGATCCAGCAGGTGGGTGGGCTGGAAGGTTTTATCGCCAAACGGACGATGCTTGAAAAAATGAAGGACGAGCTTTTGGGATTGCCGGAAGACGAAAAACGCGAGTTGACAGCACTTCACAACACCGCAAGGGAACGCCAGAAGCAGAAGTTTCTGGAGGGATTTTTTATTGATGTTGCCTCTATTCCCGGTGTTGGTCCCGCGCGTAAAGCGGCGTTACGGTCCTTTGGTATCGAAACAGCGGCAGATGTGAACCGCCGTGGAGTTAAACAAGTGAAAGGATTTGGCGACCATCTGACTCAGGCGGTTATTGACTGGAAAGCGAGTTGCGAACGCCGTTTTGTTTTCAGGCCGAACGAAGCGGTAACGCCAGCAGACAGACAAGCGGTAATGGCGAAAATGACCGCCAAACGTCATCGGCTGGAAGCCGCATTGACAGAGGGCGCGGCAGAGTTACAGCGATTTCGCCTTCATGCTACCGCACGAACCATGCCGTTGATGGCGCCGTTACATCAGGCGGCAGGAAAACTGGCTCAGGCGCAGGCAGATTTAAGCCGCTGCTGAGCCATTTCTTATTTAACGAAATACTACCTCTGCCCAGCGCGCCAGCCCGGCGGTGACGGAGCCAAAGTCGTCGCCACCTGCAATCGGGATGCCCGGCAGCTGTTCCGCCAGTGCCTTTTTAATCAGCGGCGATCGGGCGCTACCACCTGTCAGATAGATGACGTCTGGTTTTTCCTGGGCGTTATCCAGCGCCAGTTGCACCTGTTCCAGAATCCGCGCCAGCGGCTGGTTGAGGGCGCTTTCCAGTCCATGCTGGCTAATCAACGTTGCCAGTTTGTCACCGATAAACGGCAGCGACGCGCAGGTTTCCGCTGCGCTTGAAAGGGCAATTTTGCACTCTTCCGCGCTGCGCACCAGACGATAACTTAAACGTTGCCGCCAGACTTTCTGTAACAGGGCGACTTTCTCTGGCTCGCGGGCGTCGCGTACCAGGTCGTTAAGCAGGCGACCGTTGGCGCTACTGTAGAAATCACTCTGCGCAGGTACGTCGTTGATGGCAACCGCATTCCACCACGGTAGGATCGGCAGGGCGATACCTTTTTCGGTTTCGCCACCCATGCCCAGTAGCGGCATCAGATGTTTAAATGCCAGCGCGATATCCAGATCGTTACCACCAATACGGCAACCACTGTGACCCAGTAGGCTGGATTCACGATCGAGACGCGAACGCCACTGCGGCCCCATCAGCAGCAATGAACAGTCAGTAGTACCACCGCCGATATCCACCACCAGTACGCGTTTTTCTTCCTGCAAGGTGGCTTCGTAATCCAGCCCTGCCGCCACCGGCTCGTACTGGAATACCACATCCTTGAATCCGGCACGCTTCGCCGCACGTTCCAGAATCCCTTGCGCCTGGGCGTTTGCTTCATCGCCGCCCAATCCCTGGAAGTTGATTGGACGACCAATGACTGCCTGGGTAATTGTTTCTGGCAGTTGCGCCTGCGCTTGTTGGCGAATGTGCAACATCATTGCGCAGACCAGATCCTCAAACAGCGCCACCTGCTGTGGTTTTAACCCGCTGGCACCGAGGAACGATTTCGGTGATTTCACAAACCACACTTCTTCCGGATCATCAATATACTGCGCCAGTGAGGAAAGACCGAACTGCACGCTTTTCGCCGTGACGTCGATATCTTCTTCGCGGTTATAACGAAGCGCCCGACGTAACAGCGCCTGCGTTTCATCATCGTTTGCCGGAACATCATGATGGCGGTACAGCCACTCGCTTACTGCTTCACGCGTTGGTGCGCAAAGCATTGAAGGCAGCAGCGTGCTGTCATTTTCCATTTTCAACATCTGCGGTTTACCGTCGCGCATCACCGCCACTGAACAGTTTGCTGTACCGTAATCAAAACCAATAAACACGAAATAATCCCCATGCCGGTGAAGAAGGGGCGTGACTTTAGCGAAATGTTGCCGTCGCGACAACCGGAATATGAAAGCAAAGCGCAGCGTCTGAATAACGTTTATGCTGAAAGCGGATAAAAAAGGAGATGCGATGTATACCCTGAACTGGCAGCCGCCGTATGACTGGTCGTGGATGTTGGGATTTCTTGCCGTCCGTGCGGTGAGTGGCGTAGAAACAGTCACGGACAATTATTATGCCCGTAGTCTGGCGGTGGGCGAACATCGCGGCGTGATAAAGGTGGTTCCTGATGTCGAAACTAATACGTTGCAAGTGAATGTAAGTTCGGGATTAGAAGCGGTAGCGACCGAGTGCCTGGCGAAAATGAGCCGCCTGTTTGATCTGCAATGTAATCCGCAGATTGTTAACGGTGCATTGGGCGAGTTAGGCGCTGCGCGGCCAGGGCTACGTCTGCCCGGGAGTGTTGATGCTTTTGAGCAGGGCGTGCGCGCGATTTTAGGCCAACTGGTGAGCGTGGCGATGGCGGCAAAATTGACTGCCAAAGTGGCGCAGCTTTATGGCGAACGGCTGGATGATTTCCCTGAATATGTCTGCTTTCCCCCCCCCAACGACTGGCTGCAGCCGACCCGCAGGCACTAAAAGGGTTGGGGATGCCGTTGAAACGGGCAGAGGCGCTGATTCATTTAGCCAATGCGGCACTGGATGGCTCCTTGCCGATGAAAATGCCGGGCGACGTTGAGCAAGCGATGAAAACGCTGCAAACATTTCCTGGAATTGGGCGCTGGACGGCGAATTATTTCGCCTTGCGTGGCTGGCAAGCGAAAGATGTTTTCCTGCCGGATGATTATTTGATTAAACAGCGATTTCCAGGAATGACGCCGGCACAAATCCGCCGTTATGCCGAACGCTGGAAACCCTGGCGTTCTTATGCGCTGTTGCATATCTGGTATACGGAAGGCTGGCAACCAGAAGAAGTATGATGCTGGTCGTCTTATCCAGCCTGGGGAATGAGCGAATTGTAGACCTGATAAGACGCGTCAGCGTCGCATCAGGCAATACTCAGTTAATCGCGAAATAACTGCTATTAATCAGCAAATCCAGAGGCTGAGCGTCGGCAATGACATCGCCATAAATCAGATCAACACCCATGCCGGAAAGCGTATCCATCACCAGCGGCAACGCTACTGGCCCCGCGATGGTCTTCACTCCCAGCCGCTGGGCATGACCCTGAATGATCGATATCAGCATCTCATCCATCAAATTACCCTGTACGCTGGCGCATAACTCACCGTCGAGCAGCAGATAATCCGCCATATTTGCTTTCAGCGTGTTGAAGAGCTGCAGATCGCGCCCCACCTGACTGAGCACGATCCGGCAGCCTGCCAGCCGCAATTTATGCATATTTTCTGCGTGGTCGAAAATCGCTTCAGCCGGAATAATCAGATGTAATAACCGTGACGGTAGGGAACTGCTTTCCAGTTGCTCAAGCAGTTTATCCACCAGCGGGGCGCTGCTTAACCCGGCAACGGAAAGGGGGAGGGCGATACTTAAGCCTTTACTGGCAACCGCTTTTGCTGTCTGCTGGAAAAACTCATGTAATATCCGACGATCAAGGGCGTGATTGAGCGCCGGATCGCTGAAACTACGACGAAATGCCAGTTCATCAATAGTCTCACCTTCACTACTCCAGAGCTTAAGCGAAATCAGCCACAAATTACGCGTAGCCGGGATTCGTGGTGAAGCGACGCCGTGGGCGATCATCATCAGTTGATTCTCTTTGATCATCCGCCACTGTTCATCGAGTGACATCATCGCCTGTTCGCTATGTTTGGCTGTTTGCTGTGGTTCGTAAACCGTCACCCGACCACGCCCACCATTTTTCGAAGCATAACAGGCGATATCGGCCTGCGACATCACGTCTGCCGCCTGATGATTGCTGTCATCGATAAGGGTAATCCCTGCGCTGGCACCTACCCGATGCACGCGGCCTTCCCACATAAAGTGATAGTCATTAATCGCACTGATAATGCGTGTGGCGATAAAGCGGGCACTTTCAACATTACAGTCCGGTAGCAACAGACCAAATTCATCACCGCCGAGTCGCGCCAGCACATCGCTGGAGCGCAACATACTGAGCATCAACGACGCCAGTTCACGCAGTAAAGCATCGCCCGCCGCGTGCCCGGCGCTGTCATTCACCGCTTTAAAGTGATCAAGATCGATAAACACCAGTGCATGTCGATGATGCGTGCTGCTTACCGTTTGCAGCAGTATTCGCAGTTGTTTTTCAAAACTGGCGCGGTTAGTGAGATGCGTCAGGGCATCATGGGAGGCGCTATAACTAAGCTGGCGCAGCATTTTGCGTGACTCAGTCACATCCTGAATGACCAGTACCGAACCAATATTGCTGCCATCCAGCGTACTTAACGGCGTAATGCTGTAATGGACGTCGTAGCTTCCGCCGTTGCGGCAGTGGAGAACGACATCTTGTTCAATAGCGGAACGCGACGTGTCGGCACTGTAAATGTTCTCCATTAACGGCCCATTGTCGCCAAATGTAATTTGCAACGCTGTTAATAGTGGAACACCCAACGCCTCTTCTTGTGTCCAGCCGCTCATCTTCTCGGCAACCGGATTCATAAAGGTAATTTTCATCGCCATATCAATACAGACCACGGCTTCGCCGATGGAATCCAGCGTAATGTGCAGGCGCTCTTTTTCCTGAAACAGCGCCTCGTTCAGCTGTTTCACTTCGGTCATATCAATGTTAATACCGAGCAATCGTTCGACTTCGCCTTCTTTATTCAGCACCCGATTGGCGAGGGCGCGGATATGACGAATACCGTCTTTCACGGTGATGCGAAATTCCAGCTTAAAAGGCAAGCGAGCCTGTAATGAATCACGAATCACTTTTTCGGCGTGTTGGCGATCTTCCGGCAGCACACAGTCATACCACACCTGCCAGTTCGGTTTGATATGTGGCGAAATTTCATATAGCTCGAACATCCGCTTATCCCAACTAAAAATATCCGGCTTCAGTTCCCACTCCCAGATGCCAATCCCACCCGCTTCATTAGCCAGCGTTATCCGTTCCATCAGGCGTTTGTTAATCTGTTCGGTGCGTTTAAGATCGTTTATGTCTTCAATCTGCGCAATAAAGTAGAGCGGCGTGCCATCGGTGTGGCGTACCAGCGAGACGGCAAGCAGCGCCCAGACAACGTCGCCATTACGGTTGTAATAACGTTTCTCCATCGAGTAGGTATTTATTTCACCGCTAATTAGCTTCTCAACGTGTTGCAGATCTTTATTGAGATCTTCCGGCCAGGTAAGTTGCTGGAAGGTGAGGGCGCGCAACTCTTCCTGGCTGTAACCGAGAAACTGGCATAACGCTTTGTTGGATTGCAGCCATTGCCCCTCGGTGCCCACTAATGCCATGCCGATGGCGGAATATTCCATAGCGTTACGAAAGCGGGTTTCGCTTTCTGAAATATGCTTGCGTTCAGCGCGAAAGGCGTACATCACCATGGTCATGATGTTGGCGGGCAGCAGGATCAGCAAAAATGGTAGCCACGGTACGTGACTCATCAAGTAGGTTCGCGGCGTGGCAAGTAAAGTCGGATCGGCCGCCATCATCAGCGACACCATCATCACTGTGGTGAGGAAAATCAAAAAGGCTTCCATCCGTGGCAGGCGCACGGCACTCCACATCAGTAGCACAATAATGAAAGTAAAAGGCCACGGTAGATATAGCATCGAGAGCCAGCTTAACGTCAGCGTGATGGCTAATGTTAGTAGTGTTTCAAACAACAGCCGTGGATCACGGTGACGGAGCAGGTAATGTGGCTTAAATAACAATCCTAGCGGTACTAGCGCCAGTGCGCCGATTGATTCGGAAAGTACCCAGATTAGAAATGCTCTAAGCGGATCGTCGTCTGATACCAGCAGGATAACCAGCACGCCACCCAATACTGGCGGTACGATGGCGCTGCCAAATGCGAGACGTAGCCAGTCAGCCAGATTTTGCAGTGGGTTATACCACGGCAGCAATTTCCGCAGCAGCATTGCCCCCACGACGGCCTCAACAATGTTGATTGCCGTCCACGTCATATTCAGCGAACTGGTAGAGAAGAGCAGTACGGATGCGGCGATATTCCCCAGCGAGCAGGCCAATGCGATTCCCGGCCACATCCGTCCGGCATGGCGGTAAAATGCCACCATCATAATGGACGTGGGGAACCAGAGTGGCGCAAGTTGCGTACCGAACTGTGAAAGCTCAAGCGAGAAAAGGGTAAAGATGAATGAGACTAAACCTAAACTGACGAGGTGAAGCAGGGGATGAGGCAGGGTAATTAAAACACGTTGTGATGGTTTACTCATTACCGCTCTATCCGTATGACCTGGTCGTCAGTATTAGTATCTGTGTTTATGCTAGTACAAAAGTTTTACATTTTATATGCGGATTGTTCATAAAGTGACGTGGTGGCAGATAATTTGTGCAACTTTACACAACATTTTTTACCTTGCGTTAAAACCGAACAATTAAATTTGCGTCAGGGAATTGATCGCCAACAATTAACTCTAAGTGTGCGGCAACGCTATTCGACTGGTATCAGGCGGATGAAATCCCTATAATTGCCGCGTTTGGCGCTTCGGCGCCCCCTTCCTAACATCCAGGTTAATCAGGTCGCTAAATTTATGACTGATCAGTCTCATCAGTGCGTCATTATCGGTATTGCTGGCGCATCGGCTTCCGGCAAGAGTCTCATTGCCAGTACCCTTTATCGTGAATTACGTGAACAAGTGGGTGATGAACACATCGGCGTTATTCCGGAAGATTGTTACTACAAAGATCAAAGCCATCTGTCGATGGAAGAACGCGTTAAGACCAACTATGACCATCCGAGCGCGATGGATCACAGTCTGTTGCTTGAACATTTACAAGCGTTGAAACGCGGCTCGGCTATCGACCTGCCGGTTTACAGCTACGTTGAACATACGCGTATGAAAGAAACGGTGAAGGTTGAGCCGAAGAAAGTCATTATTCTCGAAGGCATCTTGCTGCTGACGGATGCGCGTTTGCGTGACGAACTTAACTTCTCAATTTTCGTTGATACCCCACTGGACATCTGCCTGATGCGCCGCATCAAGCGCGACGTTAACGAGCGTGGGCGTTCGATGGATTCTGTAATGGCACAATATCAAAAAACGGTGCGTCCGATGTTCCTGCAATTCATTGAACCTTCCAAACAATATGCGGACATTATCGTGCCGCGCGGCGGTAAAAACCGCATCGCGATCGATATATTGAAAGCGAAAATAAGTCAGTTCTTTGAATAAGCTTGATAAATTGTGTACCGTTCAGTGATAACCTGGTATGCCCTTGACGTAATTGGCGTTAAGGGAGTGATGCGCGAAAGGAGAAAATGCCATGCGTCTGTGTGACCGAGATATTGAAGCCTGGCTTGATGAAGGCCGTTTGTCGATCAACCCACGTCCGCCGGTGGAGCGTATTAATGGCGCGACGGTAGATGTGCGCCTGGGCAATAAGTTTCGTACCTTCCGTGGTCACACGGCAGCGTTTATCGATCTGAGCGGTCCCAAAGATGAAGTGAGCGCCGCGCTCGATCGGGTGATGAGCGATGAAATCGTGCTCGACGAGGGCGAGGCGTTTTATCTCCATCCGGGAGAACTGGCGCTGGCGGTGACGCTGGAGTCGGTCACGCTGCCTGCCGATCTTGTGGGCTGGCTGGATGGGCGCTCCTCACTGGCGCGTCTGGGGTTGATGGTTCACGTTACCGCTCACCGTATCGATCCAGGCTGGTCTGGCTGCATCGTGCTTGAGTTTTACAACTCCGGTAAATTGCCGCTGGCGCTGCGTCCGGGCATGTTAATTGGCGCGTTAAGTTTTGAGCCGCTTTCCGGCCCGGCGGCGCGACCATACAACCGTCGTGAAGATGCGAAATATCGCAACCAGCAGGGCGCGGTTGCCAGCCGAATCGATAAAGACTAATTCAGGCTCATTGAGGATACCATGAGACGATTTCTGACGACCCTGATGATAATCCTGGTCGTGCTGGTGGCCGGATTATCTGCGTTAGTGTTGCTGGTGAATCCGAATGATTTCCGCGACTATATGGTCAAGCAGGTCGCTGCACGTAGTGGTTATCAATTGCAGTTGGATGGGCCGCTGCGTTGGCACGTCTGGCCGCAGCTTAGTATCCTCTCCGGGCGAATGTCCCTCACCGCCCAGGGCGCGAGCCAGCCACTGGTGCGCGCCGATAATATGCGCCTTGATGTGGCGTTATTGCCGTTATTGAGTCATCAACTGAGCGTTAAGCAGGTGATGCTGAAAGGCGCGGTAATTCAACTTACGCCACAGTCGGAAGCGGTTCGTCGTGACGATGCCCCTGTTGCGCCGCGCGACAATACGTTGCCGGATCTGGCAGAAAATCGCGGCTGGTCGTTTGATATCTCCAGTCTGAAAGTGGCGGACAGTCTGCTGGTGTTCCAGCATGAAGATGACGAGCAGGTGACGATTCGCAACATCCGTCTGCAAATGGAACAAGATCCACAGCATCGCGGTTCGTTTGAGTTCTCCGGGCGGGTTAACCGCGATCAGCGCGATCTCACGTTATCTCTCAAGGGCACGGTGGATGCTTCTGATTATCCGCATGATTTAACCGCAGCCATTGAGCAAATTAGCTGGCAGCTGCAAGGCGCAGATCTGTCACAGCAAGGTATTCAGGGGCAGGGGAGCTTCCAGGCTCAGTGGCAAGAGCCACATAAACGCCTTTCATTTAATCAAATCAATTTGACCGCGAATGACAGCGCGCTTAGTGGACAAGCGCAGGTCACGCTGACTGAAAAGCCCGAATGGTTGTTAAGATTGCAGTTTTCGCAACTGAATCTTGATAATCTCATACCGCTTAATGAAGCCGTTAACAGTGAAAACGGAACCACGCAACAGGGGCAGAACCAGCCAATGCTGCCGCGTCCGGTCATTTCCTCGCGTATTGATGAACCGGCCTATCAGGGGTTAAAAGGTTTTGCGGCTGATATTTTGTTGCAGGCCAGTAACGTGCGTTGGCGCGGGATGAATTTTACTGATGTTGCTACGCAAATGACCAATAAGTCGGGTTTGCTGGAAATCACCCAACTGCAAGGCAAACTCAACGGTGGACAGGTATCGCTGCCGGGGACGCTGGACGCGACATCAACAAATCCACGTATAAGCTTGCAGCCACGGCTGGAGAACGTTGAGATTGGCACCATTCTGAAGGCATTTAACTATCCGATTTCGTTAACCGGAAAAATGTCTCTGGCTGGCGACTTCTCTGGCGCTGATATTGATGCCGACGCATTCCGCCACAACTGGCAAGGGCAAGCGCATGTTGAAATGACCGACACGCGAATGGAAGGGATGAACTTCCAGCAGATGATTCAGCAAGCGGTAGAACGTAACGGCGGTGATGTGAAGGTCGCTGAAAACTTCGATAATGTGACTCGTCTCGACCGCTTTACGACCGATCTCACGCTACATAATGGCCTCGTGACGTTAAACGACATGCAAGGTCAATCGCCGGTGTTGGCACTGACAGGGGAAGGCACGTTGAATCTGGCAGAGCAGACCTGCGATACCCAGTTTGACATTCGCGTCATTGGCGGCTGGAACGGAGAAAGCAAACTGATTGATTTCCTCAAAGAAACGCCAGTACCGCTGCGGGTTTACGGCAACTGGCAGCAACTCAATTACAGCCTGCAAGTGGATCAGTTACTGCGCAAACACTTACAGGATGAAGCCAAACGTCGCCTGCACGACTGGGCTGAGCGCAATAAAGATTCCCGCAATGGCAAAGATGTGAAGAAGTTGCTGGAGAAGATGTAAGTTTCCAGATGATATAATTTGTAGGCCTGATGCAACGCTTTACGCGTTTTATCAGGCCTACATACCATCACACCTCGTACTCCAAATTATCTTCCTTACGCAGCGGAATAATCTGCACCTTCTGCACGCGATGGCTTTCCACCTGTAACGTTTTGAGCAAATAATTCCCCACCTGAACTTCTTCGCCAGGTTTTGGAATACGCTGTAAATATTCCATCAGCAGCCCGGCGATGGTGTGATATTCACGTTTTTCATCCAGCGGCAGCGGCACATATTGCACCAGATCTTCCAGTGGCATATGACCATTCGCCGTCCAGGAACCGTCGGCGTTTTTCTGAATATCATGGCGGGCGTCGATCTCTTCCACTTCGTTCGGTAAGTTACCAGCAATGGTTTCGGTGACGTCACTTAATGTCACAATCCCTTCCACCGAGCCAAACTCATCCACCACAAAAGCAAAGTGCGTGCGGGCGTTGCGGAACTGCTCCAGGGCAGGTAACAGCGGCAAGGTTTCCGGGAAAACCAGCGGCTGGCGAATCAACACCCGCAGATTGAGCGGTTCGCCGCGCAGTGACTGTTGTAGCAGATCGATAACGTGAACAACACCAAGCAAATCTTCCGCGTCATCGCCATCGGTAACGACCAGACGCGTATGTTGATTTCGCTCCAGCAACTGGCGGATCTCGTCTTCCGGCGCGTTGAGATCGATATGCTCGATATCGTGGCGCGAGGTCATGATGCTGCTGACGGTACGCTGGTTAAGATTAAGTACCCGCTCAATCATCCGCCGTTCCTGCGGATTAAAGATCTGCTGGTTACCATGATCTACCAGCATGGACGCGGTTTCGGCGTCCAGTTCCGCATCTTCTTTTTGCCCGCTTAACAGGCGCATTACCGCTTCGGTGGTGCGCTGGCGCAGGGTCTGGTTAGCGGAAAGAAAACGTCGCCGGTTAAAGATAGCCAACTGATTGAGCGCCTCGATCATCACCGAGAAACCAATCGCAGCGTACAGATAGCCTTTCGGAATGACGAAGCCGAAACCTTCCGCCACCAGGCTAAAGCCAATCATCAACAGGAAACTTAAGCAGAGAATAACGATCGTCGGGTGATTGTTAACAAATTGCGTTAACGGTTTACTTGCCATCAGCATCAGGCTGATAGCGATAACGACGGCAGCCATCATGACCAGTAAATGGTCGACCATCCCGACGGCGGTAATCACTGAGTCGAGTGAGAAGATGGCGTCCAGCACCACAATTTGCGTCACCACACCCCAGAACTTCGCACCTTTGCGTTGCGTGGGGTTATTGCTGTCTTTCCCTTCCAGTCGCTCGTTCAGCTCCATCGTGGCTTTGAACAGCAGGAAGAAACCACCAAACAGCATGATTAAGTCGCGGGCGCTAAAGGTAAATGAGCGGAAGCTGAACAGTGGTTGAGTCAGGGTGACCAGCCAGGAGATTGACGCCAGCAGTAACAGGCGCATTAACATTGCCAGCAGCAGCCCGGTAACCCGTGCGCGGTCGCGCTGCTTCGGCGGTAGTTTTTCGGCGAGGATGGCAATAAAGACCAGGTTATCAATGCCGAGGACCAGTTCGAGCACAATCAGCGTGATTAACCCGGCCCAGATAGACGGATCGGCAATCCATTCCATAGTAAGTACAAAACCTATTCGTTGTATGACAAATGTCACAATTCGATCATGGATAATTCAGGGCAAAAATGCAATGTTGCAGCACTATTTATCTGACTTTATTTGAGAACTATAACATTGCATTATCCCTGAATTAAAAGGGGTAATAATAAAATATTATTTAAGAAATATCGCATATAGAGATGCTATATTAAATATTGTCAACCTAAAGAAACTCCTAAAAAACACCACAAATTACACTTACTATAATTCTTAAAAATAGCCCATTGTCGAATTGTTACCTTGCCTGCTATTCCGTTAGCTGTAACACTTCCTCCTGCATTATTGGAGAGCCAATATTCAATTACCATAATGCTACCTTATATTCGGAAGTTAATTTCTTGAATAACCCTTTCTCATAAACGACTGTATGCTGAGAGGGTTTTAAAAACCAAACTAAATCAGTGTATTGGTAGCTAAAAAGCCAGGGGCGGTAGCGTGTCTGGATGCCTGAAAGACCAGTCTGAATTATTCTGTCAATAGCCTGCGGATGAAATCAATTTTTTTAGGACTGATGCCAGTTAAATTCTTATTCAATTAGCTGCAAGGTAAATGTGCATGTCGATAAATAATGCACAGGATAATTACTCTGCCAAAGTGATAAATAAACAATGATGAAATCCAAAATGAAATTGATGCCATTATTGGTGTCAGTAACCTTGATAAGCGGTTGCACAGTACTTCCGGGCAGTAATATGTCTACGCTGGGTAAAGACGTCATCAAACAGCAGGACGCTGATTTCGACCTCGACAAAATGGTGAATGTTTATCCGCTGACCCCGCGCCTGATTGATCAATTACGCCCACGCCCGAACGTGGCGCGCCCCAATATGACGCTGGAAAGCGAGATTGCTAATTACCAGTATCGCGTCGGGCCGGGCGACGTTCTTAATGTCACCGTCTGGGATCACCCGGAACTCACTACGCCAGCTGGTCAGTACCGCAGCTCCAGCGACACTGGCAACTGGGTACAGCCTGACGGCACCATGTTCTACCCGTATATCGGCAAGGTTCACGTGGTGGGGAAAACGCTCGCTGAAATCCGTAGTGATATTACCAGCCGCTTAGCGACGTACATCGCTGACCCGCAGGTGGACGTTAATATCGCCGCCTTCCGCTCACAAAAAGCCTATATCTCAGGTCAGGTGAATAAATCCGGCCAGCAGGCCATCACCAACGTACCACTGACCATTCTCGACGCCATTAACGCCGCAGGTGGCCTGACCGACACAGCCGACTGGCGCAATGTGGTGCTGACACACAATGGTCGTGAAGAACGCATTTCTTTGCAGGCGCTGATGCAAAACGGCGACCTCAATCAGAACCGACTGCTTTACCCCGGCGATATTCTCTACGTGCCGCGTAATGATGATCTGAAAGTATTTGTGATGGGTGAAGTGAAGAAACAGAGCACCCTGAAAATGGACTTTAGCGGCATGACCCTGACTGAAGCGTTAGGCAATGCCGAAGGTATCGACATGACCACCTCCAACGCCAGCGGCATCTTTGTCATTCGTCCGCTGAAAGGCGAGGGCGGGCGTAACGGCAAGATTGCCAATATCTACCAGCTGGATATGTCCGATGCGACGTCGCTGGTGATGGCGACGGAATTCCGCCTGCAACCTTATGACGTGGTGTATGTCACCACCGCCCCGGTTTCCCGCTGGAACCGTCTGATCAATCAGTTGCTGCCAACTATTAGCGGTGTCCGTTACATGACGGATACAGCCAGCGACATTCATAACTGGTAATCGTCATGTTTAACAACATCTTAGTTGTCTGTGTCGGCAATATTTGCCGTTCCCCGACGGCGGAACGCTTACTGCAACGTTATCACCCGGAGCTGAATGTGGCATCCGCCGGACTCGGCGCGCTGGTCGGTAAGGGCGCTGATCCTACCGCCATCAGCGTCGCCGCCGAGCATCAACTGTCTCTGGAAGGTCACTGTGCACGGCAAATCAGCCGCCGCCTGTGTCGCAACTACGACCTGATTTTGACCATGGAAAAGCGTCATATCGAACGCTTATGCGAGATGGCACCGGAGATGCGCGGCAAAGTGATGCTGTTTGGTCACTGGGATAACGAATGTGAAATCCCCGATCCGTATCGCAAAAGTCGGGAAACGTTTGCAGCGGTGTACACATTACTTGAACGGTCTGCCCGCCAGTGGGCGCAGGCATTGAACGCAGAGCAGGTATAAGAATGACAGAAAAAGTAAAACAACATGCCGCTCCGGTAACGGGCAGTGATGAAATCGATATCGGTCGCCTGGTCGGCACCGTCATTGAAGCGCGCTGGTGGGTGATTGGTATCACCGCCGTGTTCGCCCTCTGTGCTGTGATTTACACCTTCTTCGCCACGCCGATTTATAGCGCCGACGCGCTGGTACAAATCGAACAAAGCGGCGGCAATTCGCTGGTGCAGGACATTGGTTCGGCGTTAGCCAACAAACCGCCAGCCTCGGACGCTGAGATCCAGTTGATTCGTTCGCGTCTGGTACTCGGTAAAACGGTAGACGATCTTGACCTCGATATCGCGGTGAGCAAAAACACCTTCCCTATTTTCGGCGCGGGCTGGGAGCGCCTGATGGGACGTCAGAATGAGACGGTGAAAGTGACCACCTTTAACCGCCCGAAAGAGATGGCGGATCAGGTGTTTACGCTTAATGTGCTGGACAACAAAAACTACACTTTGAGCAGTGATGGCGGCTTTAGCGCCCGTGGGCAAGCGGGCCAGATGCTGAAAAAAGAAGGCGTCACGCTGATGGTTGAAGCCATTCACGCCAGCCCGGGCAGTGAGTTTACCGTCACCAAATACTCCACGCTGGGGATGATCAATCAACTGCAAAACAGCCTGACGGTAACGGAGAACGGCAAAGACGCTGGCGTTTTGAGCCTGACTTATACCGGTGAAGATCGCGAACAGATCCGCGACATTCTTAACAGCATCGCCCGTAACTATCAGGAACAAAATATTGAGCGCAAATCGGCGGAAGCGTCGAAAAGCCTCGCTTTCCTCGCGCAACAATTGCCGGAAGTGCGCAGCCGCCTTGATGTCGCCGAAAACAAACTGAATGCCTTCCGTCAGGATAAAGATTCTGTGGATCTGCCGCTGGAAGCGAAAGCGGTGCTCGATTCGATGGTGAACATCGACGCGCAGTTGAACGAACTAACCTTTAAAGAGGCGGAAATCTCTAAGCTGTTCACCAAAGTTCACCCGGCGTACCGTACTTTGCTGGAGAAACGTCAGGCGCTGGAAGACGAAAAAGCCAAACTTAACGGTCGCGTAACGGCGATGCCGAAAACTCAGCAGGAGATTGTACGCCTGACGCGTGATGTCGAGTCTGGTCAGCAGGTCTATATGCAACTGCTGAATAAAGAGCAGGAGCTGAAAATCACCGAAGCCAGCACCGTTGGCGATGTGCGCATTGTTGACCCGGCAATCACCCAGCCTGGCGTGCTGAAACCGAAGAAAGGGCTGATTATTCTCGGTGCGATTATTCTTGGCCTGATGCTCTCCATTGTTGGTGTGCTGCTGCGCTCGCTGTTTAATCGCGGCATCGAAAGTCCACAAGTGCTGGAAGAACACGGTATTAGCGTCTATGCCAGCATCCCGCTGTCGGAATGGCAGAAAGCGCGCGATAGCGTCAAAACCATCAAAGGGGTTAAACGCTATAAACAGAGCCAGCTATTGGCGGTGGGGAATCCAACCGATCTGGCGATTGAAGCCATCCGCAGTCTGCGTACCAGTCTGCACTTCGCGATGATGCAGGCGCAGAACAATGTGTTGATGATGACCGGGGTTAGCCCGTCAATCGGTAAAACCTTTGTCTGCGCCAACCTGGCGGCGGTGATCAGCCAGACCAATAAACGGGTGTTGTTGATCGACTGCGATATGCGCAAAGGCTATACCCACGAGCTGTTGGGCACCAATAACGTCAATGGCCTGTCAGAGATTTTGCTTGGTCAGGGCGATATTACTACCGCTGCTAAACCCACTTCGATTCCCAAATTTGACCTGATCCCGCGCGGTCAGGTGCCACCAAATCCTTCTGAACTGTTGATGAGCGAACGCTTTGCCGAACTGGTGAGCTGGGCGAGTAAAAACTACGACCTGGTGTTGATTGATACGCCGCCGATTCTGGCAGTGACCGATGCAGCAATTGTCGGGCGTCGTGTCGGAACCACATTAATGGTGGCGCGTTATGCGGTCAACACATTGAAAGAAGTGGAAACCAGTCTGAGCCGCTTTGAGCAAAACGGTATTCCAGTGAAAGGGGTGATTCTGAACTCCATCTTCCGCCGCGCCAGCGCGTATCAGGATTATGGCTATTACGAATACGAATATAAGTCGGATGCGAAATAACGACACCTGCATTCGCACCGCCCCGTAGGCCGGATAAGGCGTTCACGCCGCATCCGGCAAGCAAACCAGCTCATAAGCCGGGAGAATAACAAATGAAAGACAATCCGCTGATCTCAATCTATATGCCGACCTGGAACCGCCAACAACTGGCGATTCGGGCGATAAAATCGGTCCTGCGCCAGGACTACAGTAACTGGGAGATGATCATCGTGGATGATTGCTCCACCTCCTGGGAACAACTGCAACAGTACGTCACCGCCCTCAACGATCCGCGTATTACCTACATTCACAACGACATTAACAGCGGGGCGTGCGCGGTACGTAACCAGGCTATTATGCTGGCGCAAGGGGAATACATTACCGGGATCGATGACGATGATGAATGGACGCCCAACCGCCTGAGCGTCTTCCTCGCCCATAAACAGCAACTGGTCACTCACGCCTTTTTGTACGCTAACGACTACGTTTGCCAGGGCGAAGTCTATTCCCAACCGGCAAGTTTGCCACTGTATCCCAAATCACCCTATTCACGCCGCCTGTTCTATAAACGCAATATCATTGGCAATCAGGTCTTTACCTGGGCGTGGCGTTTCAAAGAGTGTTTGTTCGATACCGAACTGAAAGCGGCACAGGATTACGACATCTTCCTGCGGATGGTGGTGGAGTATGGCGAACCGTGGAAAGTGGAAGAGGCGACGCAGATCCTGCATATCAATCACGGCGAAATGCAGATCACCTCGTCACCGAAAAAATTCTCCGGATACTTCCACTTTTACCGTAAGCACAAAGACAAATTCGACCGCGCCAGCAAAAAATATCAATTGTTTACCCTCTACCAGATCCGCAATAAACGCATGACCTGGCGGACTTTGTTGACGCTACTGTCGGTGCGTAACGGCAAACGTCTGGCTGATGGAATACGGGGGCGTTAAGGATGCTGGAAGATCTGCGCGCTAACAGCTGGAGTTTACGCCCGTGTTGCATGGTTCTCGCCTATCGTGTCGCCCATTTTTGCTCGGTGTGGCGCAAAAAGAACGCCCTCAATAATCTGTGGGCGGCTCCGCTGCTGGTGCTGTATCGCATTATCACTGAATGCTTTTTCGGCTATGAAATCCAGGCCGCCGCAACCATTGGCCGTCGTTTTACTATCCATCACGGTTACGCCGTAGTGATCAATAAAAACGTGGTGGCGGGGGATGATTTCACCATTCGCCACGGCGTCACTATCGGCAATCGTGGCGCCGATAACATGGCATGTCCACACATTGGCAATGGCGTCGAACTCGGTGCCAACGTCATTATTCTTGGTGATATCACGCTTGGTAACAACGTCACCGTGGGCGCGGGCAGCGTGGTGCTCGACTCTGTCCCGGACAACGCGCTGGTGGTGGGAGAAAAAGCGCGAGTGAAGGTAATTAAATGAATATTCTGCAATTTAATGTGCGACTGGCGGAAGGCGGGGCGGCAGGTGTGGCGTTAGATCTCCACCAGCGTGCGCTGCAACAGGGGCTGGCGTCACATTTTGTCTACGGCTACGGCAAAGGCGGCAAAGAGAGCGTCAGCCATCAGAACTATCCGCAGGTCATCAAACATACGCCTCGGATGACCGCGATGGCGAACATCGCGCTGTTTCGTCTGTTTAATCGCGATCTGTTTGGCAATTTCAATGAGTTGTATCGTTCCATAACCCGCACTTCGGGGCCGGTAGTCCTGCATTTTCATGTGTTGCACAGCTATTGGTTGAATCTTAACAGCGTGGTGCGCTTTTGCGAAAAAGTGAAAAACCACAAACCAGACATCACTCTGGTCTGGACGCTGCACGACCACTGGAGCGTTACCGGGCGCTGCGCCTTTACCGACGGTTGCGAAGGCTGGAAAACGGGCTGCCAGAAATGCCCGACCTTAAATAACTATCCACCGGTGAAGATTGATCGCGCGCGCCAGCTGGTGGCGGGCAAACGCCAGTTGTTCCGCGAGATGCTGGCGCTGGGCTGTCAGTTTATTTCCCCCAGCCAGCATGTGGCTGACGCTTTCAATAGCCTGTACGGTCCAGGGCGTTGCCGGATTATCAATAACGGCATTGATATGGCAACCGAAGCCATTCTGGCGGAACTTCCACCGGTGCGTGAAACCCAGGGCAAGCCGAAAATCGCGGTGGTGGCGCATGATTTGCGTTACGACGGCAAAACAAACCAGCAACTGGTGCGCGAGATGATGGCGCTGGGCGATAAAATCGAACTGCATACTTTCGGTAAGTTCTCGCCGTTCACCGCAGGCAACGTGGTCAATCACGGCTTTGAAACCGACAAACGTAAGCTGATGAGCGCGCTCAATCAGATGGATGCGCTGGTGTTCAGTTCTCGTGTCGATAACTACCCGCTGATTTTGTGTGAGGCGCTATCGATTGGCGTGCCGGTGATCGCCACCCATAGCGATGCGGCGCGGGAAGTGCTGCAAAAATCCGGTGGTAAAACCGTCAGCGAAGAAGAGGTGCTGCAACTGGCGCAGTTAAGCAAACCGGAAATCGCGCAGGCGATATTTGGTACTACGTTGGCTGAGTTCAGCCAGCGCAGCCGCGCCGCCTACAGTGGACAACAGATGCTGGAGGAGTATGTCAACGTCTATCAGAATCTGTAGCTACCTGTTGCTGCCGCTGATTTACCTGCTGGTTAACGTCAAAATCGCCCAGCTTGGCGAAAGTTTCCCCATCACCATCGTCACTTTTTTGCCTGTCTTATTACTGCTGTTTTTAGAGCGCATCAGCGTTAAAAAATTGATGATTGCCTTAGGGATTGGCGCGGGGCTCACGGCGTTCAACTACCTGTTTGGTCAGTCGCTGGATGCCAGTAAATATGTCACTTCAACCATGCTGTTTGTCTATATTGTGATCATTATTGGTATGGTGTGGAGTATTCGCTTTAAAACGATTTCGCCACACAACCATCGCAAGATATTACGTTTCTTTTATCTGGTGGTCGGGCTGGTGGTGGCGCTGGCGGCGGTGGAGATGGCGCAAATTATCCTCACCGGCGGCAGCAGTATTATGGAGTCGATTTCGAAATATCTGATTTACAGCAACAGCTATGTACTGAATTTCATTAAATTCGGCGGTAAGCGAACTACGGCACTTTATTTCGAACCGGCATTTTTCGCTCTGGCGTTAATCTCAATTTGGCTCAGTATCAAACAGTTTGGTATCAAAACGCCTAAAACTGATGCTATGATTCTCGCAGGAATAATATTATCCGGATCGTTTTCAGGTGTTATGACCTTTATCCTGTTTTATTTGCTGGAGTGGGTATTTCAGTATCTGAATAAAGAAGCGATTAAGAAAAAGTTACCGTTAGCATTGATTTCTCTGGCTGTATTCCTGATTGGTGTGGTAATCGCGTTTCCTTATATTTCCACCCGTCTGGGAGATTTAGGCACAGAAGGGTCGTCATCGTATTATCGTATTGTCGGTCCGCTGGTGATGGTCGGTTATTCTTTGACCCATATTGACGGTGTAGTCAGATTTGGCTCACTTTATGAATATGTCGCATCATTCGGAATATTTAACGGTGCGGATGTCGGAAAAACCATAGACAATGGTTTGTATCTGCTGATTATTTATTTTTCCTGGTTCGCGGTGTTTTTATCTCTGTGGTACATGGGGAAAGTGATAAAAATGATGCTCAACGCTTTTGGCGATAATCGTAATTTTCGCGTGCAGCTCTATCTTTTTACGCCGGTATCGCTGTTTTTTACCGGTTCGATATTTAGCCCGGAATATGCTTTTTTAATCGTCTGTCCGTTTATTTTGCGAAAAGCGTTAAATATTACGAGGTAAGAATAAGAACATGTTGCTTAGCATAATCACCGTCGCGTTTCGTAACATCGAAGGGATAGTCAAAACGCACGCCTCGCTGGCGCATCTGGCGCAGGCGGACGATATCAGCTTCGAATGGATTGTTGTCGATGGCGGTTCTAACGACGGCACCCGTGAGTATCTGGAAAATCTCAATGGTATCTATAACCTACGCTTTGTTAGTGAGCCAGATAACGGCATTTACGACGCCATGAACAAAGGTATTGAAATGGCGCAAGGTCAGTTTGCGCTGTTTCTCAACTCAGGCGATATTTTCCATCAGGATGCCGCAATTTTTGTCCGTAAGTTAAAAGTGCAAAAAGATAACGTGATGATCACCGGCGATGCGCTGCTGGATTTTGGCGACGGGCATAAAATTAAACGTAGCGCCAAACCGGGCTGGTATATTTATCACAGCCTGCCCGCCAGTCATCAGGCAATATTTTTCCCGGTATCCGGTTTGAAAAAATGGCGTTATGACCTGGAATATAAAGTTTCTTCCGATTACGCCCTGGCAGCCAAAATGTATAAAGCCGGTTATGCATTTAAAAAACTCAATGGTCTGGTGTCTGAATTTTCTATGGGTGGGGTATCTACCACTAATAATATGGAATTGTGTGCCGACGCGAAAAAAGTCCAACGGCAGATATTACATGTGCCTGGCTTCTGGGCAGAATTATCCTGGTATTTACGCCAACGTACTACCTCAAAGACGAAAGCCTTATATAACAAAAGCTGAATATAAGGGAAAACGATGCAAGATTTAAGTGGTTTCTCGGTGCCGAAAGGGTTCCGGGGCGGCAACGCTATTAAAGTGCAATTGTGGTGGGCAGTACAGGCAACAATATTTACCTGGTCGCCGCAAATATTCTATCGCTGGCGGGCTTTTTTATTACGTTTATTCGGCGCAAAAATAGGAAAAAACGTAGTTATTCGTCCGTCAGTAAAAATTACCTATCCGTGGAAATTAACCTTAGGTGATTACGCGTGGGTCGGCGATGAGGTCAATTTATATACCCTCGGTGAAATAACCATTGGCGCGCATTCGGTGATATCGCAAAAAAGTTATTTATGCACCGGGAGCCACGACCATGCAAGTCAACATTTCACCATTAACGCCACGCCTATTGTGATTGGCGAGAAATGCTGGCTGGCAACCGATGTCTTTGTTGCCCCTGGCGTCACGATCGGCGATGGCACCGTCGTGGGTGCGCGAAGCAGTGTTTTTAAATCGCTTCCGGCAAATGCCATTTGCCGGGGGAATCCCGCAGTGGTGATACGCGAACGCGTTGAAACTGAATAAATTCAAAAAATACAGAGGAATAAGACATGTCAAAAGTCGCTCTCATCACCGGTGTAACCGGACAGGATGGTTCTTACCTGGCAGAATTGCTGCTGGAGAAAGGTTACGAAGTGCATGGCATTAAGCGTCGTGCATCGTCATTCAACACCGAGCGCGTGGATCACATTTATCAGGATCCACACACCTGCAACCCGAAATTCCATCTGCATTATGGCGACCTGAGTGATACTTCCAACCTGACGCGTATTTTGCGTGAAGTGCAGCCGGACGAAGTATACAACCTGGGTGCGATGAGCCACGTTGCGGTTTCTTTTGAATCCCCTGAATACACCGCAGACGTTGATGCGATGGGCACGCTGCGTCTGCTGGAGGCGATCCGTTTTCTCGGTCTGGAAAAGAAAACCCGTTTCTATCAAGCCTCCACTTCTGAACTTTACGGTCTGGTGCAGGAAATCCCGCAGAAAGAGACCACGCCGTTCTACCCGCGATCTCCGTATGCCGTCGCCAAATTGTACGCCTACTGGATCACCGTTAACTACCGTGAATCCTACGGCATGTACGCCTGCAACGGCATTCTGTTTAACCATGAATCTCCGCGCCGTGGCGAAACCTTCGTCACCCGCAAAATCACCCGCGCAATCGCCAACATCGCCCAGGGGCTGGAGTCGTGTCTGTACCTCGGCAATATGGATTCCCTGCGTGACTGGGGTCATGCCAAAGATTACGTAAAAATGCAGTGGATGATGCTGCAACAAGAACAGCCAGAAGATTTCGTTATCGCTACCGGCGTTCAGTACTCCGTGCGCCAGTTCGTGGAAATGGCGGCGGCACAACTGGGCATCAAACTGCGCTTTGATGGTACAGGCGTTGAAGAGAAGGGCATTGTGGTTTCCGTCACCGGGCATGACGCGCCGGGCGTTAAACCGGGCGATGTGATTATCGCCGTTGACCCACGCTACTTCCGTCCGGCTGAAGTTGAAACGCTGCTCGGCGACCCGACCAAAGCGCACGAAAAGCTGGGCTGGAAACCAGAAATCACCCTCAGAGAGATGGTGTCTGAAATGGTAGCTAATGACCTCGAAGCGGCGAAAAAACACTCTCTGCTGAAATCTCACGGCTACGACGTGGCGATCGCGCTGGAGTCATAAGCATGAGTAAACAACGCATTTTTATCGCTGGCCATCGCGGGATGGTCGGTTCCGCCATCAGGCGGCAGCTCGAACAGCGCGGTGATGTGGAACTGGTATTACGCACCCGCGACGAGCTGAACCTTCTGGATAGCCGTGCGGTGCATGATTTCTTTGCCAGCGAGCGCATTGACCTGGTCTATCTGGCGGCGGCGAAAGTGGGCGGCATTGTTGCCAACAACACCTATCCGGCGGATTTCATCTACCAGAACATGATGATTGAGAGCAACATCATTCACGCCGCGCATCAGAACGACGTGAACAAACTGCTGTTTCTCGGATCGTCCTGTATCTACCCGAAACTGGCAAAACAGCCGATGGCAGAAAGCGAGTTATTGCAGGGTACGCTGGAGCCGACCAACGAGCCTTATGCCATTGCCAAAATCGCCGGGATCAAACTGTGCGAATCTTACAACCGCCAGTACGGACGCGATTACCGCTCAGTCATGCCGACCAACCTGTACGGGCCGCATGACAACTTCCACCCGAGTAATTCGCATGTGATCCCAGCATTGCTGCGTCGCTTCCACGAGGCGACGGCACAGAATGCACCGGACGTGGTGGTGTGGGGCAGCGGTACACCGATGCGAGAATTTCTGCACGTCGATGATATGGCGGCGGCGAGCATTCATGTCATGGAGCTGGCGCACGAAGTCTGGCTGGAAAACACCCAGCCGATGCTGTCGCACATTAACGTCGGCACGGGCGTTGACTGCACTATCCGCGAGCTGGCGCAAACCATCGCCAAAGTGGTGGGTTACAAAGGTCGGGTGGTTTTTGATGCCAGCAAACCGGACGGTACGCCGCGCAAACTGCTGGATGTGACGCGCCTGCATCAGCTTGGCTGGTATCACGAAATCTCACTGGAAGCGGGGCTTGCCAGCACTTACCAGTGGTTCCTTGAGAATCAAGACCGCTTTCGGGGGTAATGATGTTTTTACGTCAGGAAGACTTTGCCACGGTAGTGCGCTCCACACCGCTTGTCTCTCTCGACTTTATTGTCGAGAACAGTCGCGGCGAGTTTCTGCTTGGCAAAAGAACCAACCGCCCGGCGCAGGGTTACTGGTTTGTGCCGGGAGGGCGCGTGCAGAAAGACGAAACGCTGGAAGCCGCATTTGAGCGGCTGACGATGGCGGAACTGGGGCTGCGTCTGCCGATAACAGCAGGCCAGTTTTACGGCGTCTGGCAGCACTTTTATGACGATAACTTCTCCGGCACGGATTTCACCACTCACTATGTGGTGCTCGGTTTTCGCTTCAGGGTAGCGGAAGAAGAGCTGTTACTGCCGGATGAGCAGCATGACGATTACCGCTGGTTGACGCCGGATGCGCTGCTCGCCAGTGACAATGTTCACGCTAACAGCCGCGCCTATTTTCTCGCTGAGAAGCGTACCGGAGTACCCGGATTATGAAAATACTGGTCTACGGCATTAACTACTCGCCGGAGTTAACCGGTATCGGCAAATACACCGGCGAGATGGTGGAATGGCTGGCGGCGCAAGGTCATGAGGTGCGGGTCATTACCGCACCGCCTTACTACCCGCAGTGGCAGGTGGGGGAGAACTATTCTGCCTGGCGTTACAAACGAGAAGAGGGCGTGGCTACGGTGTGGCGCTGCCCGCTGTATGTGCCAAAACAGCCGAGCACCCTGAAACGCTTGTTGCATCTCGGCAGTTTTGCCGCCAGCAGTTTCTTTCCGCTGATGGCGCAACGTCGCTGGAAGCCGGAGCGCATTATCGGCGTAGTGCCAACGCTGTTTTGCACGCCGGGAATGCGTCTGCTGGCGAAACTCTCTGGCGCGCGTACCGTGCTGCATATTCAGGATTACGAAGTGGATGCCATGCTGGGACTGGGTCTTGCGGGAAAAGGCAAAGTGGCACAACTGGCAACGGCGTTCGAACGTAGCGGACTGCATAACGTCGATAACGTCTCCACCATTTCGCGCTCAATGATGAATAAAGCTGTCGAAAAAGGCGTGGCGGCGGAAAAGGTCATCTTCTTCCCCAACTGGTCGGAAATCGCCCGTTTTCAGCATGTCGCAGAGGCTGATGTTGACGCCCTTCGTAACCAGCTTGGCCTGCCGGATAACAAAAAAATCATTCTTTACTCCGGCAATATTGGTGAAAAGCAGGGGCTGGAAAACGTTATTGAAGCTGCCGATCGCCTGCGCGATGAACCGCTGATTTTTGCCATTGTCGGGCAGGGCGGCGGCAAAGCGCGGCTGGAAAAAATGGCGCAGCAGCGTGGACTGACCAATTTGCAGTTTTTCCCGCTGCAATCGTATGACGCTTTACCCGCACTGCTGAAGATGGGCGATTGCCATCTGGTAGTGCAAAAACGCGGCGCGGCAGATGCCGTATTGCCGTCGAAACTGACCAATATTCTGGCGGTAGGCGGTAACGCGGTGATTACCGCAGAAGCCCATACAGAACTGGGGCAGCTTTGCGAAACCTTCCCAGGAATTGCGGTTTGCGTAGAACCGGAATCGGTCGAGGCGCTGGTGACGGGGATTTGTCAGGCGCTCCTGCTGCCCAAACACAACACGGTGGCACGTGAATATGCCGAACGCACGCTCGATAAAGAGAACGTGTTACGTCAATTTATAAATGATATTCGGGGATAATTATGGCGCAGTCGAAACTCTATCCAGTCGTGATGGCAGGTGGCTCAGGTAGCCGCTTATGGCCGCTTTCCCGCGTACTTTATCCCAAGCAGTTTTTATGCCTGAAAGGCGATCTCACCATGCTGCAAACCACCATCTGCCGCCTGAACGGCGTGGAGTGCGAAAGCCCGGTGGTGATTTGCAATGAGCAGCACCGCTTTATTGTTGCGGAACAGCTGCGTCAACTGAACAAACTTACCGAGAACATTATTCTCGAACCGGCAGGGCGTAACACTGCACCTGCCATTGCGCTAGCGGCGCTGGCGGCAAAACGTCATAGCCCGGAGAGCGACCCGTTAATGCTGGTATTGGCGGCGGATCATGTGATTGCCGATGAAGACGCGTTCCGCGCCGCCGTGCGTAACGCCATGCCGTATGCTGAAGCAGGCAAACTGGTGACTTTCGGCATTGTGCCGGATCTACCTGAAACCGGATATGGCTATATTCGTCGCGGTGAAGTATCGGCGGGTGAGCAGGATACGGTGGCCTTTGAAGTGGCGCAGTTTGTCGAAAAACCGAATCTGGAAACCGCGCAGGCCTATGTGGCAAGCGGCGAATATTACTGGAACAGCGGCATGTTCCTGTTCCGCGCCGGACGTTATCTCGAAGAACTGAAAAAATATCGCCCGGATATTCTCGATGCCTGTGAAAAAGCGATGAGCGCCATTGATCCGGATCTCGATTTTATACGGGTGGATGAAGAAGCGTTTCTCGCCTGCCCGGAAGAGTCGGTGGATTACGCGGTCATGGAACGCACGGCAGACGCCGTTGTGGTGCCGATGGATGCGGGCTGGAGCGATGTGGGGTCCTGGTCTTCTTTATGGGAGATCAGCGCCCACACCGCCGAGGGCAACGTTTGCCACGGTGATGTGATTAATCACAAAACTGAAAACAGCTATGTGTATGCCGAATCTGGCCTTGTCACCACCGTCGGGGTGAAAGATTTGGTGGTAGTGCAGACCAAAGATGCGGTGCTGATTGCTGACCGTAACGCGGTGCAGGATGTGAAAAAAGTGGTCGAGCAGATCAAAGCCGATGGTCGCCATGAGCATCGGGTGCATCGCGAAGTGTATCGTCCGTGGGGCAAATATGACTCTATCGACGCGGGCGACCGCTACCAGGTGAAACGCATCACCGTGAAACCGGGCGAAGGCTTGTCGGTACAAATGCATCATCACCGCGCGGAACACTGGGTGGTTGTCGCGGGAACGGCAAAAGTCACTATCGACGGTGATATCAAACTGCTTGGTGAAAACGAGTCCATTTATATTCCGCTGGGGGCGACGCATTGCCTGGAAAACCCGGGGAAAATTCCGCTCGATTTAATTGAAGTGCGCTCCGGCTCTTATCTCGAAGAGGATGATGTGGTGCGCTTCGCGGATCGCTACGGACGGGTGTAAACGTCGCATCAGGCGCAGTTTGTCGGATGTGGCGTGAACGCCTTATCCGAACCGCGATGTAAATAACGACAAAAACAAAATTGGCCGCTTCGGTCAGGGTCAACTATTGCCTGAAAAAGGGTAACGACATGAAAAAATTAACCTGCTTTAAAGCCTATGATATTCGCGGAAAATTAGGCGAAGAACTGAATGAAGATATCGCCTGGCGCATTGGTCGTGCCTATGGCGAATTTCTTAAACCGAAAACCATCGTGTTAGGCGGTGATGTCCGCCTCACCAGCGAAACCTTAAAACTGGCGCTGGCGAAGGGGTTACAGGATGCGGGCGTCGATGTGCTGGATATCGGCATGTCCGGCACTGAAGAGATCTATTTCGCCACGTTCCATCTCGGCGTGGATGGCGGCATCGAAGTTACCGCCAGCCATAATCCGATGGATTACAACGGCATGAAGCTGGTACGCGAAGGGGCTTGCCCGATCAGCGGCGATACCGGACTGCGCGACGTCCAGCGTCTGGCAGAAGCCAACGACTTCCCCCCCGTCGATGAAACAAAACGTGGTCGCTATCAGCAAATTACCCTGCGTGACGCTTACGTTGATCACCTGTTCGGTTATATCAATGTCAAAAACCTCACGCCGCTCAAGCTGGTGATCAACTCCGGGAACGGCGCAGCGGGTCCGGTGGTGGACGCTATCGAAGCCCGCTTTAAAGCCCTCGGCGCACCTGTGGAATTGATCAAAGTGCACAACACGCCGGACGGCAATTTCCCCAACGGTATTCCTAACCCACTACTGCCGGAATGCCGCGACGACACCCGCAATGCGGTCATTAAACACGGCGCAGATATGGGCATTGCCTTTGATGGCGATTTTGACCGCTGTTTTCTGTTTGACGAAAAAGGGCAGTTTATCGAGGGCTACTACATTGTCGGCCTGCTGGCAGAAGCGTTCCTCGAAAAAAATCCCGGCGCGAAGATCATCCACGATCCGCGTCTCTCCTGGAACACCGTTGATGTGGTGACTGCCGCAGGCGGCACACCGGTGATGTCGAAAACCGGACACGCCTTTATTAAAGAACGTATGCGCAAGGAAGACGCCATCTACGGTGGCGAAATGAGTGCGCACCATTACTTCCGTGATTTCGCTTACTGCGACAGCGGCATGATCCCGTGGCTGCTGGTCGCCGAACTGGTGTGTCTGAAAGGAAAAACGCTGGGCGAACTGGTGCGCGACCGGATGGCGGCATTCCCGGCAAGCGGTGAAATCAACAGCAAACTGGCGCAACCCGTTGAGGCTATTGACCGTGTGGAACAGCATTTTATCCGTGAGGCGCTGGCGGTGGATCGCACCGATGGCATCAGCATGACCTTTGCCGACTGGCGCTTTAACCTGCGCTCCTCCAACACCGAACCGGTGGTGCGGTTGAATGTGGAATCGCGCGGTGATGTGCCGCTGATGGAAGCGCGAACGCGAACTCTGCTGACGTTGCTGAACGAGTAATGTCATTACTTTCCCCCTCCCCCTCCCCCTGACGCTCTACTGCCTGCGGAGAGAAGAGAGCACGGAACTTTCTTCTCCCCTCGCCCCTTTGGGGAGAGGGCCGGGGTGAGGCGACAATAGAACAGGAACAACGATGACAAATCTAAAAAAGCGCGAGCGAGCGAAAACCAATGCATCGTTAATCTCTATGGTGCAACGCTTTTCAGATATCACCATCATGTTTGCCGGACTATGGCTGGTTTGCGAAGTCAGCGGACTGTCATTCCTCTACATGCACCTGTTGGTGGCGCTGATTACGCTGGTGGTATTCCAGATGCTGGGCGGCATAACCGATTTTTATCGCTCATGGCGCGGTGTTCGGGCAGCGACAGAATTTGCCCTGTTGCTACAAAACTGGACCTTAAGCGTGATTTTCAGCGCCGGACTGGTGGCGTTCAATAATGATTTCGACACGCAACTGAAAATCTGGCTAGCGTGGTATACGCTGACCAGCATCGGACTGGTGGTTTGCCGTTCGTGCATTCGTATTGGTGCGGGCTGGTTGCGTAATCATGGCTATAACAAGCGGATGGTCGCGGTGGCGGGGGATTTAGCTGCCGGACAAATGCTGATGGAGAGCTTCCGTAATCAGCCGTGGTTAGGGTTTGAAGTGGTGGGCGTTTACCACGACCCGAAACCGGGCGGCGTTTCTAACGACTGGGCGGGTAATCTGCAACAGCTGGTCGAGGATGCGAAAGCGGGCAAGATTCATAACGTCTATATCGCGATGCAAATGTGCGACGGCGCGCGAGTGAAAAAACTGGTTCATCAACTGGCGGACACCACCTGTTCGGTGCTGCTGATCCCCGATGTTTTTACCTTCAACATTCTCCATTCCCGTATCGAAGAGATGAACGGCGTACCGGTGGTGCCGCTGTATGACACGCCGCTTTCCGGGGTTAACCGCCTGCTCAAACGTGCGGAAGACATTGTGCTGGCGACGCTGATCTTGCTGCTGATCTCCCCGGTGCTGTGCTGCATTGCGCTGGCGGTGAAACTCAGTTCACCGGGGCCGGTTATTTTCCGCCAGACTCGCTACGGCATGGACGGCAAGCCGATCAAAGTGTGGAAGTTCCGTTCGATGAAAGTGATGGAGAACGACAACGTGGTGACCCAGGCGACGCAGAACGATCCGCGCGTCACCAGGGTGGGGAACTTTCTGCGCCGCACCTCGCTGGATGAATTGCCGCAGTTTATCAATGTGCTGACCGGCGGGATGTCGATTGTGGGTCCGCGTCCGCACGCAGTGGCGCATAACGAACAGTATCGCCAGCTTATTGAAGGCTACATGCTGCGCCATAAAGTGAAACCGGGCATTACCGGTTGGGCGCAGATCAACGGCTGGCGCGGCGAAACCGACACGCTGGAGAAAATGGAAAAACGCGTCGAGTTCGACCTTGAGTACATCCGCGAATGGAGCGTCTGGTTCGATATCAAAATCGTTTTCCTGACGGTATTCAAAGGCTTCGTTAACAAAGCGGCATATTGATATGAGCTTACGTGAAAAAACCATCAGCGGCGCGAAGTGGTCGGCGATTGCCACGGTAATCATCATCGGCCTCGGGCTGGTGCAGATGACCGTGCTGGCGCGGATTATCGACAACCACCAGTTCGGCCTGCTTACCGTGTCGCTGGTGATTATCGCGCTGGCAGATACGCTTTCTGACTTTGGTATCGCTAACTCGATTATTCAGCGAAAAGAAATCAGCCACCTTGAACTCACTACGCTGTACTGGCTGAACGTCGGGCTGGGGATCTTGGTGTGCGTGGCGGTGTTTTTATTGAGTGATGTCATCGGTGACGTGCTGAATAACCCGGATCTGGCGCCGTTGATTAAAACATTGTCGCTGGCGTTTGTGGTGATCCCCCACGGGCAACAGTTCCGCGCGTTGATGCAAAAGGAGCTGGAGTTCAACAAAATCGGCATGATCGAAACTAGCGCGGTGCTGGCGGGCTTTACTTTTACGGTGGTTAGCGCCCATTTCTGGCCGCTGGCGATGACTGCGATCCTCGGTTATCTGGTCAATAGTGCGGTGAGAACGCTGCTGTTTGGCTACTTTGGTCGCAAAATTTATCGTCCCGGTCTGCATTTCTCGCTGACGTCGGTGGCACCGAACTTACGCTTTGGTGCCTGGCTGACGGCGGACAGCATCATCAACTATCTCAATACTAACCTTTCGACGCTGGTGCTGGCGCGTATTCTCGGCGCGGGCGTGGCCGGGGGATACAACCTGGCGTACAACGTGGCCGTTGTGCCGCCGATGAAGCTGAACCCGATCATCACCCGCGTGTTGTTTCCGGCATTCGCCAAAATTCAGGACGATACCGAAAAGCTGCGCGTTAACTTCTACAAGCTGTTGTCGGTAGTGGGGATTATCAACTTTCCGGCGCTGCTCGGGCTAATGGTGGTGTCGAATAATTTTGTACCGCTGGTATTTGGTGAGAAGTGGAGCAGCATTATTCCGGTGCTGCAATTGCTGTGTGTGGTGGGGCTACTGCGTTCGGTGGGTAACCCGATTGGTTCGCTGCTGATGGCGAAAGCGCGGGTGGATATCAGCTTTAAATTCAACGTATTCAAAACTTTTCTGTTTATTCCGGCGATTGTTATCGGTGGGCAGATGGCGGGCGCGATCGGCGTCACGCTCGGCTTCCTGCTGGTGCAGATTATCAACACCATTCTGAGCTACTTCGTGATGATTAAACCGGTGCTCGGTTCCAGCTATCGCCAGTACATCCTGAGTTTGTGGCTACCGTTTTATCTCTCGCTTCCGACGCTGGTGGTTAGTTATGCGCTGGGTGTGCTGCTGAAAGGGCAACTGGCGCTGGCGACGTTGCTGGCGGTGCAAATTACCGCAGGCGTACTGGCGTTTGTGGTGATGATTGTGTTGTCGCGCCATCCGCTGGTGGTGGAAGTGAAGCGTCAGTTTTGTCGCAGCGAAAAAATGAAAATGCTTTTACGGGCGGGGTGAAGTGTTGTTTTCGGTTCCGGCAATGGTTGCCGGATGCGGCGTGAACGCCTTCTCCGGCCTACGGTTCAGGAACTCGGTTTTGTAGGCCTGATAAGACGCGTTAGCGTCGCATCAGGCAAAAAGCAGTAATGAAAACAACAAATACAGCCTCACCTGGCATCAAATTTATGAGGAAAAAATGAAATTACTTATTCTTGGCAACCATACTTGCGGCAATCGCGGCGACAGCGCCATCCTGCGCGGCTTACTTGATGCCATCAACATCCTCAATCCACACGCCGAAGTGGACGTGATGAGTCGTTATCCGGTCAGTTCTTCCTGGCTGCTTAATCGCCCGGTGATGGGCGATCCGCTGTTCCTGCAAATGAAACAACACAACAGCGCAGCGGGCGTTGTCGGGCGCGTTAAAAAAGTCCTCCGTCGCCGCTATCAACACCAGGTACTGCTCTCACGCGTCACCGACACCGGCAAGCTGCGTAATATCGCCATTGCCCAGGGATTCACCGACTTCGTGCGCCTGCTGTCAGGTTACGATGCCATTATCCAGGTCGGCGGATCGTTTTTTGTCGATCTCTACGGCGTGCCGCAGTTTGAACACGCGCTATGCACGTTTATGGCGAAAAAGCCGCTGTTTATGATTGGTCACAGCGTCGGCCCGTTCCAGAATGAGCAATTCAACCAACTGGCGAACTACGTTTTCGGTCACTGCGACGCGTTGATCCTGCGCGAATCGGTCAGCCTCGATCTGATGAAACGCAACAATATCACTACCGCAAAAGTCGAACATGGCGTCGATACCGCGTGGCTGGTCGATCATCACACCGAAGATTTCACCGCCAGCTATGCCGTTCAACACTGGCTGAATATTGCCGCACAACAGAAAACGGTGGCAATTACCCTGCGCGAGCTGGCGCCGTTCGACAAACGTCTCGGCACCACTCAACAAGCGTATGAGCAAGCCTTTGCCGGGGTGGTCAATCGCATTCTCGATGAAGGGTATCAGGTGATTGCGCTCTCCACCTGTACGGGTATCGACAGCTATAACAAAGACGACCGCATGGTGGCGCTCAATCTGCGCCAACACATCAGCGATCCTGACCGTTATCACGTGGTGATGGATGAACTCAACGATCTGGAAATGGGCAAAATTCTGGGGGGCTGTGAACTCACCGTCGGTACGCGTCTGCACTCCGCCATTATCTCCATGAACTTTGCCACTCCGGCAATTGCCATCAACTACGAACATAAATCCGCCGGGATAATGCAACAACTGGGGCTGCCACAGATGGCGATTGATATCCGTCATTTATTAGACGGCAGCCTGCAAGCGATGGTTGCGGATACCTTAGGCCAGCTTCCGGCGCTGAACGCACGACTTAACGAAGCTGTCAGTCGCGAACGTCAGACGGGAATGCAGATGGTGCAGTCAGTGCTTGAGCGCATCGGGGAGGCTAAATGAAGGTCGGCTTCTTTTTACTGAAATTTCCGCTGTCGTCGGAAACCTTCGTCCTCAATCAAATCACTGCGTTTATTGATATGGGCTTTGAGGTGGAGATTATCGCGCTGCAAAAAGGCGACACGCAAAATACCCACGCTGCATGGACGAAATATAACCTTGCCGCCATAACCCGCTGGTTGCAGGACGAACCACAAGGCAAAGTAGCGAAACTGCGCCACCGTGCCAGCCAGACCTTACGCGGCATTCATCGTAAAAATACCTGGCAGGCGCTTAACCTCAAACGCTATGGTGCCGAGTCGCGGAACCTGATTTTGTCTGCCATTTGCGGCCAGGTCGCAACACCGTTTCATGCCGATGTGTTCATCGCTCATTTTGGCCCTGCGGGGGTAACCGCAGCAAAATTACGCGAACTGGGTGTCATTCGCGGCAAAATCGCTACCATTTTCCATGGTATTGATATCTCCAGTCGGGAAGTGCTCAATCATTACACTCCCGAATATCAACAACTGTTTCGCCGTGGCGACCTGATGTTGCCAATAAGCGATCTGTGGGCAGGGAGATTGCAAAAGATGGGCTGCCCGACGGAAAAAATCGCTGTATCGCGCATGGGGGTGGACATGAATCGCTTTAGCCCTCGTCCGGTTAAAATGCCAGGAACACCGCTAGAGATTATTTCCGTTGCTCGTTTAACCGAGAAAAAAGGCCTGCATGTGGCGATCGAAGCCTGCCGTCAGCTCAAAGAGCAGGGCGTGGCATTTCGCTATCGCATTCTCGGCATCGGCCCGTGGGAGCGGCGTTTACGCACGCTCATCGAACAGTATCAACTGGAAGATGTGGTGGAGATGCCAGGCTTTAAACCGAGCCACGAAGTTAAGGCGATGCTCGACGACGCGGATGTCTTTCTGCTGCCTTCAGTCACGGGCGCGGATGGCGATATGGAAGGGATACCCGTGGCATTGATGGAAGCGATGGCGGTCGGCATTCCGGTCGTTTCTACTCTGCATAGCGGCATTCCGGAACTGGTGGAGGCCGATAAATCGGGTTGGCTGGTGCCTGAGAACGATGCTCGCGCACTGGCGCAACGGCTGGCGGCGTTTAGCCAACTGGATACCGACGAGCTGGCTCCGGTTGTCAAACGTGCTCGCGAAAAAGTCGAACATGATTTTAACCAGCAGGTGATCAATCGAGAGTTAGCCAGCTTGCTGCAAGCTTTATAGAGGAGAACGCATGTCATTTAAAACAATCTCCCGACGCACCTTCCTGACGGCAAGCTCCGCGCTTGCCTGCCTCCATACCCCTTTCGCCCGTGCACTTCCCGCCCGACAAAGCGTAAATATCAACGACTACAATCCGCACGACTGGATCGCCTCATTTAAACAAGCCTTTAGCGAAGGGCAAACGGTCATCGTGCCTGCCGGATTTGTTTGCGACAACATCAACACCGGCATCTTCATCCCTCCTGGCAAAACCTTACACATTCTCGGTAGCCTGCGCGGCAACGGCAGAGGGCGATTTATCTTACAGGACGGCAGCCAGGTGACAGGGGCGAAGGGCGGCAGTATGCATAACATCACCCTGGATGTGCGCGGTTCTGACTGCACCATCAAAGGGCTGGCGATGAGCGGATTTGGCCCGGTAACGCAGATTTATATCGGCGGCAAAAACAAACGGGTTATGCGCAACCTGACCATCGATAACCTGACCGTGAGCCATGCTAATTACGCCATCTTACGCCAGGGATTTCATAACCAGATTATCGGTGCCAACATCACCAATTGTAAGTTCAGCGACTTACAGGGCGACGCCATCGAATGGAACGTGGCAATCAACGACCGCGATATTTTAATTTCCGACCACGTAATAGAACGTATCAACTGTACTAATGGCAAAATCAACTGGGGCATCGGCATAGGCCTTGCGGGAAGTACCTACGATAATAACTATCCAGAAGACCAGGCGGTGAAAAACTTTGTCGTGGCGAATATTACAGGATCGGATTGTCGACAGCTGATTCATGTTGAAAATGGTAAACATTTCATTATCCGTAATATCAAAGCGCGCAATATTACGCCTGATTTCAGCAAGAAAGCCGGTATTGATAACGCCACTGTAGCGATATATGGATGTGATAACTTTGTTATTGACAATATAGAAATGGTTAATAGTGCCGGGATGTTAATCGGCTACGGCGTCATTAAAGGCAGGTATCTCTCCATACCGCAAAACTTCAGACTGAATAATATTCACCTTGATAATACTGACCTTGCCAGGAAATTGCGCGGGATACAAATTTCAGCAGGTAACGCTGTCTCCTTTGTTGCACTGACCAATATTGAGATGAAACGTGCTTCTCTGGAGCTACACAACAAACCGCAGCACCTTTTTATGCGTAATATCAATGTGATGCAAGAATCTTCGGTTAGCCCGGCATTGACCATGAACTTTGACTTGCGTAAGGATGTCCGTGGGACATTTATGGCAAAGAACGAGACGCTACTGTCACTGGTAAATGTTCATGTGGTGAATGAAAAAGGACAAAGCTCTGTCGATATCGACAGGATTAATCACCATATCGTTAATGTGGAAAAGATAAACTTCAGGCTACCGAAACGGGAACGATAGATTTGCGACCATTCCTGGAAAAATGGCACCATACTTAAGAATAACGCTACTGCAATCCTGGACAAAGCGGCGTAACATCGGAAGGAAATCAGTAATCAATTCAGGGTAATTGATGCTGGCGAAAAAAATCGAACAAGCTATAATTCAGCAACCATTTTACAGGTGGATGAAATAATGACGAATTTAAAAGCAGTTATTCCTGTAGCGGGTCTTGGGATGCATATGTTGCCTGCCACTAAGGCGATTCCTAAAGAGATGCTACCCATCGTCGATAAGCCAATGATTCAGTACATTGTTGACGAGATTGTGGCTGCAGGAATCAAAGAAATCCTCCTGGTAACTCATGCGTCTAAAAACGCGGTCGAAAACCACTTCGACACCTCTTATGAATTAGAATCTCTCCTTGAGCTGCGCGTGAAGCGACAGCTGCTGGCAGAAGTGCAGTCCATCTGCCCACCGGGTGTGACCATTATGAACGTGCGTCAGGGCGAACCATTAGGTTTAGGCCACTCCATTTTGTGTGCCCGGCCGGCTATTGGTGATAATCCATTTGTCGTCGTACTACCCGATGTGGTTATTGATGATGCCAGCGCCGATCCGTTGCGTTACAACCTTGCAGCAATGATTGCGCGCTTCAATGAAACTGGCCGCAGCCAGGTATTGGCAAAACGTATGCCGGGTGACCTCTCTGAATACTCCGTCATCCAGACTAAAGAGCCGTTGGATCGCGAAGGTAAAGTCAGCCGCATCGTTGAATTTATCGAAAAACCCGATCAGCCGCAGACGCTGGACTCAGACATTATGGCCGTAGGTCGTTATGTGCTTTCTGCCGATATTTGGCCGGAACTGGAACGTACTCAGCCTGGTGCATGGGGACGAATTCAGCTGACTGATGCCATTGCTGAGCTGGCGAAAAAACAGTCCGTTGACGCAATGCTGATGACTGGTGACAGTTACGATTGTGGTAAGAAAATGGGCTATATGCAGGCGTTTGTAAAATACGGGCTGCGCAACCTGAAAGAAGGGGCGAAGTTCCGCAAAGGCATTGAGAAGTTGTTAAGCGAATAACGAAAATCTGACAGGAAGTGTCGGTCAGTAAGAAATTAAAAACGGCAGTGAAGATTCATAGCATAAGTTTTGCGCATTGAATTTTCCTGCCGTTGTTTTTTTATAAAGCGTATAAAAACAAGGAGTTACTTGCTTCATATTATTCAAATTTTTCCAGGATTTTCCTTGTTTCTACGGCTGTTTGGTAAGACAATTAGCGTTTGAATTTTTCGGATTTTGCGCGAGTGAGTAACGCTCGTCACATCGTAGTCATGCACGCAGTGCTCTGGTAGCTGTTAAGCCAGGGGCGGTAGCGTGCATTAATGCCTCTATTAATCAATTCTGGAGCAGTCTATTTCACAGCATGCTCTATAGCTATATGGAATAAAAAAGTGAAGATACTTGTAACTGGTGGCGCAGGGTTTATTGGCTCTGCTGTAGTTCGTCACATTATAAATAATACGCAGGACAGTGTTGTTAATGTCGATAAATTGACTTACGCCGGAAACCTGGAATCACTCGCTGAAGTTTCTGATTCTGAACGTTATGCATTTGAGCATGCAGATATCTGCGATGCCGTAGCTATGGCGCGTATTTTCGCACAGCACCAGCCAGACGCGGTGATGCACCTGGCGGCAGAGAGCCACGTTGACCGTTCAATAACTGGCCCTGCGGCATTTATTGAAACCAATATTGTGGGTACATATGTTCTTTTAGAAGCGGCGCGCAATTACTGGTCTGCTCTGAATGATGAAAAGAAAAAAAGTTTCCGCTTTCATCATATTTCTACTGATGAAGTGTATGGCGATTTACCCCATCCGGATGAAGTAAATAATAACGAAGCGTTACCGCTATTTACGGAAACGACAGCCTACGCGCCAAGTAGCCCGTATTCTGCTTCTAAAGCTTCCAGCGATCATTTGGTACGCGCATGGAAGCGGACTTATGGTTTACCGACCATTGTGACTAATTGCTCTAACAATTATGGTCCTTATCATTTCCCGGAAAAACTTATTCCATTGGTTATTCTGAATGCTCTGGAAGGTAAGGCATTACCTATTTATGGCAAAGGGGATCAAATTCGCGACTGGTTGTATGTAGAGGATCATGCTCGTGCGTTATATACCGTCGTAACCGAAGGTAAAGCGGGTGAAACGTATAACATTGGTGGACACAACGAAAAGAAAAACATCGATGTAGTGCTCACAATTTGTGATTTGCTGGATGAGATTGTACCGAAAGAGAAATCTTATCGTGAGCAAATTACTTATGTTGCCGATCGCCCAGGGCATGATCGCCGTTATGCAATTGATGCCGATAAAATTAGCCGCGAATTGGGCTGGAAACCGCAAGAAACGTTTGAGAGCGGTATTCGTAAAACGGTGGAATGGTATCTGGCTAATACAAATTGGGTTGAGAATGTGAAAAGCGGTGCTTATCAGTCGTGGATTGAACAAAACTATGAGGGCCGCCAGTAATGAATATCCTCCTATTCGGCAAAACAGGGCAGGTAGGTTGGGAACTACAGCGTGCTCTGGCACCGCTGGGTAATCTGATTGCTCTTGATGTTCACTCCACTGATTATTGTGGTGATTTTAGTAATCCCGAAGGTGTAGCTGAAACTGTCAAAAAAATTCGCCCTGATGTTATTGTTAATGCGGCTGCTCACACTGCAGTAGACAAAGCGGAATCAGAACCGGAATTTGCACAATTACTTAACGCGACAAGTGTCGAAGCGATTGCAAAAGCAGCCAATGAAGTCGGCGCTTGGGTTATTCACTACTCTACTGACTACGTATTTCCGGGAACCGGTGAAATACCGTGGCAGGAGACGGATGCAACAGCACCTTTGAATGTTTATGGTGAAACTAAACTAGCCGGAGAAAAAGCGTTACAGAAACATTGCGCGAAGCATATTATTTTCCGTACCAGCTGGGTATATGCAGGTAAAGGAAATAACTTCGCCAAAACAATGTTGCGTCTGGCAAAAGAGCGCGAAGAACTGGCTGTGATAAACGATCAGTTTGGCGCACCAACAGGTGCCGAATTGCTGGCTGATTGCACCGCTCATGCCATTCGCGTAGCAGTAGACAAACCAGAAGTTGCTGGTTTGTACCATCTGGTTGCTGGCGGTACAACAACCTGGCACGATTATGCCGCTCTGGTATTTGAAGAAGCGCGCAAAGCAGGGATTAACCTTGCTCTTAACAAACTTAACGCCGTGCCAACAACGGCCTATCCCACACCAGCCCGTCGACCCCATAACTCTCGCCTCAATACAGAAAAGTTTCAGCAGAACTTTGCGCTTGTCTTGCCTGACTGGCAGGTAGGCGTGAAACGAATGCTCAACGAATTATTTACGACTACGGCAATTTAACAAATTTTTGCATCTCGCTCATGATGCCAGAGCGGGATGAATTAAAAGGAATGGTGAAATGAAAACGCGTAAAGGTATTATTCTGGCTGGTGGTTCCGGCACTCGTCTTTATCCTGTGACGATGGCAGTAAGTAAACAACTGCTGCCGATTTATGATAAACCGATGATTTATTATCCGCTTTCAACGCTTATGTTAGCGGGTATTCGCGATATTCTTATTATCAGTACGCCACAGGATACACCGCGTTTCCAACAATTGTTGGGGGACGGGAGCCAGTGGGGGCTTAATCTACAGTATAAAGTACAACCGAGTCCGGATGGCCTGGCGCAAGCGTTTATCATTGGTGAAGACTTTATTGGTGGCGATGATTGTGCACTCGTGCTTGGAGATAATATCTTCTATGGACACGACTTGCCAAAATTAATGGACGCTGCGGTTAACAAAGAAAGCGGTGCAACGGTATTTGCTTATCACGTTAATGATCCTGAACGTTATGGTGTCGTGGAGTTTGATAATAACGGTACGGCAATTAGTCTGGAAGAAAAACCTCTGGAACCAAAAAGTAACTATGCGGTTACTGGGCTTTATTTCTATGACAATGATGTTGTGGAAATGGCGAAAAACCTTAAGCCTTCTGCCCGTGGCGAACTGGAAATTACCGATATTAACCGTATTTATATGGAACAAGGACGTTTGTCTGTCGCTATGATGGGGCGTGGCTATGCATGGCTGGATACGGGGACGCATCAAAGCCTTATTGAAGCAAGTAACTTCATTGCCACCATTGAAGAGCGCCAGGGACTAAAGGTTTCCTGTCCGGAAGAAATTGCTTATCGTAAAGGGTTTATTGATGCTGAGCAGGTAAAAGTATTAGCCGAACCGTTGAAGAAAAATGCTTATGGTCAGTATCTGCTCAAAATGATTAAAGGTTATTAATAAGATGAACGTAATTAAAACTGAAATTCCTGATGTGCTGATTTTTGAACCAAAAGTTTTTGGGGACGAACGTGGCTTCTTTATGGAAAGCTTTAATCAGAAAGTATTCGAAGAGGCTGTGGGGCGTAAGGTCGAATTTGTTCAGGATAACCATTCGAAATCCAGTAAAGGCGTATTACGTGGGCTTCATTACCAGTTAGAACCCTATGCACAAGGAAAATTGGTACGCTGTGTTGTCGGTGAAGTTTTTGATGTTGCGGTTGATATTCGGAAATCATCACCAACATTTGGCAAGTGGGTTGGTGTAAATTTGTCGGCGGAGAATAAGCGCCAGTTATGGATACCGGAAGGATTTGCTCATGGGTTTTGCGTTCTTAGTGATGAAGCAGAATTTGTCTACAAAACAAATAATTTCTATTCAAAAATGCAAGAACGTGGGATTTTATGGAGCGATAAAAGTATAAATATAGAATGGCCGGTTCAAAATCCATTGCTTTCTGATAAAGATATTAATGGTCAAAAATTTGTAGATGCTGATTATTTTATATGATAAAGAAATGTAATAATGAGCATAATAAAAAATAGTGTCTGGAACCTTTTTGGCTATGCAATACCAACTTTAATTGCTATCCCCTCGCTAGGATTTCTCGCTCGAGGTTTGGGGCCTGAAGGTTTCGGTGTTTATACAATTGCAATTGCACTTGTTGGGTATGCTGGAATTTTTGATGTAGGCCTGACTCGCTCTGTTATTAGAGAAATTGCAATTCATCGTGATAATCATCATGAAAGAACCAAGGTAATTTCAACAAGTACATCTTTTTTGGTGCTATTTTCATGCTTTGGTGCTTTTTTATTATTGATTTTCTCTGATGGAATCGTTAATTATCTAAAAATTTCTGGTGTTGAACATAGTGATATACAACTAGCATTTAAACTGTTGGCTATTTGCATTCCATTATTTATTCTAAATCAATTATGGTCAGCCATTCTTGAGGGGGATGAAAAATTTGGCATTGTAAATATTCAAAAATCTATATCAAGCTCTTGCATCGCGGGAATTCCGGCCATATTTGTTTTTTATAGTGCTACATTGTCGGCAGCGGTTGCTGGTTTAATATTTGCAAGAGTTATTTCGATTTTAGTCTCTGCCTATTATGTCAGGAATGATATTAAAATTTCGGGGGTTCATTTTTGTTATAAAACCTTTAAACGACTCTTTTTCTTTGGCGGTTGGATGACAGTAAGTAATATCATAAGTCCGGTCATGGTGTATTTTGATCGATTTATAGTGTCAAATATTATGGGGGCAGATAAAGTTGCATTTTATTCTGCACCAGCGGAGGTTATTCTAAAATTAGGAATAATACCTGCAGCAATCGGGAGAGCTGTGTTTCCAAGGTTAAGTAACATTAAAGACTTTAAAGAATTTAAACGTAATGTAAATAAATCATTGCTTTTAATGTTTCTAATCTGTTTGCCGGTGATAATCATAGGCTTGTTGTATTCAGGGCTTGTATTGAAAATATGGTTTGGTGAAAATTACCAAATTAATTCCTTTAATATATTAAATGTGTTATTGATCGGTTTTTTCTTCAATGCGCTGGCAATGATACCATTCTCTGCAATCCAGGCATTAGGAAAATCTAAAATTACTGCTTTGATTCATTGTGCTGAATTGGTTCCTTATTTAGCCCTTTTGTATTTTATGGTCGAAAAATATGGGTTACTGGGTGCCGCAATATCCTGGAGCATACGTGTAATTTTAGATGCTCTGTTATTACAATGGCTTTATACTAGAATGTGTTCTGTATATGAAGACTAAAATTAACCAATTACTGAGTCACTTGGATAATGAATAGTAATATTTACGCTGTCATTGTGACATATAATCCCGAACTTAAAAATCTGAATGCACTGATCACTGAACTAAAGGAGCAAAATTGTTACGTTGTAGTAGTCGATAATAGTACTAATTTTACCTTGAAAGATAAATTATCAGACATCGAAAAAGTTCATTTAATTTGTCTTGGTAGGAATGAAGGTATAGCAAAAGCACAAAATATTGGGATTCGATATTCTCTTGAAAAAAGGGCAGAGAAGATAATTTTTTTTGATCAAGATAGCCGTATTCGCAATGAGTTTATCAAAAAACTTTCCTGCTATATGGATAATGAAAATGCAAAAATAGCTGGCCCAGTTTTTATTGATAGAGATAAGTCACATTATTATCCTATTTGTAATATCAAAAAAAATGGTCTTCGAGAGAAAATTCATGTCACTGAAGGACAGACACCGTTTAAAAGTTCAGTAACAATCTCATCCGGAACCATGGTTTCAAAAGAAGTTTTTGAGATTGTTGGAATGATGGATGAGGAACTTTTTATTGATTATGTCGATACAGAATGGTGTCTTAGATGCTTAAACTATGGCATATTAGTTCATATCATTCCTGATATAGAAATGGTTCATGCTATTGGGGATAAGTCAGTAAAAATCTGTGGGATTAACATACCAATTCACTCGCCAGTACGTCGTTATTATCGAGTAAGAAATGCATTTCTTTTGCTTAGAAAAAATCATGTACCTCTTTTACTCTCTATTAGGGAAGTTGTTTTTTCTTTAATTCATACAACTTTAATTATTGCAACTCAAAAAAATAAAATTGAATATATGAAAAAATATATTTTGGCTACGCTGGATGGAATAAGAGGAATTACTGGGGGCGGTCGTTACAATGCATAGTTATGATCAAAAAAGAGTTGCTGTACTCATGGCTACGTATAATGGCGAATGCTGGATTGAGGAGCAATTAAAAAGTATTATAGGGCAAAGGGGTGTAGACCTCTCAATATTTATATCAGATGATTTATCAACTGATAATACATTAAACATCTGTGAAGAATTTAAAGCATTACATCCGTCAATTATAAATATACTTCCTAGCACCGATAAGTTTGGAGGGGCAGGTAAGAATTTTTATAGATTAATTAAAGATGTCGATTTTGAAAATTATGATTATATCTGTTTTAGTGATCAGGATGATATTTGGTATAAAGG